>JACZYD010000045.1 GCA_022571255.1 Bacteroidota bacterium
AAGCCACTACTATCACCTACTCGCAGAGGGTAAATCATTGCAGGAAGCGATAATTCAAGGATCAATGGAGCGGTTGAGTCCGATTCTAATGACCGCACTTGTCTCAGGTCTTGCTCTCATTCCGCTGGCCCTCGGCGGCGGCGAACCGGGTAAGGAGATTCAAACTCCCATGGCGATCGTGATTCTGGGTGGTCTGTTGACGTCCACATTTCTAAACATGGTAGTCGTACCTGCACTATTTCTGAAATGGGGAACTCGAGGCGACGAGGCTTTCTCGGTATCGGGACTACCGAATTGATTTATGGCGAAACAGAATGTGCCAACAACTTTGGGACACTTTTTAAATCAGTTTAAGCACTCACTATTGTCTTTGCCGCCTCCAGCAGCGTTTGTTGTTTAATTCCGGGTGTCAGAACCAGAATCTCGTTTGATCCGGAACTTTCATCTCCGGTTTCTGGTCTGTTTCTCGGTTGAACGACCTCGTTCTCGTGCGTGTGATCGCCAGTTGTATCCGTTTCGATCAGTTTGTTGATCCACACGGCCCGAGGTAGTTGCGGTAGTTCCGGAGTGCCCCGAACAAAGCATTCCGGATGAGCCGTAAAGGCAGCCGCGAGCACACGCGTTCGCGCCTCGAGGCAGGTTTCCGCCTCGCCGTAATGAACCACACGGGGTGGAAGCAGACGGTAATACTCATCGTTGTACCAAGAAAAAAACGATCGTGCCCAGCCCCTTGCATCTTCAATCGAGCCGAACCGCTTCGGGTAATCTGGACGGCACCTCATCGTTTTGAACCGCGCCTCCGCTGGCGATGGACCATCGGCATGGGATTGTCATTCGATACATGTGGCCTTGAAAGCGACTTTTCAATCTCCAGGTCGACAAGCATCTGTGCTACCGTTTTTGAGGTCATCCAGGAGCCACGGCACGAGTGGATTGTGAGCGCGTTTCTTTCAACTCCTTGCCGCTGGCACGAGGCTTCTATCAGTTCGTGAGCGAGAACCGCGTTTTCCCGCTTGGCGATCATCCAGCCGACCGCCGGCGATTGGTCTTTCCCCGTTGGAGCGGACAGATAGAAAAGCTCTATTTTTCAGTTCAAGCGATAGAGGAAACCGTTCATGACAAAACGACGATCCTATACAGACGAGTTCAAAGAAGAGGCTGTTCGCCTCGGTAAAAAACGCGGATTTCTGACGGCGGGTCCGGATCTTCGTTTTTTAAAGTTGGAAAGTCACAATGCCGATCTTAGATGGATCGCGATATTTCTACAATAGACACCTTATTTAAATGCGCCGTTATTTTTATAGAGTCAGCATGGCCGTTCTCTTGTCCGGTATGTTTATCTCCATCTCGGCATGCGACTCGAATTCGTCTGAAAATAGCATGACGCCTATCGTTTATTCGGTCATGTTGGACCCGGGTTCGTCGACTCTCTCGAAAGGTGCCCTGGCTGAAAACCTTGAGTTCACTTCCGGGACGATTACTATCAGGGAAATTGTCTTCGACGGTGAAAACCAATCAACAGGAGAAAGCGTCAGCACCACTCACGAGCAGATTGCAGAGATCGATCTGGAAACTGGGATTGCAAGTCCACCGTTAAAGTCCGTACTCATTCCGTCGGGCACCTACACGAGCGCTAACCTTGGGGTTGAACTACAGGACTTCAACAGTACGCCAACGGTTGTAATAGAAGGTACTTATACCAGAAGTAATGCAACGTCGGCTCCGATTCGCTTCGAATTTAATTCCGGAGAAGTATTTGAAGCAAACGCGGATGCAATTACTCTCATTGAGGACCGGCCAGCAATCGCGCATATCACTTTCGATCCGGTAGTTTGGTTTGAAGTTATAAGCACACAACAATTAGATGAAGCAGAGACGATCGATGGTGTCATCGTAATAAGGGAAGGTTTTAATGATTCGATTTTCGACGCGGTAGCCGACCAACTCGACAAGAGCACTGACGTAACTCTAAAATGAATTGGACAGTTTCGATAGCGGATGCCCTCCGTGCCCACATTGGTGAGACACTTTTCAGTCCTTAATTTAAGGTGAATCCGCCAAGTGAAAGGCGAGATCCGAATCACTGTAGCCGGTCATTTGTTTGACGATGTTCTTCTACATCAGGTACAGAGGCGTTCCTCTGCCCGGAATGAGCCTTGCCGGACCCCGGTGCCTTCGCGCTGGACGTTTTGGCAATTCCAATTCAGCAGGCCCTGATAAAGGCATATAACTCAGACGGATCACTGAAGTCATCCATCAGCAGATCGGGCGCGTGCTCGGCAAGTTCGTCTCGGCTGTATGGTCCTGTACTGACTCCAACGCAGCGGGCACCGTGCACACGTGCACACTCAAAGTCGAGAGGAGTATCTCCGATCACAATGGTTTTGTGAGGAGCGAAAATATGGCCCGTTGTCGCTGTCGCTCGCTCTGCGGCAACCTCCGGAAGATCGTTACGCAGTTCCCGGTCGCTTCCGAAAGCTCCGAATGGAAAAAACGAACCCAGGCCGGCGGCGTGCAATTTCAGGTAGGCTGTCTCGCGGAGGTTACCTGTCAGTAGGCCGAGAACCAGATCTTCCGAGGAATGAAGTTTCCGCACCAGGTTCATTACGCCTGGATAAACCCGCACGGATGAAGGGGTCAAGAGGTTCATTAGCGTACTGGTATACACCTCAAGAACCGCCGGAAGAAGCTTTTCGGCTTCGTCGCTCTGGATCTCGTTTCGAGCCATAAGATCCCGGATGATGGCGGGATCGGTTCTCCCGGCAAACTGCACGCCGTCGACTGCGATCGACCTGCCACAAACACTTTGTATCGCCTCCATTAAGGCCCTGCGACCGGTTCCGATCGATGTCAGGAGTGTGCCGTCAATATCAAAAAGGATCAGTTTCAACACGCTGAATTCGGTTTTTGAGAGCGCCATTTCATAGCTTCAACGCACTCAAGACTCGATGGGATGCCCGAAAAAAGAAAGACACTTTATTTGCTGGATGCGATGGCTCTTGCCTACCGCGCCCATTTCATATTTATCAATCGGCCACTGATCAATTCCAGGGGAGAGAACACATCCGCAACGTACGGTTTTATCGCAGCACTCGTAAAACTGATCGAGGATCATGCGATTGAAAATATGGCCGTGGTATTTGATGTGCTTGGTGAAGGGGGTACTTTTCGTGATGAAATGTACGCTGAGTACAAAGCCCATCGTGATCCTCCTCCCGAAGACCTGGTCGCCAATATCCCACGCATCAAAGATGTCGTGATGGCGATGGATATTCCGGTCGTTGAATATGAAGGAGTAGAGGCTGACGACGTGATCGGAACACTGGCCCGGCAGGCCGAGGCAGATGGCGCCGACATCGTGATCGTCTCGCCGGACAAAGATTTCATGCAGCTGCTCAGCGAACGCATTTCCATGTTACGCCCGGCATATCGCGGTGAAGCTTTCAATCCGGTGACTCCGGAAACATTCAGAGAAAAATACGGCCTCGAACCGATTCAGTTTATCGATGTGCTGGCGCTGATGGGAGATGCGTCGGATAATGTACCCGGAGTGCGCGGGATAGGAGAGAAAACAGCCATCAAATTGCTCGTCGAATATGGCTCGGTAGAAACGCTTCTTGAAAATGTCGACAAAGTCACGGGAAAACGCGCGCGCGAGGGGCTGGAAAACAACGCGTCAGACGCTGTGCTCAGCAAAAAACTGGTCACCATTCTGACCAACGTTCCGGTGCATCTGACGTGGGAAGATTTTCGTCGCCGCACGCCTGATTATCCCAGGCTGGAGAGTCTTTTTGCGGATCTTGAGTTTACCAGTCTGTATGAGCGGACCCTTCGCGTTTTACAGCACGAGCACCTGTTCGACGGTCCGGAGCCCTCGACCGCAGAAACAGCTTCGCCGAAAGCGGCAGCCGCAACATCACCGGTTCCGGAAGCGATCCAGGCGGATCTTTTTTCATCAGTGGACGAAGCTGAGTTCGATCGCGCGTCGTCATCATTCGACTCGGAAGCGGTTTCTTATACACTCATCGCGAACCGAGAATCATGCAAATTGCTGGCCGAAAAGCTCATGGATGCGGAGCAGTTGTCTTTTGACACCGAAACCACATCGAAAGACGCGATGATGGCGTCGCTCGTCGGGATTTCCCTTTCGGTGAAAGAGGGTGAGGCGTTCTATATCCCGACGCCGATGCCCGATGGAACATCCACCGATTTGGTCATCGAGATGATCGCACCCGTCATCAACAGCGCAGCGGTTCGGGTCGGACAGAACATCAAATATGATCTGCTCGTGCTCGCGCGGCATGGAATGAAGATCGAAGGCCTGTTATTCGACACGATGGTCGCGCACTATCTGATTTCTCCGGAAGATCCCCACGGCATGGATGCGCTGGCTCGTCGGTATCTGGGATACGACCCGATTGCCATTTCGAGCCTGATCGGGAAGGGAAAATCCCAGAAGTCGATGCGAGATGTGCCCATAGAAGATGTTACGCCATACGCATGCGAAGACGCAGATATCACGCTGCGCCTGGCGCAGGTGTTCAAACCTCGGCTGGCCGAGTCGAGCGCTGAGAAAATTGCCCGCGAAATCGATTTCCCGCTGATTCCAGTTCTGGCCCATATGGAAATGACGGGAATTACGGTCGACCCGCATGTGCTTTCGACTCTTTCGCTCGAAATGGGTGAGGCTCTTGACAGCGCCGAATTCCAGATATACGAAAAGGCGGGCGAGTCATTCAACATTGCCTCGATGCAGCAGTTGGGACACATTCTTTTTGAAAAACTGGGCCTTCCGGTGATTTCCAAAACCTCAAAGGGAATACCGTCGACCCGTGAAAGTGTCCTTAAAGAACTGTCCACCGAACATGAACTGCCGGGCCTGATCCTCGACTGGCGGGAATTGTCGAAACTCAAAAACACGTATGTGGACAGCCTTCCGGCATTGATCCATCCCGAAACGGGGAGGATTCATACGTCTTTCAGCCAGACCACGGCGGCGACGGGTCGCCTGGCAAGCAATCATCCGAATCTCCAGAATATTCCGATTCGCACAGCGCGTGGTCGTGAAATCCGAAAAGCGTTTGTGCCGGCGCCTGGCTTTACGATGATGTCGGCCGACTATGCGCAGATCGAGCTGCGCATTCTTGCGGCGCTCAGCGGAGATGCGGCCCTGCAAAAAGCATTTGCCGAGGGCGCAGACATTCACACAGCGACGGCGGCCCGAGTTTTCGGAATCGAACAGGACGAGGTGACGCGCGAACAGCGCAATCGAGCCAAGGAGGTGAATTATGGAATTCCGTATGGAATCTCGGCCTTCGGACTGGCTCAACGATTGCGGTGCCCGCAGACAGAAGCCCGATCCCTGATCGAAAATTATCAGCGATCGTATCCACAGGTGAATACATTTCTTGCTTTACAGGTCGAGCGCGCCAGGGAACGGGGATACGTCGAGACGGTACTCGGGCGGCGGCGGTACGTGCCGGACATCAATGCCAGAAACCGAAACGTGCGGTCGTTCGCGGAACGGGTGGCTGTGAACATGCCCATCCAGGGAACGCAGGCAGACATGATCAAGATTGCCATGATTCGTATTCACGAGATCATGCAGGCTGAAGGGTTTAAATCAAAATTGTTGCTGCAAGTACACGACGAACTCGTCTTTGAAATCCTACCAGACGAAATGGAAGACATGACAAAGATGGTGAGGCGAGAAATGGTGGAAGCTCTGCCGATGGATGTTGCCATTGAAGTTGAAATCCAGACGGGCGCCAACTGGCTGGAAGCGCATTGAAGAACTCCAGTGCATCAGAGCGCTCAGGTGCACGCGCAAAAGAATTCAAGCACATGGAAAAACTCAAGCGCACATGTATATGAGTGATAAAATGTATCCGGGATTCACGTTTCAGAAAACCTCCGGCAGCGTATCTTCATACGTAATGGATACCAACGGGTTAGAGGTTCTTCTCTTACAGCAGGAGCTGGCTCCCGTCGTCGTTTTTATGGTTACCTACAAAGTGGGATCTCGAAATGAATCGATGGGTGAAACGGGTGCGACACATTTTCTTGAACACCTGATGTTCAAAGGTACCGATCGTTTCAACAAGGAGGCGGGAACGTCCGTGTTTTCCGAATTGCAGCAATATGGCGCCCGTGTAAATGCGACAACGTGGATGGACCGTACAAACTACTATACATTACTCCCGAGCGATCGCCTCGAAAAGGTTATTGAGATCGAAGCGGATCGGATGCGCGGTGCCCGGCTCTCGGCAGAAGACGTGGCCAGCGAGCGTACGGTAATATTGAACGAGCATGATCGCGGGGAGAGCGAGCCGTCGAGAAAATTGTATCAGTCGGTATGGAGTTCAGCATTTGTCGCGCATTCGTACCGGCACCCCACGATAGGTTGGCGCAGCGACATTGAAACGCTCTCTGCAGAGTCTTTGAGATCCTTTTACGACACCTATTACTGGCCGGATAACGCGACCGTTTCTGTGATAGGATCCTTTGATCCCGCAGCAGCACTTGAGCTCGTTCTCAAACACTTCGGCCCGATTTCCAGAAGTCCGGCGATTTTTCCCGACATCGCAACCGCAGAACCCGACCAGCAGGGTGAGCGCCGAACAACCGTTCGAATGGTAGGGGAACCCGCGTCCCTCATCGTTGCGTACCGGAGTGTTCGCGCCCTTGATCCCATGGCGGCAGCTCTGGATATACTTGCCGTAATTCTTGGAAACGGAAAAACGTCTCGACTTCAGCGCAGCCTGGTCGATTCGGGAATGTCCGTAGGCCTGTCTGTTTCGGCATCGCTGCATCGGGATCCGGGGCTCTTCTATATTTTTGTCGCATTGAGTCCGGGCCGCAAACACGCCGAAGCCGAAGAGATTATCCAGAAGGAAATCGAGGAGGTCGTTCGCAATGGCGTGAAAAAAGAAGAATTGAGTCGAGCCCAAGCTAAAGTATGTGCTCAAGCGGCCTACGTCCGGGATGGCGCATATTCGGCCGCCAGTGCACTGAACGAGGCAATCGCTGTGGGTGACTGGACGTTATATACAACGCAGGAAGAACGGGTAACCGTAGTGTCGCCGAAGGATGTGCAGACCGCTGCGGGCCTCGTTTTTCAGACCAATTCCAGGACGATCGGTATTTTTGATCCGGTGCGCGAGGAACACGGCGCATAGCAAAGGCATCCGAGGGCGCATAGCAGAGGCATCCTCAGGCGGCACAGCAAAGGCATCCTTACTCGGTGCCTTTGATCATCGCATCAAGTTCATCGCGTATTTCGTCTACCGGAAAAAGTCCAATAAAGCGATCGGTGACCGTCCCAGTTGCGTCCACGATGAATGTGGTGGGAAGCGCGTAGACACCGCCCATTTCATCTGCCAGCGTGCCGTCATCAATGACCACAGGATAGTTGATCGCAAAATCCTCTGCGAAGGGCCCGACGATCTCAAATCCTTCGTCGTCCATCGACACACCAATGATTTCGAAATTACGATCTTTCCAGTCGTCGTATAAGACAACCAGTTCCGGGATTTCGTATACACACGGTCCGCACCACGTTGCCCAGAAATTAACCAGCGTAATTTTTCCAGTAAGGTCATCGTGCTGTATCGTGTCGCCGGACAGTGTGGCAAATGAAAATGTCGGAAGAGGGATGTCCACGGATGACCGCGTGTACGGGGCGACCTCCTCTTCTTCGGTCTGCGCGGTCTCAAGCGCTGAATCGGGTCGGTCTGTTGGACGCGAACATCCTGTAACGAGAATGCCCGCGAGCGTCAGAAAAACGACCGGTCGAATGTGATGCCGCAGGCCAAAGTAGAAGAGTGACATTTTTGTCTGATCAATTTGAGATAACGGGCGTACGCGTGCGGTTCGGTTAGGTTTTCCGCACAGGACGGTAATTATTCTTCAAGACGAAGCACCTTCCATGATTAAACTTTCGATCCTGTCCGAGGACAGTACCCACATAGTATTTGATCAAATGCCGGTCGCCGGCGCCCGGGCCGCAACGGGCGCTGAATCCGTTCATTGGGATTTGAGTGATCTCTACGACAATACCGACGAGCTCCACAAGGACCTCGAAAAATGCGAAGAAATGGCACATGAATTCGCCGAATCGTTCCGTGGCAGGGTCGGCCATTTATCTGCTGAAGAATTTGCCCTGGCGATGGCTGAGCTTGAGGTGATTCAGGATACGGCCGGTCGCGCATTTACATTTGTATATCTCAACTGGTCGACCGATACAGGCCAGGCAGAACGCGGGGCGCTGCTGCAGCAAGTTCGGGAGGCGTATACGCGTATATCTACTCTGCTGCTGTTTTTTGATCTGGAGTGGGCAGACCTCGACGATGAACAGGTTGAGAAAATATTGCGTGGTGACGAGGCGAACCGATACCGGCATCATCTTGAGGTTTTGCGTCTGTCACGGCCGTATCTGCTGACCGAACCGGAAGAGAAAATACTCGTCGAAAAGTCCATAACCGGGCGTACGGCATGGAACCGATTTTTCGACGAATATCTCGGAGATATCCGTTATCTGATGGACGGGAAAAACCTCACGCAGCAACAGGTTCTGGCTCTGCTTCACGATGTCGACCGGGAGATTCGTTCGGCTGCAGCACAGTCTTTTACAGACGGGTTGGTGGCGTCTATTCGCCCGCTGACCTACATCTTCAACACGATCCTGGCAGATAAGGCAACCGACGACCGCCTGCGTGGATATCCGAACTGGATTTCTTCCCGAAACCTTTCCAATGAAGTGGACGATAAAACCGTCGAC
Source organism: Bacteroidota bacterium (assembly GCA_022571255.1). Lineage (GTDB taxonomy): Bacteria > Bacteroidota > Rhodothermia > Rhodothermales > UBA10348 > N075bin62. The sequence goes on from JACZYD010000045.1 coordinate 8,780, forward strand.
GCATTGGTCGACGCCGTCGTGAGCGGGTATCCCATCGTGTCGAGGTATTATGCGATCAAACAACGTGTGCTGGGACTGACAGAGATGTTCGACTACGACCGATACGCTCCGGTTGGCGAATCGAACCGGATAATAACATGGCAGGAGGCGCGCGAAACAGTGACGTCGTCGTATGCCGGTTTCGATTCACGTTTGGGAGATATCGTGGAAATGTTTTTTGACAACAACTGGATTGACGCCGCGCTCGGCCAGAATAAAAGCAGCGGTGCATTCAGCCACGGCGCAGTACCGAGTGTTCATCCTTATATCATGATGAATTATACAGGCCGCGTTCGCGACGTGCAGACACTCGCGCACGAACTGGGTCACGGTGTTCACCAGTATCTCTCTCGTCGGCAGGGCATATTCCAGGCCGACACACCGTTGACGACAGCCGAAACAGCGTCGGTATTCGGGGAAATGCTCGTATTTCAGAAGCTCCTGGTAGAAGAATCAGACCCGGAAAACAGACTGGCGATGTTGATGGGTAAAATCGACGATACGTTCGCAACGGTTTTCCGACAGGTCTCCATGAATCGATTTGAGGATCGCATCCACGGAATGCGGCGCGAGGAAGGGGAGCTTTCCTCTGATCAACTGTCTGATATCTGGATGGAAACACAATCGGCCATGTTCGGCAGCAGCATCCAGCTTACGGACAATTACAGGTCCTGGTGGAGTTACATTCCGCATTTTCTGCACACTCCGGGCTATGTGTATGCATACGCCTTTGGTGAGCTTCTCGTACTTGCCCTGTACGATCGATACACTGAAATCGGTGACTCGTTCGCAGAAGAGTATGTTGGCCTGTTGTCCTCGGGTGGATCGGACTGGCCTCACGTGCTGGTGGGCAAGCTCGGGATTGATCTTCAAGATCCGGAATTCTGGAGCGCAGGTGTGCGTTCGATTGGTGCGCTGGTGGATGAGGCCGAGGCGCTGGCGTCAGAACTTTATTGACACCGGGCGCGCTTGCTCCGGCAGCAGCCGGCATTTGCGCCCGCTCCGGCAGCGGCCGCCCGCAGCCGGCATCCCCGCAGACAGCAGGCCCCGCAGACAGCAGTCCGCGCCGCCCGCGAGTCTCAGAGTTTCGAAGCATATTCAAGCAGCCAGGCGGCAACGAGCGCAGCGTAGATGCCCAGGATGTACCCCGCGATAGCCATCAACAAACCCACCGAGGTCATGGACGAGCGAAAAACGCTTGCTACAACGGGTGCGCTTGCCGCGCCACCGATATTGGCCATGCTTCCAGTCGCAACGAAAAAAAGGGGGGCTTTAATTATGCGTGCCATGAGCAACAGCAAACCGACGTGTATCGCTATCCAGACAATGCCCGCCAGCAGGAAAACAGGGGCGTCCATGATTGCCGTTAAATTTGCGCGCGCTCCGATTGAGGTCAAAAGCAGGTATAAAGCGACGAATCCTAACCGGGAAGCACCTACTTCTTCCAGTTTTCGGAGTGGAGTGAACGAAAGGGCAAGTCCGAATGTGACTATGATCAAAATCGCCCACGTGGATGTCCCGATAAACTTGGACCCTGCAAAAGCGGCGACATGAGGTGAAATGCCCTGTACGGCAACTGTTACGATCAGTGCCATCCCGATCAGGATGGAGAGATCTGCTGTCGTACTCGGGCGGCGCTCTGTTTCAACTTCTTCCAGGCGAGCGCTGGTCGCATCCATCAGCGAGGTGTCTGCCCCGATCCATTTGTCAAAACGTTCCTGCATCGTCGAAAAAAGGAGTAGAATACCCATCTAACCGTATCCCACAACCGTATCGACGATGATGACCGGGCCCAACATGGCATCAGACATACCTACCGTATCCTTGATGAACAGCAGGTTGGCTGTGCCGCCGATCCAGCTTCCTGAAAGTGTTGCAAACGCCTGCCAGGCATTCTCGGGAAGTGCTCCCTTGAACATCAGATAAGCGATGGGGCCGCCCAATACGATTCCGACAGTTCCGGTAACCATCATGATCAACGCAATACGTCCCAGTTTCAATATGGCCGGGACATCCACGGAAATCATCAGCAGGAAAAGTGCCATCGGAAGCAGAAGCGATGCCATCAAGCCGTATACAGCATTGTTTTCCGGCAAGACCCCGGCTGTCGTAAGGAACATGGGAATAAAGTAGGCCCAGATAACAGGAGGAAGTCGTTCAAAAAAACCCTTGAGTACGGGCAGTGTACTGAGCCAGAAAATGAAGGCCAGAATGCCTGAGAGCACCGCGAAAATGGTCACCGGATCTGATAGGAAAGCGTTGTTCATTACTCCGTGACCCGGGTATTGATTTCAGGATGTAGAGGATGTCGCGTGTTTCGGAAACTGCAACGAAAATGTTGACCCGCTTCCTTTTGTGCTTCGGACCGTGATGCTTCCTCCCATCGCGCCGAGCAATTTTTTTGTGATTGCCAGGCCAAGGCCGGCTCCGTTATATGATCGAGTGGCACCTGAACTTTCCTGGGCGTATTCATCAAAAACGTGAGGGATGAAGGCAGAACCGATACCGATTCCCGTATCGGAAACTTCACAAAGGACCGAGTCCGGAGTCGCAGAAATCGAGACGGTGATTTCTCCCTGATCTGTAAACTTTATGGCATTTCCGATCACGTTGTTGAAAATTCGCTGGAGTACAATCGGGTCCGCCTTGATTTCGTCATCACCGAGAGCGGTTACATGCACGGGCAGCATTTTATTGTCCAGAAGCGGAGCCAAATCGGACACCACATCCTCGACAGCCTGTTGTATGGAAAGCGGAATCCGTCTCATTTCAAAAGCACTCGCGTCGAGTCGTGTCAGGTCGAGGACAGAGTTGATGGTTTCCAGAAGTTTATTTCCGCTTTCTACAATCGTTGCCGAAAATTCTTTTAATTCCGGCTCCTTGACATCGGCCTCAATGAGTTGGCCAAAACCGATGATACTGGCGAGCGGAAGGCGTAGTTCGTGACTCATATTGGCCATGAACGACGATTTCAGAGCTTCAAATCGCTCGGCGTTTTCCGTTGCCTGAATCAGTTTTTCCTGTAACGCATTCTGTTCTGTTATATTTCGCATCATGTACAGGCGCACGTCCCTGCCTTCCCAGCGGATAGGAACCCATTTGACAGACAGCACCTTGGTTTCATTTCCTTCCAGTTGGAGTTCCACCACGGCATTTGCTTCACCGGGAATACTGAGTCCGAGAGGCGCACCCATCAGATCAAGCAACTGTCTCCCGAGGATCTCTTCAGAGGCAGGATTGGCGAACAGAATTGTTTTGGCATCGTCCACGATAAGAACGCCGTCAGAGATGTTATCGATTATGGTCCTTACCCGGGCTTCGGCCTCGGCGGTCGCCTGCAAAATCTGGACTCTTTGAATCGAATGCGCCAGGACGCGTTTGATGACCTCCGTTGAATCCTGACCTTTCAGAATAAAGTCCTGCACACCAAACCGGATCGTGTCGGAGTACTCCTCCCGCTCGAAGTCCTTAAGGCAAAGAATGATGGCGATCTGATTCCCGTTTCCACCAGCGAGCTGGAGCGTTTCCATGGTTTTTCTCAATCCGATGGAGGAGTCGAGAATGAAAAGGTCCATCCCGGACAGTGATTGCTTGCGCGATAATTCATCCGGAGCGAGTACTCTGACTTCCGAGATGCCATCACTTTTCAATGACCTCAGTGCGTCTGATATCCACTCTGCCTCGGTAACATCGCGGGCCATGACGGCGACAACTTCGGGTAGGGTCATCCGCCCAGCAGGGTTAGCTCTCTCGGAAACGTACTCAGGCTTCTCGCGCCATCGTTTGTAATCACCATGTCGTCTTCGATTCGCGCGCCACCTCGACCGTTCAGATATATACCCGGCTCAATAGTAAATGTCATCCCGGGTTTCAGGAGACGCGGATTATCGCCCCGTATAAAAGGAGCCTCATGAACTTCAAGACCCAGTCCATGTCCTGTTCGGTGAACAAAATACTCGCCATAACCGGCTTCAGCAATTACGGACCTGGTGGCGCCGTCAATCTGAGCAGCAGAAATATCCGGTGCCGCGATCTTGCGCCCGGCTGTATTTGCACGATGCACAATGTCAGTGATATTTCTAAGCTCGCCGTCTGGTTCTCCGAGAGAGAACATCCGGGTCAGATCAGAAAAATACCCTCTGTAGTTGGCGCCCCAGTCGAACAGCAGCAGATCCCCCCGCATCAGTTCGTATTCGCCAGGTACGGCGTGCGGGTTGGCCGAATTGGCTCCAAAAGCGATAATAGGCTGAAAGGGTAACTCTCCGCCAGATCCGAGCGCAAGCATGTGCCCGATAAGTTGACCCGCGATTTCGGTCTCCGTCACTCCCTCCCGGACGAGAGGCAGCGTCTTTTTTAGCGCCTTCTCTGCAATATGAGTTGCGCGTAACATCAGATCCAGTTCGGCATCGTCCTTTTGCATTCGAAGTTTTGCCACCGCCTGTTCACCGGAAACAAATGTGGCGGAGGGGGCCGCTTTTTCGAGGAAGCGAAGCTCCAGGACTCTCAGATGAACCGGCTCAACACCGACCCGCAAGTCGGCGAGTGGTACGTGTTCTGTGGCTCGCAAAAAAGCAGGGCCCCAGGACTCGAGGGATTCTCCATATGTGTACGAATGAACGTCGAAGGCGGTCGATTTTACTTTCTGTTCTTCGAGTTCGGGTAAAACGATCGCCGGCGTGCCTTGTACAGGAAAAAGAAAAACTACAGGACGTTCGCTGAGATGAAAATGAAGACCCGTGAGGTAGGTGAGGCTGGGTCCGGGATTGATAACGAGGACGTCAATGTTTTCTTCTTTGAGTGCTTCACGGAGCTGAGCATGCCGGTGTAATATGGTGTCGGAATCTGGAGAGGACATGAATTATAGCAAGTGCTGATGAGGGCAAAAACAGATTTATGACAGGGCCTGTTGGAAGATAGTCCCGTTCAATCAAAAAAGGAGTTGATCAGGCTGACGAAGTGGCGTGCCTTCTCCATCGGATCGGAAGAGAGAGAGAGGGCCGTCATGATCGCTACACCGTGCGCTCCTGCCTGCAGAGCCGAGCGAACGTTTTCAGGTTTTATTCCCCCGACTGCGATAACTGGAATAGAGACGCCGGCGCTGACCTCTTTGAGCCCCGAAAGTCCTTTGACGGACGCCGGATTCCCCTTCGATCGGGTCGGGTAGACCGGGCCAAAGCCTATATAATTGGCCCCGTCGCGTTCGGCGCGCTGCGCTTGAGAGAGAGTAGTTGCTGTTGCTCCGATGGTGGCACGTGATCCCAGCAATTGCCTGGCGATTCGAACCGGAAGGTCTCCCTGGCCCAGATGAACGCCACTCGCTCCGACGGCCAGGGCGATCGCGATCCTGTCGTTGATAATGAAAGCAGTCCCGGACTGCCGGGTGACGGCGGCGAGTTCGTTGGCCTGCGAAAGCCAGTCGCGTTCCGAGCCGTGTTTCTGTCTGAACTGAATGGTATCGGCGCCTCCCCGGATCGCAAATTCAGCGAGTTCGGCGTGCGACCAGCGTTGCTGGAAAAAAAAATCTGTGATAACGTGAAGTCGACCAATCATGGCTCACCCGTTGATGTGTCTTTCTTTGAAGATCCCGGTTGTGTAGGTTACGTCCCTCGCGCGAATTATTTTGCGCATGGGTTTAATTTAAATAAAGACGATACCATGACCGACATCAACGCAACATCCAGACGAACATTCCTGAAGACGACGGCGATGGCCGGACTTGGCGCAACGATGATACCGCAACCCCGGGTTCTGGGTGAGAGTTTTACTCCTTCTGCGAAGAAAGCGGCGGGACCGGTCGCGATTTCCAGCCGAAATGGAGAGAGAGCCGTCGCCAGGGCGATCGAACTGATTCAGAGCGGAAGCGATGCTCTGGACGCCGTCGTGGCGGGCGTAAACATCGTTGAAGAGGATCCGGAGGTGACCAGCGTGGGTTACGGCGGACTCCCGAACGAAAATGGTGTGGTGCAGCTTGATTCTTGCGTGATGCACGGGCCGTCGTGCCGGGCCGGCGGCGTCGCCGCTCTCGAAGGCATAAAATACCCGTCCCGTGTGGCGAAAATGGTCCTGGAACGTACCGATCACGTATTGCTTGTTTCGGAAGGTGCGCAGAAATTCGCGGTCATGCATGGCTTTCCTGTCGAAAACCTGCTTACGGAAAAGGCGCGTCTCGCCTGGGTGAAATGGAAGGAAGGATTATCCAACACGGACGATTACCTGCCCAAACACGACATGGATGAGCGTGATATCGGAGCCAATCTGGAGCCCGCCGAACAGCACTACGGGACCATTCATTGCTCCGCGATTGATCTCGCAGGTAATATATCAGGCGTAACTACCACGAGTGGTCTTTCCTATAAAATTCCAGGCCGAGTGGGCGACTCTCCGATCATCGGAGCCGGTTGTTACGTGGACAACGAGGTGGGCGCGGCCGGTTCGACGGGTCGCGGCGAAGCGAACCTGGAAAACCTTTGCAGTTTCATGATCGTCGAGCGGATGCGGATGGGAGACAGCCCGCAACAGGCATGCCTGGTCGTTTGTCAACGAATCGCGGATCATACAAAACTTGCCCGGCTGCAGGACGACGACGGTCGCCCGAATTTCAATGTCAATTTTTATGCCTTGAGCGTAGACGGCACGGTCGGCGGCGCTGGAATATGGGGATCGAAAGGCGCGTTTGCGGTGGCAGACGCAAACGGTGGTTGGCTGGAACCCATGGCGTATCTGTTTAAAAGCAGTTGATCGTGTCGCAGTTTCCAAGGACTCCACTATTATTTTCCCGACGCTCTATGCACACTCCGATTTTCTTGCGAACAGGCCGCGGATGCCTTCCGCGCCCGGTCCAATATCCAATTCGCAACTTTTTCCAGCTCCTGATCTTGAGTCTGATTCTGGTCGGATTTTACACATCGCCGGTCTGCGCTCAAAAACTTCCTTTTCCCCTTGAAATGCCGGTTCCTGGGATCACATCGTATGATCCAGGGATCCCGACACCGGAATCGATCATAGGGCACCAGATCGGAACGCGTCATACGCTTCCGTATCAAGTTGAAGCTTATTTCCGCGCCGTGGCCGAGGCGAGTGATCGTGTCACGCTGAAGGTGCACGGCAAGACGTACGAGGGACGAAATCTCATCCATGCCCTGGTGACGTCACCGGAAAATCATGGAAGGATCGACGAGATACAAAGGGCAAATCGACGCCTTTCCGATGATCCGCGAGCGGTTTCGGCGGACGATATATCCGGAATGCCCGTCGTGGTGTATCAAGGGTACAGTATCCACGGGAACGAAGCCAGCGGAACGGAGGCGGCCGTATTGTACCTGTATCATCTTGCGGCGGGGCAGGGTCCGGCGGTTGACGATGCGCTTGATCACGCGGTCGTGATTCTGGATCCCATGTATAATCCGGATGGTCGCGACCGTTTTACCGACTGGGTGAACCGCTACCGCGGCGCGGTGCCTGTCAGCGATCCGCAGGACCGGGAGCACAACGAGGGCTGGCCGGGCGGACGCACCAATCATTACTGGTTTGATTTGAATCGGGACTGGCTGCCTGCTCAGCATCCGGAGTCCCAAGGTAGACTGGCCGTATTTCACTCGTGGCGTCCACAGGTATTGACCGACCACCACGAAATGGGAACCGGCTCGACATTTTTCTTTCAGCCCGGTATCCCGACTCGAAACAATCCGCATACGCCGCAGCAAACCTACGATCTGACGTACGCGATCGCCGAATACCACGCGGCCGGACTGGATCGGATCGGGTCTTCGTATTACACGGAGGAGTCGTTTGACGATTTTTATCTCGGTAAGGGGTCCGCGTATCCGGATGTGCATGGCTCGCTTGGAATTCTTTTCGAACAGGCCAGTTCTCGGGCACTGGAGCGTGAGTCGACAGACGGCGTGTTACACTATGCATTCACCGTGCGGAATCAATTCGCGGCGTCCCTTTCGACGCTTGAGGCGGTTGTGGCACTTCGCGAGCGGCTGCTGGAGAATCAGCGGAGGTTTTACGCCGAAGCGCCGGCATTTGCAGATGACTCGGACGTAAAGGCTTGGGTTGTTTCGCTTGACGAGTCGCGCACCCGGGCTCAAAAGCTCGCAGAGGTATTGCAGCGCCACCGCGTCGAGCTCTATTTACTGGATCAGGACGTGAATATCGACGGGGAGGATTATGAAGCGGGCAAAGCCTATGTGGTGCCAATGGATCAGGCCCAGGCCCGATTTGTGCACGCCGTGATGGAGAAAAATCTGGAATTCGAAGATTCGCTGTTTTATGACGTATCCACGTGGACCCTCCCGCTGGCCTTCGATGTGAAGTACGGTGAATACCGCTCATCCAAAGATTTACGGGGTTCCGTGTATCATATAGACGCCCCTGACGGAGGGCGGGTTGAGGGAGGCCGCGCTTCATTTGCGTATCTGCTTCCATGGGATCGTTATTACGCCCCGCGCGCGTTGTACCGACTGCTTGAGGCGGACATTTCTGTGCGCGTGGCCAACAAATCGTTTACCGTAGAAGAACATGGGGTTTCCCGGCGGTTTGAGCGAGGAACAATTGTGGTGCCGCTCCACGGGCGTACCGTTCCGGGTGAAACTGTGGATACCGATCCGATTCATGATCTGGTTGAAAACAGCGCCCGCGAAGATCATGTCATTTATTACGCAGTGTCGTCGGGCAGTACGCCCGAAGGACCAGACCTCGGGGGCGCGAGTATGTCAACATTATCGCTGCCTGAAATCGCGATTCTATCGGGGAGAGGAGCTTCGTCTTCTGCCGGGGGAGAGGCCTGGCACCTGCTTTCGGAAAAATTCCATATCCCGGTTTCCCTGCTCGATATGAGTCGCGTGAGCAGGGTCGATCTGGATCGGTACAATGTCATAGTCCATCCGGGCGGTTCCATGGATTCGGTCGCAACGGACGCCATAATGGCCTGGATCCGTTCAGGCGGGAGGCTGATCGCCATGCCGTCGGCCATGTCCTGGGTTCTTTCGCAGAAACTGCTTGATTTAACAGCCCGGACACCGGATATGGATTCTGTGTTCCAGGCGTTGCCATTTTCGGAGCGTTCTGCAGCTCGAGGCGCACAGGCTATTGGCGGATCAATTTTCGAGCTGCAACTCGATACGTCGCATCCGTTGGCATACGGACTGCCGGAATCATTGCCGGTGTTCAGACAGGGAAGTACATTTTATGATATTCCCGAAAGCGCGGGGCAAGCGTTTGGCGTGTATTCGGATCGCGGCATATTGAGTGGCTATATCTCGTCCGGGAAGATGAAGGATCTGCCGGGCAGCGCGGGCGCTTTTGCCGCACGAAGCGGCCGCGGAAGCGTGATCGCATTTATGGACAGACTCAGTTTTCGTGCGTTCTGGTATGGCAGCGATCGTCTGTTTTTAAACGCCGTATTTTTCGGCGGTTTGTTCTGAAAAAGCCTCTTCTGGAAAAAGGCAGGCCGCGTCTCGCGAGGTGCCCTTCCGAACACGCTCAATAGGAAAAGAATCAAGCAAGATTTACCGACGCGGTCCTATTTTCCCCGAATGGTAACCGATCCGTGGCTCGTGCGCGCCTTGATGATCGATCCGCCGCCGTTCAATGCACCGCGAATTTCATCCTCCTCAACCCGGCCTTCAAATTCGAAGTCACGATCCAGGCGAACACGTTGGGCTTCCAGATCAAGTTCCGCCTGTAAATTGGCTGGAGCCACGAGTAGGATATCCCCGTGCGTAGTTCGGAGGTCAAGACGCGCACTGTCCCTGATTTCAACCTCAATATCACCGTGCGTCGAACTGATTTTGGAATGACCCATGAGCATGCCTATCGCAATATCGGAATGCGTGGTGCTGACCGAAACAGTCTTTCCTGCCAGGACATCGACATCGATATCGGCGTGCGTCGTCTTCAAGGAGATCCATTCTCCCGTCAGGAATTCAGCTTCTATATCTCCGTGCGTCGAATTCAGGGTGATCTCCTTTCCCGTGATATTCGATGCCGAGATATCACCGTGCGTTGTATTCAAGTGGACATCGCCTGAAATATTTTCGAGTTCAACGTCTCCGTGACTCGTTTTTATCTGCAGGTTGAATGATTCTGGAATGAATGCGTGTATTTCGATTTCGATATTCCCGTTTCGGCCTCCCCAGGAGTTCTTCCGATTATCTGAAACCACTCTGATTTCGTCACCTGCCTGCCGGACCGAAAAATTCATTTCGTCAAAAACGTCCCGGGCCCTTGCCATATTTACACCGGAAAGTGATACGCGAATCCGGGCTTCTCCACGAGCTCCGGTTTCGATTTCAACATCAGAATGGGCCACATCCATATATAGCGTTTGCCCATCACGAACCTTGAACGTTTCATCAATGACTACTTCGGCGCCATCTGATTCGGAAGCGTTTTCGGTCCGTGTTATCGAGATTTTTTCGATGACGGTCTCGACGATCGATTCATTTTCAAATCCGTTCACTTTGATGCGGATCTGCTCGGTGGATTCCATCGCATTGGCTCTTGGCAGCAGGCGATCTCTGATGCTTCTGAACAGGTTCAAGCCTCCGAGCGCGGTCAACACTGCGAGAAGGACGGTGATAATTTTGGTACGCATGATAAAATTGGTATGGAGTAATTCAAGTCTGTGGGCAGACAGATGACGAGAAAAAGCGTACGGTTTTTTCGAAACGATAGTTTCAAATGAAGCGTGAGATTTCTGACTGATCATGCTTGCAATGCAATATCACTTTCTGATGGTGACACGGTCTGTCGGTCGAAATATGGACAGCCCATGATCCGCAATGGTTTGCATGCCGTATGAATCCCTCTCGCATTTGGCGCCGGCCTGTCTTGAGATTTGTCGCCCGACGTATATTCCGCCCAGTATCAACACGCCCGCCCCGACTCCGCCCTAAACGATGTACTTCCAGTTGTGAAATCTGCTTCTCAGATCCGGAACGAATTCTTCTCCTTTTTTGAGGAAAAAAAGCATACGATTGTTCCGAGCGATTCTCTTGTTCCTGGAAATGACCCGACCCTGCTGTTCACCAACGCCGGCATGAATCAGTTCAAGGATGTTTTTCTTGGTGAAGGAAATCGTCCCTATGTACGCGCCGTCAATACGCAGAAATGCCTGCGTGTATCTGGAAAACACAACGATTTGAATGAAGTGGGATATGACACATATCACCATACTTTCTTCGAAATGCTGGGAAACTGGAGCTTTGGCGACTATTTCAAGAAGGAGGCGATTCAGTGGGCCTGGGAATTGCTGACGCAAAAGTGGGGTCTCGACGCCGATCGGTTATACGCTACCGTACATGAAGGCGATAAAGGCCTGGGGCTGGATGCAGATAACGACGCGCTGAACTACTGGAAATCAGAAACCGGTATCGCCCACGATCACCTCATGCTCTGTTCGTCCAAAGAAAATTTCTGGATGATGGGGGAGACCGGGCCGTGCGGGCCGTGCTCGGAGATCCATATCGACCTGCGTCCGGATGAGGAGCGCCGCAAGACGCCGGGCATCGAACTCGTCAACAAGGACGATCCGCGCATGATCGAAATCTGGAATCTGGTGTTCATTCAGTACAGTGCGCAGAAGGATGGATCACTGAAGTCGCTTCCAGCCCAACACGTCGACACCGGAATGGGTCTGGAGAGGATCGTGGCTGTGCTGCAGAATAAGACCAGCAATTATGACACCGACCTGTTCCTGCCCATCCTCGATGAGATCGCATCGTTGTCTCCGCTGCAGGGTTGCACGTCGTACGCGGAGGCTGGTGGTGACGATCCGGAACAGGAAAAACGCAGGATCGCCATGCGTGTGATCGCCGACCATACGCGCACCGTTGCCTTCGCGATTGCAGATGGTGTGTTGCCCTCGAACGTGGGTCGCGGCTATGTGATCAGGCGAATTCTCCGGAGAGCCGTGCGGTACGGATATCAGACTCTCGATCTCAAAGAGCCGTTCATGTATGCTCTGCTGGACAAGGTATTGGAGGTCATGGGTGAACAATACCCTGAGATCGGAAAATCGATTGATTATGCGCATCGCGTGGTTCGTGCGGAAGAGGAGAGTTTTCTGGAAACGCTGGGTACCGGTCTTAATTTTTTCGCGACACTTATTCCTTTTGCGAGGCGTTTTCAGGGCAGTGACGAAGGCGCCAAAAATGATCTTCGCAACCACCGGGGAGCGCTCGAACTTCTGAAGAAGGCCTTTCCTTCTATAAAAAATGTCGACGGCAGAATCGATGTCTTTCGACGCGCAGCCAAGGATGGCAATTTATCCGGGGACATCGCTTTTCTGCTGCACGACACCTATGGATTCCCGGTTGATCTTACGCAGTTGATGGCCAGAGAGGAAGAGATGGGTGTCGAGATGGAGCGGTATAATGAGCTGATGGGCGAGCAGAAGTCGCGCGCGCGTGCAGCCGGGACTTTCAACTCGGCTACGGACTCGGCCGAAGGATGGGTCGTCGTCCACGCCGGAGACGATTCCCGTTTTACCGGGTATGCGTCGTCGCGCGAAAAAGAGAGCCAGGTGTCTTCTTATCGCACGACTGAATTGAAGGACGGTTCAACCCGCTACGAGCTTGTGCTGTCTGTAACGCCCTTTTACGCAGAGAGCGGGGGACAGGTCGGGGATACGGGTCAGCTTCGGATCGGGGACGAATTGATCGAGGTGCTGGATACGAAAAAAACGGGCAGCAGAATTGTGCACCGCGTGGATCGTCTACCGGCTGACGTGGACGGCCTGGTCGACGCGCAGGTTGATACACTGCGGCGCAGCCGGATCGTCAAGCACCACTCGGTAACGCATCTTGTCCACGCCGCCCTGAGAGAAATTCTGGGAGAACACGTGGCCCAGAAAGGATCACTCGTGGCTGCGGATCACCTTCGATTTGATTTCAGTCACTTCGAAAGGGTATCGTCCGACGAATTAAGACGTGTCGAAGACCGGGTGAATGAAGTTATTCAGAGGAATGTCGGCCTGCAGGAAGAGCGCGATGTACCGATCAAGGAAGCCCTTGACCGCGGAGTCAGGGCTTTGTTCGGCGAAAAATACGGCGAATTGGTGCGCGTAATCACGTTTGACCCGGAGTTTTCCATGGAGCTCTGCGGAGGTATTCACGTGGGCGCTACAGGTGAAATCGGTCTGTTCAAATTCAGATCCGAAGGGTCGGTGGCCGCCGGCGTGCGGCGAATTGAAGCCGTTGCGGGTCACGATGCACTGGAATTTATTTCTGGTGAGATAGGCGAGTTGGGCCGCGTTCGTACTCAGTTCAAATCGCTGCAGAGACCTTCTGACGAGGAAGTGGCTGATATGCTGGCCAGGGCCAAACAGCTGGAAAAGGAGATCGAATCGCTTCGATTCGAAGCGCAGGTCGGCAAACTCGACGAGTTGCTCGCAGGGTCACGGCAGATCTCGGATGTGAATCTGATCGTTGGTCGCCTGGAAGGACTGGACATGCCCGGATTGCGCTCGGTAGTCGAGACGCTGGCGAATAAGATGGGATCGACGTCTGTCGGAATAATCGGTACGGCGGACGAAGCGCAAGGCAAGGTTTATCTGGCGTGCGCCGTGTCGGAGGACCTGATTTCAGGACGGGGATTAGACGCTGGCAAGATTGTCGGTCAACTCGCAAGGCTCGTGGGTGGCGGAGGAGGAGGGAAACCCGATCTGGCAACGGCCGGTGGACGGCAGCCTGAAAATCTGGGTGATGCACTTGAGAGTGCAGAGCGTGTCCTTTCTGAGATGATGATGTGAAAATGTCCGTGCTTGAAAAGTTGAATCTTGAGCGTCGCGTGGATGGCGCACTGCTGGTCGCCCTGCTGGATCCGGACCTGTTAACCCTCGAACGCGCAACAGAACGCATCGATTTACTCGAAACGAACGGGGTTGATGCTTTTTTCCTCGGAGGAAGCCTTTCGCAGTATCTGGAATTCGATGAATACGTGCGCTGCGTCAAAGAACATGCGCACGTCCCCGTCATCGGATTTCCGGGTTCGATCAATCAGATTTCAGCACACCTCGACGCCATCCTGTATCTGTCGGTGATTTCCGGGCGGAATCCGGAGACGTTGTTCGGGCAACACGTTCAGGTGGCGCCATTACTGAAGCGACTGAATCTCGAAGTTATCCCCACGGGATATATGCTGGTGGAATCGGGAAAACTCACGACGGCTCACTATGTGAGTCATTCGCTGCCCCTGCCGCGCGATAAACCGTCGGTTGCTGCCGCTACGGCGCTGGCAGGTGAATACATGGGACATCGATTACTCTATCTCGACGCGGGGTCGGGGGCCGAGAATCCGGTGCCCGAAGAGCTCATACGCGCCGTTCATGATTCAACATCTGCTCCCATCGTTGTAGGAGGAGGAATCCGGGAGCCGTCCCTGGCCGCCATGAGTGTCCGGGCTGGGGCGTCTGCGATTGTGATCGGGACCGCCTTCGAGGAAGGTCCGGATGCGGGCTTGGTTCGCGAATTCGCAGCGGCGGTGCATGATCAGGCCATCGCGCTGCCATTGATTTTATAATAATCGCACGATAGGCGCTCGTTCGTGGACCGTATTTTATTGTACCTCCCGGAGGGGTGGCAGAGTGGTTGAATGCGCTGGTCTCGAAAACCAGTATACCTGTACGGGTATCGAGGGTTAATCCAGCGCTACGTTGTAAAAACGACGATTACAGCCATTCATGGCACCTTCCTAAAATGTGCTTTTTGGCCTCTTCGGTGCTCAGACTGCAGGTCAACTGCAGGCCGGATGAAACTGCGGTATCTCAAGCACTTGGATTACTGGGGCAAACCCTCTACAATCCATGGCTTCTCTCATTCTCAACAAGAGATCAGGATACTACTACGCTCAGTTTTATAGTCAGGCTAGAATCCCCAATCGTAAGACAGTCTCACTCGGTACTCGGAAACGCAGAATTGCTGAGAGAGCTCTTTCAAAATTAGAAGATGCCGTCGCTCTAGGCGAGGTGAATCCTTGGGCCGCGCCTGAGGCCCCAGTAGAGCTCCCAGAGGGACTGCAGGAAGCAATCGAATCCTACCTGGACTCATGCAGCCACTTAAAAGCCAGTACCATTGAGACCTATCAGGACGTTTTGTATCCATTCATGAGATACCTGGGCCCGAAATATAAACTGTCACGGATTACGGGTGCGGGAATTATGGAATGGCTCAACTCTACTAAAGCGGGGCCCGTGACGCGCACGAAATACCTTGCGCATCTGGGCTACTTCTTCAGGTATCTGCTCAGGAGGGGAGTACTCGTATCCGATCCAGCAGCTACTGTGCATCTCAAGACGCTACCAAAGATGGCCCCGAAATCGATGACCCCAGATCAGGTGGGCAGACTCGTTGACTGTATTAAGAGCCACTCCGCGAAAGCGGCCACAAGTCATCGCCATAAGGACTTTACATGGTTGGCGCATCTGATTCAAGCCAACGTTCACATGGGGCTAAGACGCGGAGAGCTCATTCATCTTCGCTGGGAGCATATAGATTTTGAGAGAGAAATTCTGCTAGTAAAAAATACGGATCTCTTTACAACTAAAACATCAAGAGAACGGGCAATACCGATGTGTTACCATGCGGTTAGGTCTCTTCGAATATTGGAGACATACCGAAATGGCGAAAACGTCTTTCACAATTCGGGGTTTCCTATTAAACCGCGGACGCTAAGTATCATATTTCAAAAATTCAGGCGCATGGCTGGCTTACCAGATCACATAAACCTGCACAGTACCCGTCACACATTTGGAACCTGGTTGGCAGAAAGAGGAACGCCAGTGATCGTGATACAGAATTTAATGGGTCATTCCAGTTTGACCACTACAGAGCGTTATATGAGTACCCGCGCTGATGTAGCGGAATCATGGGTGAAAAAGGCCTTTGATCCTCAGTAATAATCCGACGTATTGTTAACCTGATTATTTCGAAATTAAAATCCTGGATAGGGCTGGGCCCTGGGGGAGTTTCAAATCGCAGGGTTTAGCGGGGGGTAATTGGCAGAATGCCTCACGCGATCGTGAAATAGACTCTCCCAAATTTTTTATACCCGGAATTTTTTTGGGAGGTGGCTTCAGACGTGGAAGGAGATGCCCTGGTTAGACTTTGTAGCTGTCGACCACGTCCAACATGGCAAAAATGACCAGCCTGTTCCGAAATCGAAATCCCCATACAAAAAAAGAATCGGAGAGGACGATCCTGGGGAATAGAGGCACCGCGTTCCAGAGACGGAATCCTCACGCTCAAATTTCACACAGTTTGTCTATAAAGATTCTCGAATACCTGAGCACGGAATTCAACGCAGTTATGGACATTAACCCTCATCTCGAAATGG
>JACZYD010000155.1 GCA_022571255.1 Bacteroidota bacterium
AGAATAAACTTGAACGAGGATGGGGAACAAGGAGCGCATCTGGAGGAGACATTATGTTCCATTTTTCAGTCTCTAAGCCTACGAGGACTGACGTTAAGAAAAACGTCGAATATTGGGCGGATATCGAGATATAGTGATTCGAATAAACGCAGGCCCTGGTATGGTCACAACCAACCTACTTGACGCCATGAAGGAGATCTAACTCAATAACCGATGCACCCGAAGGATTACCTCTCTTACTGAGTCGTCTTTCACGGTCCCGTCTCAATCCCCGCACTTTGTTGGCAGCTAACGCCCCTGCGTGTTCCTGTGATAAATCCCGTACGCGGTACAAAGTCAAGCTCTTTCTTTAAATTTTTGCCAAACAAGGGGTTAAGGAGAAAGTTTTTCTTGTTATCATAGTTCGTTCCCAACATGGTCCCAAAAATCCACGGTGTGAATTTAGGTGTCGAGTGGGCTTCAATGCTGCGGGCATCGAGCCAATGCGTGATCTGATTTCTTATCTTCGTGACCGCTCAAATTTTCCGAGCCATTAGATTTTGCGATTTGGGTTTCACAGTTGCCGTTTGACAACGAAATCATATTTGATTCCAGACACTTTCACGTGCAAATGCGAGGCCTTACCTCTGTTGAGTTTCGCTCTCTCTACGAAATACGAAACTGAAACTTGCCCTACAGATCGCCACGGGTTCGCAGACAACCAGTCGGCCACCAAGTCTGGGACCTCATTAAAGATTAGTTCATCGGTATCTAGACCGAAAGACCCGCCGATGTTCGTGTGTTTTGCCCTGTTGGCAGTACGTGGTTTGGCCCTGCACCGTAGTCTCCGAATACCTCAGATGATTGTGTTCAGTGGGATTCTCGTCTTCCTCTCCAGGGGCAAGGTAGCCTGCAGTATCACGGGTGGAAGGGGCTGCGAAGTGGCTGGGCGTTTTACGAAGATGGTGTTTGAGATATCCGTCATGATTTATCCGGTCGGCTAAACCCTTAATGAAATTTCAGGTTCAGCTCAGGACGGTTTAAGGTTGAGCAGGCGACATTTCTTTTCAGTTAAAAATTCGGAATACAATCAAACACATAGCCGGAATGGCAGTGTTCCCGACAGACCGACCGTTGAATAAAGGCAGAGATCTGCAACAGAAGGACACCAGCTTACCAGACACACACCAGAACGAGGCCTTCGCTACCTTTTGCACAGCAGTCTCGAGGCGGGAATTCCTTCAGGCATCGATGGCGGTAGGATTAATGACGGGGCTGGGGAGCCTCGTCCCCGCCTATGCCAGACAAAACACTAACATAGGTCGTTCCCGCGGCGGCGAAAACAGGCATACAACATACGATCTCACGATCGCTGAAGTCGAGCTCAACATTGACGGCCGCAGAACTACCGTAACGGCGATCAACGGCTCAGTCCCGGGCCCCTTGCTCCGCTTCCGCGAAGGTGATATTGCAATCCTAAGGGTTACTAACGCCCTCAGCGAGGACACTTCTATTCACTGGCACGGAATAATTCTTCCGTTCGGCATGGACGGTGTGCCCGGAGTAAGTTTCTCAGGAATAAAGCCCGGTGAAACATTCACTTATCGTTTCCCTGTCCAGCAATCAGGCACATACTGGTATCACAGTCACAGCGGTCTACAAGAACAAACTGGTGTTTATGGGCCAATCATAATTGATCCAGCGGAGGCTGAGCCACAGCCCTTCGATCGCGAATACGTCATCGTACTGGGTGACTGGACGTTTGAGAACCCGCACACTATTCTGCGCAAATTGCGCAAGCAACCTGGTTACTTTAATTACCAGCGGCGGACCCTACTGGACTTATTCCGCAAGGGCGCAGACAGAGATGTCGGTGATTCTGTTTCAGACCGACTCCGATGGGGGAAAATGCGGATGGATGCCACCGACATTGCCGATGTCACCGGGAATGTATATACGTATCTGATGAACGGCCTCTCTCCGGACGGCAATTGGACTGGCTTGTTCGAGGCCGGCGAGTGCGTGCGTCTACGTTTTATCAACGCCGGTGCGGGCACGTTTTTCGACGTCCGTATTCCGGGGTTACCTATGACCGTCGTTCAGGCGGACGGTCAAAACATCCAGCCCGTTACTGTGGACGAATTTCGTATCGCCATTGCAGAGACTTACGACGTAATCGTGGAGCCTGCGGAAGATCGAGCCTATACCATTTTCGCGGAGTCGATGGATCGGAGTGGCTTTGCGAGCGGTACACTTTCGCCGAGCGAGGGGCTGACAGCTCCGATTCCTGAACGACGTAAAAGGCCGCTTCGCTCGATGAGAGATATGGGTATGGAACACGGTAACATGGAGATGACGGATCCAGGCCCCATGTCCGGTATGGATCACGGCGATATGGCAGGACATGATATGCAAGAGATGGCAATGGTAGGGATGACCGACGGTCTGGCGCCGGCTGGATCGATCCCGGCCACAGTACCGCATTCTTCGGATTCGCATGGTCCTGGGAATGCGGCCGTACCGATGCAAACTATGAGCCGCCTTAGCGACCCGGGTATCGGTCTCGGCACCAATGGGTGGCGAGTGCTTCTGTACTCGGATTTAAAGAGCCTCTTGCCAACGTACGATCAACGGGCACCTGAGCGTGAAATTGAACTCCACCTGACTGGAAATATGGACCGCTACATGTGGTCGTTCGACGGCAAAGAATACTCGAAATCACGTGACCCGATTCAGATTGGGTATCAAGAACGAGTCCGTATTACTCTGGTGAACGATACGATGATGGAACACCCCATTCATTTGCACGGCATGTGGATGGAGCTTGAAAATGGGGCGCATGGATACCTTCCGAAGAAACACACGGTCAACGTAAAACCGGCTGAGCGATTGTCGGTTCTTGTCTCGCCTGACTCAATCGGACCGTGGGCAATGCACTGCCACATCCTCTATCACATGGAGATGGGAATGTTTCGAGTCGTACAGGTGTCCCAATCCGAAACGGCTGAGGTAAAATCATAAATCGGTCGGGCATGGTGAAGTCGAGTTGGATTAGAAGATATTTGATCCGGATTCTAGCCGTAGCGGGCTTACTTCACGTATTTACAACCAACATTTCTTCTGCGCAAGAGATTAGGCTGGAGAACGAGAGAGTATATACCTTCGTCCTTTTCGATGTTCTCGAGTTCGCTCCATTCCAAGACGTCCGCCCCGTACGGTGGGACATGATCGGATCAATTGGCAAGGACTATAACCGGTTCTGGATAAAGAGTGATGGAGATGTGTCTACGGCGGAGAATGCCGGGGAAATGGAGTTTCAAGCCCTTTACAGTCGGCTGATCGCTCCATACTGGGAGGCTCAGGCTGGTGTGCGATTCGACGTCAACTATTTTGGTGAAGAGATGCTCACGAGAGTTCAACTAGCCATTGGCCTTGAAGGCCTGGCCCCGTACTGGTTCGAATTGGCGCCCTCTCTCTTTATCAGCGATGATGGAGACGTTTCCGCCAGTCTGACTGGATCTTATGATTTGTTCGTCACGCAAACGCTGATCCTTCAACCACGCTTAGACGCAAGCATCTCTGCACAGGACGTACCAGCGTGGGGAGTTGAAAGTGGGCTTAATAATCTCGCGTTAAGCGCTCGAATCCGATATGAGATTCGACGTGAATTTGCGCCCTACGTGGGCTTCGTATGGACGCTTACCTCCAGGGGTTCCGGGGAACAGGATCTGATTCTTGGGGACGATTCTGGTACCCTTGCATTCGTCGTTGGTGTGCGGCTCTGGCGCTAGAGTTCCCGATCGAATCAGACGAGAATTATGCTGAGTATTTAGCTGTCGTTCAAAACGTACCGCCGAGATTGGTACGATAATAACAAACGGAAAGAGGTTTTTATGGACTGGATAGACGTAATTCTCCCTGGATTTTCATCGGCACAGAACATACACCCGATGCTGGTTCACTTTCCGGTAGCGCTGCTTCCGTTGGCCCTTGTTACAGTGTTGCTGGCGCGGTGGAAAAAGAACGACTTTTTGCACAAAATGGCGCGAACCCTGGTCTACATCGGTACTGTGGGCGCTCTCGTGGCCGTCGCTACTGGTTATTTAGCTACTGCGTCGATGGGGCACGACGTACCAGGACACGATCTGGTCCACGTCCACCGCAACTGGATGATCGTCACGACCATCCTTTCGGTTGCCCTTTCGGGTTTATTGCTCATTACTGGCCGGAGCTCAGACACAATTACACTTCCGGGTGTCATTGGACTTGCGCTCGTCGTTATAGTCCTCACTCTTGGCGCGGATCGGGGCGCGAATCTGGTATTTGAATTCGGAATCGGAACAAATGCTTCAGAACTATCTCTCGATTCTCACGAGGAAGACTCACCGCCAGAAGAAGCGGACGAGACTCACGATGCCACCGATCACGAACATTAGAGTTAACAAGAGGACAGGCTTTTCGGGCGGTCCGACTTTTCCGCACCGGATGTAAAACCGCCACGATTCAGCTCTCGGGAAGGAACAACAAGGGCTCTCTCCCCCACCCAGGTGCGTGCGCTCTTGGATTCGATCGATACCGGAACGGTTATGCCACATGTCGCGACACAACAATCTGAATTGATTTATGATGACGGAAAGAGATAATTGATATCGTCATTTGAGTCATCACTTTGAGAACCCGTCTCCGCGAATCAGGCGAAGGAAGGAAATCGAAAATCCGTCCGCCCCGGACGCCGAACTGTCCCGTCTTCTCATTTTTTCCTGCCTTTTTAATCTCAGAGCGAATGGAAATTGCACTTGCGCCCGGTACCCCTGATCTTTAGGCCAACTTCAAAAGCATCACTATGGTTGGCAAGTCCTTATCGCACTATAAGATCACCGCCGAGCTGGGCCGTGGAGGAATGGGAATTGTCAACAAGCTGGAAAACTCAAAATCGTATGTCCTTAGGACGTGGGGGTTCGAGTCCCCCCTCGGGTACCATTGCTAGACATAGGATAGTGTGAATTTAGTAAAGTTGGCATTTCGGATTTTTAACCAGTAATACCGACTACTCTTCGACTATTCTTTCAACATGGACAGCGCAGATAAAAAGGATTTGATCGAATCAACAATGTCTTATCTGGATTGGGCAATTGAGAACAATCACTTTCAGATACTTGACAAGATCAATAATCCAGTTTCGATTAAGAATAAACTTGAACGAGGATGGGGAACAAGGAGCGCATCTGGAGGAGACATTATGTTCCATTTTTCAGTCTCTAAGCCTACGAGGACTGACGTTAAGAGAAACGTCGAATATTGTGCGGATATCGAGTTAGGATGATTCGAAAAAACTCAGGCCCTGGTATGGTCACAACCAACCTACTTGACACGATGAAGGAGATCTAACTCTGACAGCACAGTTTACCCTCGAAAAGGCGAGGAGAATCCATTGGAGTCTGCCCATTCAGATATATGAGCGTGAAGAACGGAACTCGAAAAAATCTATCGTGAATAGGACGTTCGCATTAGGCCTTCCAGGGCTTACCTAGTTCCCATCCGTAAACTAATAATACTTTGTGTTCCTTGATAATACAGACATTTAACACGTGTGTTTGTGTCTGATATTTCGTATCTTCGGGTGTGGTTTTCTTCGTCCCCTCACACGCTGAAAGGTACGTAAA
>JACZYD010000156.1 GCA_022571255.1 Bacteroidota bacterium
GTGCTTATCCAGACCGTATCGACGGATTGATGTGGCCGGGCCGAGTGTCCCGTGGACGGACCATGAACCCGAATACGAAATCGGTCCGCCGAGGCCGTAGCGATGCCTGTTTTGAGGCCATACCTGCCCACGGGGATGGTCGGGTCGACGTGAACCGCGAACGCAGCTTCGACGTTGTCCAGAATTCCGTCCTGAATCATGAGGGGTGCTCCACTCGGAATTCCTTCCTCGTTGGGCTGAAAGAAAACCCGGATTTTTCCGTGAATCAAAGGCCGGAGCTTGTGTAGCAATAACGCAACTCCAATTCCTATCGCGGTATGGGCATCATGGCCACATAAATGAGCTCGATTGGCCACCTTGGAAGCATACGATACCTCTTTGGCATCCTGAATGGGAAGCGCATCCATATCCGCACGGTAAGCGATCAACGGGCCCGGGAGGCTCCCCTCAATATCTACGGCGAGGCCGGTTTTCGCGAACGGTCCATTGACCTTGAGGCCGTGACTTTCCAGAGCATGGCGTATGTATCGGGATGTTTCGTATTCCTGCAGACCCAATTCCGGGTTCTGATGCAGATGGCGTCTTATTCCAGTCAAATACGCGGAAAATTGTTCGGGCATGACAGAGAGGTCCGAGAACGATTCGAGCCCCACCGAGACATTGGAAGACACTGATTCGGCTGTCTGCATAAAACAGGTTCTGGTTAATCAATAGAAACACACCTGTACGCAAGAGTGCAGTTTTTGATCGCTTGAGAACGGAACGATGGTTCTGGTATGTTTCGGTCGGGCTGCATCGAAATGAAGCAGGAGTCCGAAAAATATCAACCCGTCAAACAAGGCCGAATCGTTTCCGCATGAACCACTCCACGGACATTAGAACCAGTACTACCAGTAAAAATGGGAGACGCCTCCACAACCTCATCTGAGATTCAGTCGTTACGGTACGAGGCTTGAACGAAGGGAGTGCGGCAAGACGGGCGGACAAGCCGTCCAGATTGTCCGCGGAAATGGAAAAACCACCGGAACGGCGGGCAATCTGACGCATCAATAACGGGTCCGCATAAGGAGTCCGGAACTCGACCGAAAGTGCACCTACCGAAAAGGTACCTCTGTCTGATCCCAGTTCGCCGCCATCGCGAGTTGCAACAGCTGTGTAGGAATACGTTCCTTCCGAAAGGTTTCCGAGTTTAATTGTATACCGGCCATTGCCGAGTACCTGCATCTGATACGGAAACAGTTCTCCATCCGGTGCTTCGATGGTCAGTAAAACACTGGCATCGCTTACCGGCGCAAGGTTTTCGTCATATACCTGTCCACCAAAGTCTACCGGTTCACTTTCATCCAGCGCCCCACGCGACGGGCTTACCCGTACCGGTCTGTCATCTTCGCCCGTCACCAGCCACTGAACCAGATTGGTAAACAATTCGGTCCATCGTCCTGCCTCGGCATCCAGATCTTCAGGCGCGTTTCTCCACCGCCATAATCCCGAGGCCAGAAAGGCTGCCGACCGGCTGCCGAGAGATCGGTTGATTATGAAGACCGGGTTTTCAACGGATATTCCCCGAATAGTGGTATGGGCCAGCGTCACGGCCCCGGGTACAAGATCCCACGTCGTTTGATTAACCGAGATCGGCGGGAGTCTGGACCAGGACGATGTCTCTCTCCGATTGGAGATATCAAATACGGCATGCAGATGCGCGCGATCGGCAGGCACAAAAAATCCGGTCACAAAACCGGACCGGATAATTCGCGGTCTGACGGGCAAAAAACGGGCAAGACTGCCTTTCAGGGAAACCAGGTCACTGGAGCGATCCATTACGTAAAGAAGCGAAGAGCCTGATTCGATGGCTGCTCTTATCAAGCTGATGTCGCCCGCGGTGGTCTCATTCGAAGGATATCCGTTCAATATGATCAGATCAGGAGCCATATCAAGTGGCGCTAATGATCCCTCGTAATAGACTCCGGGCGCCTTTTGTGTGCGAACGGTCAATTGTGTATCCGAGTTTTCAGAGAGCATTCGTGCATACGCCGAGGCGTCCGGAGATGGTGCGCCACTGAGCAGCAATACCTGCCTTTCGCGTTCAAGGATCTGCAGAGACAGCAATTGCGAATTATTGCGAAACGTGAGTTCACCGTCGAGATGCGAGATATCGATCCGATATTGAAAAAAACCGACTTTATCAGGTACGAAGGTGAGTTCGGTGATTGCCACACCCCCCGACGGAGGAAGGGTTAGCATTTCCTGGTCAAGGATACGGCCCTCCATAGTCATGGTAACCGTAATAGCTTGTGCCTCGTGGCCTTCGTTTCGGATGCGCACTCGAACCGGGACCTCTCGACCGACATAGGAAAGTTCGTTCGAGAGTACCTGCTGAATACGCAAATCCTTTCGGATAGTCGTATCGCCGACGACAAGGGTAATCACCGGGACCGGAAACAGATCGGCCACATGCTCCGGATTCCGCCCTTCAATATGTCTTCCATCCGATACGAGGACGACAGCTCCGAGCAGTTTGTCCTGAAGCCGATCTCTGACAAATTCCAATCCTGCAGAGACATTTGTTCTGGGCGCATCCAGGCTTAATGAGTCTATGGTGGGCAATTCTCGACCCTCACCTCCAAACCCGAATAAGGAAACCCGCTCGCTGGAGGTGGCAGAAAGAATCCGGTCGATAAGCTCGCGATATCCACGAGTGTCACGGGTAGAATCGGCTTCTGACAGCTCCATGCTCTGACTCTCGTCGAAAAGGAGTCCGAGTACCGGTTGTTCTGTAATCTCGCTGGTGTTCAAAAAAAGAGGCTCGGCAAGCAGAAAAAGAATAATAGACAGCGCTGCGCTGCGCAGAAAACCCAGCAACAGCCGCTGGTCACGACTGAGTTCGGGTGTAGTCTCGCGATACAACCACCAGGTCAGCACAATCGAGGCGAGGACCGCGAGAAGGAGATAGGCTATCGGGTGACCAAGCGTTAGAGACATGAAGCGGTTTTATCTGGAAGAACCCGGACGGAGCTCAGATATAGGGAAACACGAGCCAGCCCAGATACGCGACGTATGACATCAGTAAAACGAAGCCTGCCGAATCTGTCATGATTTCGCCGTACCGGGCCAGAGGATAAAGACCGAGTGTAAAAGCTATCATTACAGGAAAATGTTGCGTGACAGAAACAGGCGAGACTGAAATGGGTCGAACCAAAGAGATTACGCCCACCACGAACAGTATGTTCAGCATATTGCTGCCTAGAACGTTTCCGAGAGACATTTCGCTCTCGTTCTGCCTGGCCAGCACAATCGCAGCGGCCAGTTCAGGCAGACTTGTACCGATGGCAACGATGGTGAGTCCTACAAAAACAGGTGCGACGTCTAACATGTCCGCGATATGGACTGCCGAGGAGACCATCAGGCGTGCGCCGATGGTGAGGGCAATGCTTCCGGCGATCAGATAAGCAGCGCGGAGCCCTCGATTCTCGGCCAGCTTCCGTCGGCTCTCATCGCGATATTCGGGGGTGGCATCCGGAGTTTTTGATCGGGTAGCCAATTCGGGTTCGCGTGCGTTGAAGACCACGAACAAGAAAAACGAAATAAGACCGACGGACAGGATGGCTCCGTCGATCCTGGAAATCAGACCGTCGGCGGCAAGGGCGTAGAAGAGCAGTGTCGCCGCGACCATCATGGGATACTCTCTTCTCAATACTCTCCGGTCTATTGCAATCGGCATAAGGATTACGCTTACGCCGAGAATCAGGCCAATGTTGGCGATGTTTGACCCGATGATATTCCCGACTGCAAGATCATCCGCCCCGGAGAACAGGGCAAAGGCGTTCAACAAAAATTCGGGCATCGAGGTGCCGAGTGCAACGACCGTGAGTCCGATGATCATCGGCCGGATTCCAAACTTCAGAGCAATACTGGAAGCTGCTTTAACCAGCCATTCCGCACCGAAATAAAGGACTACGAGTCCCAGCAGGAAAACAGAGAATTGAATGACCATATGGTCAGAACTGGAAAACTATCGCTTTGGGAGGGGATTCGGTTTCTGGATGGTGTGCCCGGAAAAATAATACGGCAGGAGCTGGTCACACGGTTCACCCATCGCAGAATTTTTTCCGCGATCCATCCAAACCGTTGCTCTTTGAGCAAGTTCCACGAGTACCTGCCGGCAAGCGCCGCATGGCGAAGCATCGGGGTCTTTTGGCGCGCTTATATACACATTTTTTATGTCACCCGCACCGAATGTGATCGCCGTTCCGATTGCATTACGTTCCGCACATAAAATCCGACTCCAGTCCGGGTGTTCAATGTTGACACCCGGAATACCCACATTTGAATCGCTCTGGAGAAGGCACCCTACAGGGAAATCAGATTCGTGGACTACCGCGTCGTGAGACGCATCTCGCGCCAGTGCGATGCCGCTGTCGGGAAGCAAGGTGGGAGGGAGGTGTGAAGTGGGATTGCACACCTTTTTCGGGTCAGGCAACCGGCTCGGCTCTGCGTTCGAAAACAACTCGGGCGAGAAGCGCTTGAGATTCATCCCGGGAAACCTGCCGATGTAGTCCGCCTCTGCGTTGTCGATTTCCTGATCTGAATAGATGGCTACGATCACCGAAGAGGGAATCATGGCAGCCGTTGTCAGGGCATTTTGAACCGAAGACATGGTAAGAGAAAACGAGGCGTTCTCAATTCGTACACCCGGGACATATTGTCCGTCGGCAAGAAGGACCACACTCGCCCCTTCGCGCCCGCTGTACGGCACATAGGAGCGATCGCGATAAAAATCTGTTATCTTTCGAAATGAGGCAACCAGTTGGACCAACGACATTCGTACGTTTCACAGATGATTTCACAGGCGACGAGGTAAAACCCGACTCATAATAAGTAAAAACGAAGTCGCGAAGGACTTTACGAAAGACATTGCACCGGGTTCATGCGAGTGGTAGTTTTTCGACAAACGCCGGGGTGGCGGAACAGGTAGACGCAACGGACTTAAAATCCGTTGGGCAATATGCCCGTGCGGGTTCGAGTCCCGCCCTCGGTACTCTCAATAAAGGCATTATTTCTTATGTATTTGCCGTTATATGCCGTTCTACGGGCCTCTGACTCATTACCGAGTCAGAGGCTTGTTTGTGCAGATAAATGCGACGAATTGCAATATCGTCGGTAAGATGTCGGTAAAATATTCTTCTAGTTTACCGGAAGGTCTGCAAACGTAGTATCGACGGCTCTTTGAGTTTGCTCAGGAGCGAGATGAGCATATTGTTCAGTGACCGCTATCGTGCTGTGCCCAAGAATAGCCTGAACAACCGATAGACTCTCGCCTCGCATAACTAACCATGACGCACACGTGTGCCTTAACGAGTGGAAATGAATATACTCTGGCAGGCGAGCGAGTCGTGCGTAATGCTTGAAGCGTTGTGACGCATAGGTGACCTGTATAGGTCTTCCCGCTCTGTTCGATATAACCAAGGCCCCGTCGTCTTGCTCGGAGCTAGTGTAGTGCGCCGTTCTGTTTGGCACTTAAGCGTTTATTGGCACGGATTACTTTTTGCAGAATGTCATTCGCCTGGGCCGTCCAGATGAAGGGCTTCGGGCTTTTATTATGGCTCTCGACGTAGGCCTCGA
>JACZYD010000157.1 GCA_022571255.1 Bacteroidota bacterium
CATCTCTTTCTGGGTCGAAGAGTTCGGAATCGACGGGTGGCGGTTCGACGTGTACTGGGGTCCGTGGCGCAAGTGGGGACCGGATCGTTTCGGCCGCCCGGTCCGCAATCTGATGAAACGGATTCGCCCGGATGCGTGGCTCTTGGGAGAAATTGCCGGCACGGGCAGCAATACGGAGGTCTATTACGCCGACAACAATAATGGCAACCGGGTGATTGGAGGCCTGGACGCCGCGTACGATTGGAATTTTTACTGGGACGGTATTCATAACATTACGAATGGATACAATGCCAGTAATTACCACGACAAAGCGTTTAACGGGGGTTTCTGGCCCGGCCCGAACGCGCGTTATTTCCGGTTTCTCGAGAACCACGACGAAGTACGAATCGCAAAACTTTCGGGTGCAAACCCGGATCGCATCAAGGTCATGACCGGATTCCTGATGACCTCGACCGGGATCCCGATGGTGTATCAGGGCCAGGAAGTGAATTACGGGAATTTCTCGGGGGACACCCGGCGGACGCCGGTGAACTGGAATACCGAGCGAAACGGCGAATTCGCAAGATTGCACCAGCGGCTTGCCCAGGCGCGCGCGCAGTTTCCGGCATTCGGGACGCAGACCATGAATCGTCTCGAGACGGGCTCGTCCTCCGTTTATGGCGTCGTTCGGCCGTGGCAGGATCAGAACGCGGTGGTGGTCATCAATTTCGCAGCGGTATCCCAAAGCGTGACGATTGATCCCAGCCCTTTTGTTGACATGTCGATCGACGCAGGGCCCATCCCGTATTACGACATCAATGCCGATACGTCCGCGTCCTACCTGGGAGCATTTGAGATCACGATCGGGCCTTTCGAAACCGTCACGTTCATCACCAGCGCCGACCCGGGATTTCAACTACCGGGCCTGCCCGCACTTCCGTTCGGTGCCGTGTATACAGGATCTGAAGAGCTCGCAGAGCTGCCCGATCGCATCGAACTGGATCAGAATTACCCGAATCCTTTTCATCTGACGACCAGCTTGGTTTATCGCCTCCGGAAAGCCGGACCCGTACGGCTGAGCGTGTTTGATATTCTGGGACGGGAAATCGCACGCCCGGTCGATGAGTATCAGTTACCCGGACGATACACGGCCGAATTCCATGCGGGTCGTCTGTCGAGCGGCATATACCTGTACCGCCTTGAGGCAGACGGAGAATCCGTCTCCCGAATGATGACATTATTGCGGTAATAAACACCCACGGTTATGACTGTTTATCGGAACCACCCCAAAAAACACCACCTGTGTGCCTGGATGTTGTCCGCCGTGTTGATTGTCACGGCAGGATGTGAGCAACGCGCCCTCGAATCTGGGCCGCTCGACGAGCGGCTGACTTCTGATGCCGTGCCGTCCTGGGCGGCCGAGGCCATCATCTATCAGATTTTCCCCGAACGTTTTCGCAACGGCGACCCGACGAACGATCCGACCCGCGAATCGCTCGAATACACCCGTGAGATTCCGTCCTCCTGGGCAATCACCGACTGGACCGGCGACTGGTACGCCCGCGACGATTGGGAATATGAGATTTCGGACGAATTCTATGAATCTATTTATGACCGCCGATATGGAGGTGATCTGCAGGGCGTAATCGACGGGCTCCCGTATCTGGATTCGCTCGGCATCAATGTTATTTATTTCAATCCCGTGTTCTGGGCCCGGTCGCTCCACAAATACGACGGCAATACGTTCCATCATATCGACCCGTACTTCGGTCCGGATCCGGATGGCGATTTTGCTTTAATGAACACCGAAACGGCGGATCCGGCGACGTGGGGTTGGACGGCGGCCGACCGGTTATTCCTTGATCTGATCGAAGATGCGCACGACCGCGGCATCCGGGTCATTATCGACGGAGTCTGGAATCATACAGGCCTCGACTTCTTCGCCTTCGCAGACATCCGCGAGAATCAGGAGGCATCTCCCTATGCGGACTGGTACATCATCAGGTCATTTGACGACCCCGAAACTCCTGAAGACGAGTTTGATTACGAGGGATGGTGGGGCGTCAAAACACTCCCGCTTTTTGCCGATGCAGCCGATGGAAAAGATTTACACCCCGGGCCAAAGGCGTACGTGTTCGCTTCGACCGCGCGGTGGATGGACCCGAACGGCGACGGCGACCCGTCCGACGGCATCGATGGGTGGCGGCTCGATGTAGCCAACGAAGTACCGATGCCTTTCTGGACCGAGTGGAATGCTCACGTCCGGTCCCTGAATCCGGATGCGTATACGGTAACCGAGGTGTGGGATGACGCAGGCGCTTTTCTTCGCGACGGCGGATTTTCGGCGACCATGAATTACTACGCATTCGCGTTTCCTGTCAAAGGATATCTGGTTGACGGATCGATTGCCGCAAAGACATTTGTAAAATTGAATGAGGAAAGAAGCGCGGTGCACGATATGGCCCGCCAATACGCCATGATGAACATGGTCGATTCTCATGACACCGACCGGTTGGCTTCGATGATTGTGGACGCAGATTCCGAGCCGTATCTAAGACCAGAGCGATTTGATTTCGACGAGAGCGCCGCCGGTACGTCGCCCATGCACACCGCCGATTATCCGGTGCGCAAGCCGAACCAGAGAGAGCGACACATTCAGCGTCTTGTGGCGCTCATGCAGATGACCTGGACGGGCGCTCCGACCATTTATTACGGCACCGAGGCCGGCATGTGGGGCGCCGACGATCCGGATGACCGGATGCCGATGACCTGGCCGGGCATGGTATTTATACCTCAGACACACGATCCGAAAGGAAGGAATCGCGCGGTGGATGAAGTCGGGTTTGACGCCGACGTTTTTGATTTCTACCGAGAGGCCATCTGGCTCAGAAGAAACACGGCGGCGCTGAATCGGGGGAAATTGATTGTCTTGCATACGGAAGGCCAATTTCTTGCCTTCGAGCGAACGCTGGACGGGGAGCGGATTGTCATCATGATTAACCGATCGGAAGATCCGGTTCAGCTACAACTACAAGCGAATCGGTTACCAGCAGATCAATCACAGGCGCGTCAATTACCAGCAGATCAATCACAGGCGAATCCATCGGACGGGGCCGCGGCGGACCTCGGCCCTCCGAGTCGATGGCATACGCTGTTGACGACCCGGGAGCTGGACGCCGCGAACGTAATCACGGATGCCGGCGGAGGCGCTGTTACCGTTCGCCTGCCGGGAATTACCGGGGTTGTGTACCACCTGCAATCACTGGAGGAAGAGTAGCCCGTGCTGGAAGGACAGAAAAAACTGACCTCATCATTTTTCGGACTGCTGAGTCTCCCGGCTACGGCCATGGGGTTTGCACTCTCCGTACAGATTTCAGCGCTCAGCTGGATCCTCACGACGAAATACGGTCTGGATATTCACGAAGTGGGACTGGTGTGGGCTGCCGGACCGATTGCGGGGATTCTGGGGCAGGTCATTATCGGGGTCATCAGCGACAAAGTGTGGTTCTGGAATGGTCGGAGAAGACCGTTCATTCTGATCGGCGGGGTACTGGCCACTCTGATGCTTCTCGCTCTTCCCGGTATTGATATTATTTCGGCGTCGCTGGGAGGTGTCGGAATCCTGGGCGTCGCAATAGCGGTCGCGCTTACCCTCGATCTTGCGATCAACGTGAGTTTCAACCCGACCCGGTCCCTGATCGCGGACGTGACGCCCGAGGGAGAAAGCCGAACGAAGGGATACACCTGGATGCAGACCATTTCAGGCACGTTTGGTGTGCTTGCCTACGCCGTTGGTGCGGTCTGGGGCAATTATGTGTTGATTTATTCCGGCGCGGGACTGGTCTTTCTTTTTTCGGTCGTACCGACGCTGTTTATCGAAGAACCGCGCGAACTCCGGACAGGAGGCGCGGAATCAGATGACTCGACAGCGTCTCCGGGTAATCTGCTTCGCATTATCCGGCCGCTATGGGGTTTCCTGATCTACGCTGTTTATGCAATGACCATGAGAGTGGTCGGGGTGCAATCCCCGGGTTATTACGTGGAGATGATTTGCGCGGTGCTGACCGTTTATCTGATCGCCGAGGCTCTTTTCAAAAACGAGGACGGCCTGTCGAGAGAAGAGGCCGATCAAATCGGGTTCCGAAAAATCCTCGCCGCCCATTCGTTCACGTGGTTGGCCGTGCAGACCATGTTTGTCTATATGTTCGCTTTTGTCCAGGATAAAATGCCCGGGCTGGCAGACGTCAAGATGGGTCAGGTCGTATCGATCAGTTTTCTGGTGCTCAATGCCGTAGGCGCTCTTCTGCCGGCTTTTGTGCTCGAACCGATTACGAAAAGAATCGGGCGTGTGCGCACGCACATGGCGTGTATCGCGATAATGGCCGGCGGATATGCCCTGATTCCCGTTATCGGAGGCAGTACGATCACACTTTATGTGCTTATGGGTGTTGTCGGTGTTGGATGGGCGGCAACGGTCAGTCTGCCGTTTGCAATCATGAGCCAGACGGTGGACAGCGCACGTATGGGCCTGTATATGGGCCTTTTCAATCTTTCCGTTGTTTTGCCTCAACTGGTAGCCAGCCTTGGTGTGGGTGAAGCCATCAGCGCCGCCCCCGATAAAAGCATCATATTCTGGATTTGTGCGGGATCGATGGCCGTTTCGGCAGTGGCCTGGCTCAAGGTCCGCGAACCCGTGGATCATTCAAGTCCCGTGCCCTGACGGACCTTCACAAACGTAACTCTGTGTCGGATATGCGAAAACATGAGTTTTTGAACGATCGTTCAATAATTATTGTGAGTATTTTATTCCTTCTTGCATCGTGTTCAAACGAAAACACTGGAGATACGTCGGCTTTTCGGCAGCAGATCTCGCCGGGTAACACGGGCGTCATCGTTGTTTTATTCGAATGGCGGTGGGATGACGTTGCGCGGGAATGCGAAGTATTTCTCGGGCCCACAGGGTACAGTGCCGTACAGGTATCGTCTCCGCTGGAAAATTCCGTTGTGGATGGGAGGCCGTGGTGGGAAAGGTATCAACCGGTAAGTTATACGCTCGACAATCGCAGCGGCGATCGCGAAGCTTTCATCGACATGGTTCGGCGGTGCCGAAAGGTCGGGGTTGATATATACGTCGATACAATCATCAATCACATGACGGGAGTGTATTCGGGTCGCGGTACGGCAGGCTCGTCGTTCAGCGAATATTCGTACCCGGGGCTGTATGAATTCGATGATTTCCATCACTGCGGCCTGACTCGGGGCGACGACATCGAAGACTGGGAAGACCCCGTCCAGGTACGGAACTGTGAACTTGTCGACCTCGCCGATCTTGATACCGCGGCTCCCGGTGTACGGTCCCGAATTTCCACCTACCTGAATGACTTGATGGAAATTGGTGTACGGGGATTCCGAATTGACGCCGCCCGGCATATGCCACCCGGGGACATCCAGGCCATTTTCGAAAATGTCGCAGGCAATCCGTA
Source organism: Bacteroidota bacterium (assembly GCA_022571255.1). Classification (GTDB taxonomy): domain Bacteria; phylum Bacteroidota; class Rhodothermia; order Rhodothermales; family UBA10348; genus N075bin62. The sequence continues at coordinate 5,463 of JACZYD010000157.1, forward strand.
TGTGTATCAGGAGGTCATCGATCATACCGCATCCCAGGTGTGGACGCGGGAACACGCGGCTGTCGGTCACGTGACCGATTTCCGATACGGTGCCTGGTTGAAAGATGTGTTTCGCGAGCGCGCTCTCTCGGCCCTGGCACCGG
>JACZYD010000046.1 GCA_022571255.1 Bacteroidota bacterium
ATGGGGATCACCTGCGACACGCCCTCGATAGCCAGAAGGCGTTTTCGAACAAGCCAGTCTGCCGCCGATCGTACTTCCATCTCGGTATGATCTTTACTCATCATCCCGACAAGCATGATCTCACCCATAATCGAAGTAATGGGGGCTAAGACGGGTGGATCGATATCCGCAGGAAGCTGAGCACTCACGAGTTGGAGTTTCTCGCTCACGATTTGGCGAGCACGGAAAATATCCGATCCCCATTCGAATTCGACCCAGACAATAGAAATGCCCTGCGCCGAGCTGGACCGGACTCGCCGAACGCCGGACGCGCCATTCACGGCTGTCTCGATAGGAAACGTAACGAGCATTTCCACTTCTTCGGCGGCCATCCCGTGCGCCTCGGTAAGTACCGTAACGGTCGGAGCCGTGAGATCGGGAAAGACGTCTACCGGTATCGTGAGAGCCGCGAATGTACCGGCTACAAGCAGCACGGCAGAGCCAAACAGCGTGACAATGCGGTTCTTAAGCGACCAGCTGATCATTCCTTGGAGCATGCGAATATCTTAGTTCTAACGGGTGACGAGTTCTGTGAAATTGGCGATCAGTGTGCGTGACCTTCCGATGCTATATCGCTCGTACTGAGGGAACTCAGATAGACCTGGTAAGCACCGACGGTTACGACATGCTCCCGCTCTTCGACCCCCTTGGCGACTATGGTGTACTCGCCATCCGTTGGTCCGAGTCGGAGAACGCGGCGCTCGAAGGTCTCTCCGCCCACCTGCACATAGGCAACTGGCACACCATCCTCGTTCTGTATAGCTTTGTTGGGTATCGCGACCCCAGCTCTGCTGCCTCCAATGTAGAGGTATGCCTGCACGAACATCCCGATCTTCAGACTTGAGTCTGGGTTTTTTACGACCACCGTCACCGGTAGTGTGCGACTTTCCGGGTCGATGATGCTTCCTATCGACTGAATCCGGTCGGCGTGGTATCTTCTCGCGCTCCCCTCAACAGTGAATATGGCACCGGTTGCCTTCGAGGCTTGCTCGGCATATCTAGATGGAACACGCAGACGCACCCAGACTTCGCCAGCGTCTATAATTGTAAAAAGATGATCTCCTGCTTTCACACGTGAGCCACTTGACAGCTCCCGTTTGACCACTATTCCAGAAATAGGGGCGCGTACAGCGTAATGGTAACCATCCCCCGCACCTCCCATCGCATCAAGCCCGGATTGAGCGACGGCGAGTTGAGCGCGGGCTTCCACGAGACGTTTCTCTGGAATGGCTTCCACATCGTAGAGCCGCATCGCCCGCTCCACTTCCCTCTCCAGTCGTTCGACCAGTGCTTTGGTCTCTGCGAACGAATCGTCGCCTCCCGCGGGCGCGAGTCTCGCCAGAATCTGACCGATTTTCACGCGATCGCCGGAAACGGGCGCAGTCAAATTTGCCTCGGCAAGCACCAACCCATCGATCGGTGCGGCCACCTTCGCCATCTTTCCGGGTACGGGAAGCACATCCCCATTCACTTGTATTGCAGTCTCGAGTTCACGTCTTTCAGCCGTTACGACAGAAAAATCGATCGGCCATTGCTGCTCTTTCAAAAAACTGATGCCGCCTCCAGCGTCGTCGTCTACGGGTACATCGTCAATGCTCGCATACACCTGAATTTTCCCCACCTCGATACGGTCTTGAACCTGCGGCCCGTCGACCAACATTGTGAGACTATACACACCGGCCTGTGCCAGCGACGGAGCCGGTGTATAAATTCCGGGCCGAATCGGCGCTTCAGTACGGATTTCTTGTACGAACCCGTCCAAGCCACTGAAAAGAAGTGTAAGACCGCCCTCGGTAACCGGCTGAAAGTTCTCAAGCTCGGTGACGTGGATGGCCCAGGACCCACCGACTTCGCCGGCGATTAGAACCGGATACTCGAAGAAGAACTCCGTCTTCTCCGTCCAAAGCGTACCAGCAAACGAAATACCAGGATCATCGTCCACTACGTCCTGACTGGAAATTTCTTGCCGGCACCCGGTGTTGTAGAAAAGAAAGATACCGGATATCAGAAATAAGAGAAATCGCGCGCGCGTCTTGTTCATCGTTTCACAAGCTTGTTCTATCATTGCATGGGGGGCACGCCACCTCCGGTAGCGCGAAGAAGATCGTAATGACTGGTTTGAAAGTCGGCCAGGAGGTCGATTGCCATGATCCGAGCATCTCGAAACGCCTCAGCGGCATCCAGCAGTTCTACGAGTGACATTTCGCCCTCGTCATAGCTAACTCGGGCTGTACGAAGCAACTCATCCACATCGGCTAGCAACCTCTCCTGAACGAGTTCGACTCTTGTCGCCAGCGAAGCATACGTTTCGTATGCACGAGTTACATCGTTTTCGATCTGCCGTTCAACAAGCATAAGTTGTGTCTCGGCGGCATGAAGCTCCGCCTGCGTGGCCTCGATAGAGCCCCGGTTGCGGTTAAATATCGGAACGGGTAGCGCGACCCCCAGGAGGGGCCCGTTGAATCCATCGGATTGACGCTTGTACCCCGCAGTAAATGTCGGCGATGGGAGGCGAGAAGCACGCGCAGCCACTATGGAAAAACGAGCCGCTTCGACCTGTTCTTGTGCAAATGCGATTTCTGGACGGTGCAATCTGGCCGCAAGAATAGCCTTTTCGAGATGCAGTTGACGTACTGGAATATTTAGCGGAGCCGCTGGACCCATCTCAATGTTCTCTCCCTCGGGAAGAATAAGAGTGGCCAGACGGCGCCAGACGTCGTGCAGGCTCAAGTCAGCCATGGCCAGCGCGGTTTCGTAGCGAGCCCGCTCGACGCGTAGACGCCGGACATCATATCCCGAGACGTCCCCCGCCCCCGCCCGAGCGACAATTGCCCGCTCGGCTTCGCGAAAAATTTCACTCACAGGCTGAAGAATGTCTTTGCGTGCCTCCGCGGCGACCGCTTCGATATAAACGTGTACCACCTCAAAGGCGAGCAGCAGACTATCCACTTTCACCTGATGCCCCGCCGCCAGGGCTATTCGATTCGCCGCCTCGGTACGGGCCGAGCGTAGGCTCGGCCACTCAATGCGCTGAGCCAGAATGAAGTACGACTCCGACTGGGTCTCACCTCCTTGAAAAAGCGGTTCGTGTGTGATCGCCACGCTTGGATTTGGATACGCGGACGCCTGTCTTGCGAGACCCGACATTTCTCTGACTCCGGCTCTCGCGATACGAAGCTCAAGATTGTTTTGCGAAAACAACTCCTGTGCCCTTTCGAGCGTAACACGCTGAACGACATCCTGGGCGCTCACGCTTGGAACGAGGAGAATAACTGAAAGTACTAATAACAGGATCCCGGGTGGGCAAACCTGCGTTGCGGCGGAGCCGCGCGCCGTGTGGCGCCATACATATCGCAATTTGTTCATTGATGCGGTCGATTGGTCGGTGATCTCTTCAGCTCTGATTCCGTCTTACTGCCGCAGACGAATGGTCCTTTGCGGCGCTCCACATGATCTGCAGTTGTCGTTTTTTGATTCGAGGCGGTCGTAATATCGAACTTCAAACATTTAACCAACCTTAAATCCTGGTTTTCTTTAAACGGATTCACTGCGGGCAATTGTATTTCGATGAACCTAGCGCCTAAGCATAGCAGACCCAGGAGGCTTCTATTGGTAGAAGACGAGATCATCATAGCGGAGCCTATCATCCGGGGGCTGCGCGAATCGGGCTATGATGTTGATCTTGCCGAAAACGGAGAAGAGGGAGAGTTGATGGCACTCTCAGAATATTATGACCTTTTAATTGTTGACTGGCGCCTACCGGGAAAAAATGGCCTTGAACTGATAAACACACTCCGAGCGTCGGGATTGGGGACTCCGATCTTAATGTTAACAGCTCTTGGTGAGGTAGAGCATCGGGTCACCGGTCTTGATGCTGGCGCAGACGATTACCTGTCAAAACCTGTGTCGTTTGAGGAATTATTGGCTCGAATTCGTGCACTCCTGAGACGTACACCCTCGGGTCATTACGAACAAATGCAGCTAAAATCCGGTCCTGTGGTTGTGAACATAGCAAAGCAGATTGTGACCGTGGGAGACGCTATTCTCCCTCTTCGATCAAAGGAATACGAATTGCTGGAGCTTCTGGTACGACACGGCGATGAATCGATTTCGCGATCGATGATTGCGGACCGTGTCTGGGGATCTACACTGGAGGTGACCGACAATGCCATCAACGTAACCGTTGCAGGGCTCCGCCAGAAACTATCTGTTGCACTTAATTCTATTTTCGGCCAGCATGGTCACTCCTTACTAACCATTGAAACCGTGCGTGGCAAGGGATATCGACTAGTGGCTGAACGCCGGTGTCACGATTAATTATTGGATAAAGGATCTGACCCATGAAGAACTGGTTGGCACTGCACTGGTCCATATCGACGAGACTGGCGTTATGGTTCGGATTGAATTCAATGATTGTGCTGAGCCTCGTCGTTGTATTCCTTTACACGAGCCTTCATCTCAGTTTGCATCAAGACCTTGAAGAGCGGCTCCAGCACGAACATCAAGAACTCTCTCTTACAACCGACAATGGTAGCTTTCTGGTCACAGACGCCGGCAGAATTCGCATCGCTGCCTATCGAATCGACAGCATATATGGAACGTACGTACGTCTGCTTGACCGGGAAGGGGGAGTTTTAGATCAGAGTCCCAACTTTGCTGGACATCCCAGCTTCGGACCGCGCATTCCGAAGAACATTGAAGAAATCTCCTATGGGCATCTATGGGGTGAGTTACCGGCCAAAACGCTCATTAGCCCATTCTTGTCGGGAACGGGCTCCCATATTGGCTGGCTGGAGGTCACGCGATGGGAGTCGCAGGTACACAATGAGTTACATCGACTTAGATGGTTTCTTGGTCTCGGTATTTTACTAGGTGTCGCATTGGCAATTGCTGGCGGGCAGTGGCTCGCCAAAAGAGCCCTTCGCCCGGTTTCTGCACTTAACGATGCAGCAAACAGTATCAAGGCACAGGGACTGGGCGCCAGGCTTCCAACTAACTTTGCTGTACGTGATGAGCTGACTGATCTAGCGGAAACATTCAATTCTATGCTCGACCGTCTGGATGCTTCATTTGACAGAGAACAACGTTTTCGAGCTGACGCTGCGCACGAAATGTTAACCCCACTGTCAGCGATCCTGTCTGAGGCGGACGTGACCCTTCGTTATCCACGCGACACCTCGTTCTTGAAAGAGAGCATACAACGCATACGATCCCATTCGCTGCGCATGACTAAAATCGTTAAAAACTTACTCTTCCTCTCTCGAGTTGAAGCCCTTAAACACATTCAGGACGAGGAAGTGGATTTAAGCGATCTTACTTCTCGGCATTTAGAGCAGAGTTCTCGAACTGCAAATGCCAAACAGATTCATCTTATTGCCCAAGTCCGACCAGGTATTCGGGCCGTCGTGGATGCCGCCCACGCTAGAACGATCTTGGATAATCTGATCGATAACGCGATAAAATATACTCCTCGTAAAGGTACCGTAAACGTGACCTTGCGAGTAGAAGCAAATGAGGCTGTACTGACGGTGACCGATACTGGAATCGGATTTAAAAAGGAAGAAGGCCCCCTGCTATTCGACCGCTTTTATCGAGCTAACACAGATACAATGAAAGACACACAAGGTAGCGGACTTGGGTTGTCTATCGTGCGTGCTGCGGCCCACGCGTATGGAGGATCTGTCAGTGCTTATAGCGAAGGACCCGGAACGGGAAGTTCTTTTGAGGTGCGAATTCCCGGCCGTCTTTCCGAGCCGTATCAGAAGTATGACCTGAACCCTGAATGTGGGCAATTCCAAACAATGGAGAACGCTCACAGAAGAGATCTCATCGTCGACTCAACGGACGATTGATAACCGGTGCCGAATAGATTGAGGTGGTTCAGAAGATGGTACAGATCGTAGACCTGGTGGCGAACGTGCCCGTCACTCGGGACACGGGCGGAAGCCTCATCATACGCCCGGTAAAACGCCTCCAGAAACCGACCGAATAACCTGGTCATCGCAAGGTCGACTTCGGCGTGCCCGTAATAAACAGCAGGATCAATCAGAACGGGTCTTCCGGCTGAATCCGACAACACATTGCCCGTCCAGAGATCTCCGTGAACCAATGAGGGAATGGGGGAAGCGGGGAGCATATCCGGTAAATGGTCAATTATTTCAGAAAACATCGGATCCCAATCCTGCTTCAACAGCCCGGCGCGAGAGGCCGCCTCCCACTGAGGCATGAGGCGGCAGTCGGCGAAAAATCCGGGCCAGCTCTTTTTCCAGTCATTTGTCTGCAGAGTGCCACCGATGAAGTTATGGGCGCCGAATCCATAGCCGGGTACGACGTCATCCAAATCCTCCTGTCCGGTCCGATGCATTTCCGCCAGGCCCCGTCCCATCTCAGCCCAGCACTCGTGAGTTGGCGAAACCACATCAATCCATTCCATGAGCAGCAATCCCGCGCCGGACTCCAGGACTACGATTTCGATCACTTCCGGAATCCTGATAATCCCACACGCAGCGCGCAACCGGTTCAGGCCTTCCATTTCGGGCACATACGTGCGAGCCACCGAGGCTTCGCCCCATTTGGCAAAAAACGTTCCCCCGGACGTAACGATTTTGCCCGTATGACTGATGCACCCGCCCGAAACCGGCGATACGGACTCGACGGTGACTCCCAGGCGGTCTTCAATTTGGAGATGCAGGTCCGGGGGAAGCAATTATGTATCGGTCTGCAAATCGAATTCCTCCTCAAAGGCATCCACAAGCGCCTCTGAAGTCCTGGCAACCATTTCAAAAACGTCGTCGAACCCGCCCTTGCCACCGTAATACGGATCTGGAACCTGATAATTGCCCGGTTCTGGATCCGCCTCCCTGAAAAGTCGAACCCTGAAGGGTGCATCATTCTCATCACCGTCGCCTCTGGATCCGTGGCCATGCGGCTCGATGGTCAGAATGTCCTGCAGGTTCTCCCGATCCATGGCAAAAATGTGATCGAAATCCAGGAAGTCCTGTTCGGTGAACTGGCGGGCAAACATGTTCGTCATGGATATTCCCCTCTTTTCTGCCGTACGTCGCATGCGATCGTCCGGAGCGTAACCCACATGCCAGGATCCGGTACCCGCCGAATCAATCATGAAACTTGACTCAAAACCACGACGTTGTACGACACCTCTGAATACCGCTTCGGCGACCGGACTTCGACAGATGTTGCCCAGGCATACAAATACAACACGGATGGGTATGTTTGTTTTTGTCGTCAATCAGCCTCCGCGAGAACAAGCCTGTGACGCCTGTTCATCCAATCATTCAAAAAATAAAAAGCTCCCATAATGATACCCCACTGAACAAGGTTCGTCATGACGCTGAACGGACTGAACGGATCGAACCATGTGTCGGGGGCATATACCGTGGCCGAAATCCAGAGCCACCACACCAGTAATACCACCGCCTCAACAGGGACAACCCATTTGATAAGCAGCTCCCACCCCTTGCCGGCCTTCCAATCGCCTTCCACGTCAACCGCATCGCTTCTGAAAGCTGAGACCCCGTACCGAATCACCGAGAACGCCACAAAAGACCCTGAGATCATCAGCGCAACACCCCATACGAAATCCTGATTCTCGAAGAACGTCAGATTGATTGCCGACGGAATGCCGAGCGCAAATCCCACCGTTGCGACTGAAATTACCGCGGAGCGTCGAGACAGACCCAGGTCAAGTAGGACCCGGGAAGTCAGCTCGATCATTGCGATCAGAGAGCTGAACGCCGCAAAAGAGAGACCCAGGAAAAATAACATGGCCAGAATGCCTCCGAATTGCATCGTCGCAAAAAGCTGAGGCATCCAGATGAACGTCAGACCGGTCGCTGCCGGACCACTGTTCTTCATGATTTCCAGTATTTCACCCTGATTCATCGATGAGCCAAGAATCGCGAACACCGTACCAAAAATCATCATTGCAGCGAGTAACGAGACCAGGTTGTTCCCGAACCCGGTTATGAACGAGTTCTTGACGACGCCATGTTTGGCCTGCATGTAAGCCCCGTATGTAAGAATCAGGCCCCATCCAGCGCCCGTATCCCACGCATTCTGAGTCAGGGCTTCAAGCCAGATCTTGGGCGACTTGAGCGTAGACCAGTCTGGTGTGAACAAGAATCGGATCCCGTCGAACGCACCGTCGAGTGTGAGCGCTCGCACAACCGAGATAATTACGATCACAAACAGCGCGGGAATAAGAATTTTATTGGCTTTCTCAATAGAGCTGATTCCTTTCAGGACAACGAGAGCGCCCATTCCCATCGCAAGGGCATGAAACAGGACCGGACCACCACCACTCTGAAAACCGTCCCAGACGGCCTGCGCCGAAGCCGTATCCACGGGCAATGGATTCGTGACCATCTGCGTGAAGTAATACACACACCATCCCGCGACAACGCTGTAATAAAACATGATGGCAGTTGCAACAAATGCAATGAACCCGCCCATCCAGGCAAATTTTTCGCCCGCAAACTTGGTAATCGTGCCGATGACACCCATGCGGCCTTTGCGCCCGAGAGCATACTCTGCGATGATCAGTGGAATCGACCACACCAACAGAAATACAAACCAGGCGAACAGAAAAGCTCCTGCTCCCGATTCACCTGCATTCTGGGCCGCGATCCGCGGGAATCTCCAGATATTTCCTGTGCCCACAGCAATACCCAGCACGCTCAAAATGAGACCCCAATTGCTTGAAAAACGATTTTCTGCCTTTGCCATTCTGTTTGATGATTTTATGGGCTTGAACCAGACTGCTTTTTTGACCCCAGGCCGGATGGTCGAGCAATAGTCGTTGACCGTCTCTCCGCCTCGGGAAACGAGTCGGGCGATGACGCCATGATGAGTGGATGATACTCAAATGACAGATACGTATCGACATTTTCATCATACCGGATCGAAAACGGATTACCGCTTTGCCCGCCGGGGTAGATCCCGTACGCGTTGGGCGGCACGGAAGAAAAATCAACAACCACACGCCAGGAAGCACTGAATGTGTTCATACGTGATCCGGATGGTGACAATGTTGCCCTGTATCCCGGGTACGGAAACGGACCTCTCCAGAGAGGCCGGAGAGCTTCGGACCGGGTCAAATGTTTGAGCACCAGGCGATTATGGAGGCCCCACTGCAAATCATCTTCGTTTTCCAGAAGTGCCTTCGAATATCGAACCGCAGTCGATTCGAGGGCAGAGCGCAGAAGCTGAGCGGCATCTTCTCGCACCTCGGTCGATTCGATATCGAACCAGCGGGACTCCGGATCTGTCTTGAGCAGATGATAAACCGTCATGTCGCTCGGATCGGGTCGTCCATCGAACACGGATTCGTCCCAGACGTGATCCATAAAGTCCTTCAGGAAAAAGTCGAACAGCAAGGGCTCCACCTGATCAATTCGTGTTTCGCGATCCCAGTCAAGCAGCCGGTCCCGGATGCGCGTTGCGTCGTCACCGAGGCCCTCAAGTTCTTCCAGAAACGGAATGAAATGATCGGCCTGTACAACGTGAACGTCGGCCTGGTAGGACATGATATCCTGCACGGTATGTCGCTTGCGCCCGGAGAGTAACTCGTTTATTCGCAACGATCGATATCCTTCTCGCCAGTCTGCGCCAAGGTAATACGGGTAAGACGGGTCGGCGGGCTGTTGATTGGCCGAGGCGAGATACCCCTGGTCCGGATTTATGGAATAAGGAAGTTCGTCAAATGGAACCCTGCCCGACCAGAAATTTTCGCCCGAAGACCCGTCCAGCACACCGCTGCCGTCGGCGCCAGCCCTGATCGGGAGATGCCCTGTGGACCGGATGGCCAGCGTATCGTCCCGGCTGGCAAAAAGAATGTTCTGCATCGGACTGTCCCAGAATTCCAGTGCCTTTTCGAACTCGGTGTAGGTACCGGCATGGCCCATTTTCCACAAGGCTTCCGCAGAGCGCGAAAAATCATGGCCAACCCAGCGGATGGTCGTTGCGCGGTCATCATCCAGAAATACAGGGCCGTATCGCGAATAAAGACGTTCTTCGACGATCGGCGCCTCGTCGGCAACAAAGATTGTATCGGAAACAACTTCGAAAGGCACCATCGACCCGGCAAACAGGTATTCGGTCTGGTCCTCGTTGGTTTCCAGAACGTAATAGTCGATTTGGTCCGACCCTGTATTCGTAAATGCCCAGGCTGTTGTTTCCGTGATGCCTTCAACAACCGCCGGTGCGCCGGGTATGGTGACCCCGTAAAGATTCATGTCTGGACTGACCAGATGAACCTCGTAACAGAGCGCCGGGAGAGACAGATTCAAATGCATGTCTCCGCCCAGGATTGGAAATCCAGTAGCCGAGCGTTTTCCCGAAACGGCCCAGTTATTCGATCCGATTCCGCTTCGGAAACCCTCTGCAATGGTTCCCGGTGGACCCGTCGGAAAAGGTATATCCGCAAAGGTCGGATTTAAAGTGGCCGGGGTCTTCGTCGGTGCCGGGGTCTTCGCCGAAACCGGGGTCTTCGCCGAAACCGGGGTCGGCGCGGAAGCGATTTTTATCGATTTCCAATGCGCTTCGGATGGCGGAATGATCGGCACGTAGGTACGGGAATATCGCGGATACAACAACTCATAATCATCGGCCCCTAAAAGATCGCGCAACTCATTTCGAGAGCTGCCCTCGCCCCGGAACGACAAGTCGTAAACCATATACAGCAAAAGCATCTGCGAATCCATGTATTCGAGAAGCTCAGGGGCGTATCCCAGCAGACGCATTTCGAATGGATAATCGGGCTCTGACAGAGAGCTGATATACGCGTTTGCGCCCTTTTGAAAAAGCCTTGTTATTCGAATTTGTTCTGAGGCGGCAGCCGTGGTCTCCTCGATACTGTTTTTTGCAGACCATGCCAGCCCGATCGATCGAAAAAAACGGTCCGTTGCAATCGCTGTCGGGCCCAGGATTTCAGCCAAACGACCCGCTGTGGCCCTTGGAATGAAATCGATTTCAAAAAGACGATCCCGGGCTACGACGTAACCAAAAGCAACAAGGAGATCATCATCGTTTTTTGCGTAGATATGGGGTACTCCACGATGATCCTGAACGATCGACACCGACTCTCGAAGGTCCGGGAGATCCAGTGTTGCGGGTAGTGGTTCGTCTGCAAGTCTTGCCGTGTAGTACAGGCCATACCACGGATCAAGCATATTCCCTACCGAAAATCCTCCGAAGAGAGGAGTATTCAAGCCCAGTAACAAACTCGAGAGAACAGCCGACCAGATAAAAACTCGGAATACTGCCACAACGAATCACATCGGGTTAAGTGACTCGTGCGCCAGCGGAACGGCTGGATCGCCTCCGGAATCAGGATCTTGCGGGGTGACCTCCCCGGTAACATCCTGTGCGGCGGCCAGCGTAACATCCTGTGCGGCAGCCGGCGTAACATCCCGGGCCGCGGCCGGTGAGACATCCTGTGCGGCAGCCGTACTCTGAGTATCTTTTCCGCCCACTGGTTCCACAGCCAGATACGACGAATATAACTCGTCGGCAGCGTTGGCATAATCAATCGATCCCCGAGCCCGGGGATTTGTTGCGAATACAGTTTTCCCATCCCGGTCCGAAGTTGCCAGTGCCGCGCACGTTCGTACGATTCCGCATAATACGTCATCCTTATATTTTCCCCGAAGGTAACGTTGGTATCGAGCGTGGCTCCGTTTGCGAGCATCAACCATCGTGATTAAAAACCGCGGCGTATTCAGCGCGGGATTTAATTTTTTCTGCACGATTTTACACGTCTGATACATCTGTTCCGCACCAATTACCGGCTGATATTCCGGTAGAACAGGGATCAATACGTGTTCACTGGCCACCAGCGCGTTGAGACAGAATACGGTCAATGCCGCGGCGGTATCGTAGAATACGATGTCATAATATTGATTCATGGCTTTGGAAAAATCTTTCAGCCATAAAACGTCCGTACCTTTGTTCAGGCGTCGCATCTCTGATGTCAGCGTGGGCGATGAAGCGATGATATCGAAACCATCCATTTTCAGCCGAGGCACGTCGACCGGGTTGACCGATGCATCAAACAACAATGCAGAAGACTCATCAGCAGGTATATCAACGGCACCCATCATTCGGGATAAAAACCCCTGTGGATCCAAATCGACAACAAGGACACGTTTCCCACTGAACCCGAAAGCTGCAGCAAGACTCATAATGGAGGTGGTTTTACCAGTACCGCCCTTGTGATTACAGACTGTGAGGGAAATCATCGGGTGCTGTTTAGCTGTTTCCGTACCATACGTTTCAAATCACGGCATTCCAATCACCGCATTCAAGTTATGTCCGTCCCCGGCGGCAATCAACAGTGATTCATTATGAAGGGCGCTCAAATCTGTACCGATTTAAAGATCGCCCACTTCGACGTCTTGTCGGTAATTCTGGGTGGCATGTTGCTCGGACTGTCCTTCCCGCCCGTCGGATGGACTTTGTCAGCTTGGGTGTCGTTTGTGCCGCTGTTCAGAATATGCATGAGGTTTTCGGCGCGAAACACGTTTCTACTCGGCTGGGTCTTCCACGTCTCGTTGGTTGCCGTAGCCTTCTATTGGCCACTTTTACATTTGCAACTGGATACCGCGCTGATTTCATTCGTGGCGATGATCGCGTTGACGATGCTTCTGTCGGTACCGTTCGCGCTCGCGGCAGCCGGTGCGACAGCCCGCGCCGTAACCATCCCGGCAGCCGGCGCCGCAGCCGGTGCGATAAAATGCTTGAATCGAACGCGAAGAATCCGAAGCCTTTTCCTGGCAGGACTTCTTGTATTCGCACTGGACCTGATACTTCAGGTCGGTCCCGTTCCCATGCCATGGCTCTCTCTCGGGAACAGTCAGGCGATGTCGGGTCTGGTTGAGAGCCTCGCACCCTATATCGGCTCGGTCGGTATCGGGGTATTGGTTCTTTTTGTCAATATGCTGATAGTCACCGGAATAGAGTTTTCTGACGTCAGCCTGTCTGCGCGAACAGCCGTGGGTGCGGCGCTTCCGACGATGATTATGCTGACGGCTCTTTTACCGCGCGAACAGCCTGAATTCGGCGACTCTTCGTTCAAGGTCGGAATTCTACAACCTGGATTCCCGGCTCAAGACTGGGCGCAAATTCAGGATCTTTCCCGGGTCGATACGCTTCTTGCGCTCAGCGATTTCGTGCTGATGGACGCGGACAATCGTCCCGAACTCGTCATCTGGCCAGAAACAGCACTGCCTTATTCACGTGATCGCGGGGTCGTTGAAGCGATACGCCAGAAATTGTCATCCTGGGCTGTGGACAATCAGGTTGCGATATTGTCGGGCGCAATCACCGAGTCTTCCCGGTTTGCCGATAAAAAACGAATCAATCCTGCTATTTATTTTCGCAATACCGTTCGACTTTTCGATACCGAGGGAAACGTCACCGATCATGGAAAAAACATCCTTGTCCCGTTTGCCGAATACGTCCCATTCTCCCTCACTTTTCCCGGCCTCGCATCTCTGAGCATTCCCGCCGGAGGCGTAGCCGGTTACCTGCCGGAAGAAACGCCGTCCGTTTTTCGAACGAACAAGAGTTCTTTCGGAGTCATGATCTGTTTCGAGAGCGTTTTCCCCGGTTACGCCCGTTCGCTGGCAAGAGCGGAATCTCAATTTCTGGTCGTCATCACGCAGGACGGTTGGTGGAAAAGTGACATTCCCGGAATACAGCACTTTTATTTCAGCCGGTTCCGCGCTGCGGAAACCGGGCTTTCTGTTGTCCAGGTAAGCGTCGACGGCATTTCCGGCGTCATACGACCCGGAGGTTCCATCCAGGTCATGACCGGGAATGAGGCGAGAAGGCAGCTCATCGTTGAGGTACCCGGAGCAAAGTCCGGAACTTTTTACATGAGATTCGGCGATCTGATGCTTATCCTTGGGCTCGGAGTGTGGATTGCAGCGTTGCTTGGATCGTGTCTCGCATCACGCTCTTGTATGCAACGCCCTGATGCTGTTCGTCTACACAAATAAAGTCATTTCCCGACATCGACTCATGCCCTCTCACCTCGTTCTCGCTTCCCGGTCACCGCGCCGAAAGCGGCTGCTGCGCATCCTCGGGATCCCTTTTCAGGTTGAAATTGCGGATATCGATGAAGGTCGTCTTGAAAAAGAATCCCCTCCTGAGTTTGTCGACCGATTATCAGCGATGAAAGCCGGGGAGATTGCTCGCCGCAGAGACGACGTCATCGTGATCGGGGCCGACACCATCGTCGTTCTGGGAGAACAGATTCTGGAAAAACCAACAACGACCGAAAACGCCCGTGAAATGCTGAGATCTCTGCGCTCCCGGACGCATACCGTGTTGACCGGTGTGACGGTGTGCGGTTCAGCACGTGGTTCAGCAGGCGGTTCAACACGTGGTTCAGCAGGCGGTTCAACACGTGGTTCAGGTGAGAATATTCAGCGGGGATTTGTCGAAAAAACGCTGGTCACGTTCGGTGACATCAGCGATGATCAAATCGACAGCTACATTGCATCGGGTTCGCCTTTTGACAAGGCGGGAGGATATGGCATTCAGGACGATCGCGGTGCTCTTTTTGTAGAACGAATTGACGGGGACTTCTATAACGTGATGGGCCTTCCCATATTCAGACTGAATCAATTACTTCGATCAGAATTCGCGTCTCTGTTCGCGTCTCTTCATCGCAGCGGAATAAGTCATGGCAGCGAACTCATTCGATAAAATCCGAGCACTGCTCGTTCAGGTCCGGAACACAGAAGACATTGAAGTGCAGGAACAGCAATGTTTCCTCGAGCGAACTCAGCTTCACCCGGAACAACTCCACTGTATCAATCTTGCTCGGTCGGAACTGAATGCAGATCTGTCCGAAGATTATGACGTGTTATTCATCGGCGGTGCCGGCGAATATTCGGCAGTGGAAGATTACGACTGGATGCCTTCCGCACTGTCGCTAATACGCGATGCAGCCGATCTGTCGTTTCCCGTTTTTGGCTCTTGCTGGGGGCACCAGCTGATCGCACGTGCGCTCGGCGGCACCGTCGTTCGTGATCTCGCTCGCGCCGAGCTCGGATGTCTACCCGTTTATCTCACCGAACAAGGAAAGGTGGACCCGCTGTTTGCTTCTTATCCGGCCCGGTTTTATGCAAATATGGGACATCACGACCGGGTTACGCATCTTCCCCATGGAGCCATCGAGCTTGCAACGGGCTCGGATCAACCCAATGAAGCGTTTCGCATCGAAGGTAAACCCATATACGGCACACAGTTTCATAGTGAGTTGAATGCAAAACGTGAGGAAGAGAGATTATTACGCTATCGACCATACTACCGGGACGAATTACCGGATGATGACGTGTTTGATCGAGTGGTCCGCTCTTTGAAAGAGACCACTGAGGTCGATCATCTGATGTATGATTTCTTGCTCAAATTCGTGGTTCGGCAGGATGAACTCCGCCAATGATTCGAGTCGCTGCCACGACGGCGGCGTGTCACAGTCGCGGCGGCGTGCGGACGCTTGCCGCGAATGATCTCCTGCCTACGACGACAAAAGCACCGGTAGAATCATCGCGAAAAGCGAGATTCCTATTGCAAAAACAAGATTCAGCCATACTCCAGCCCTGATCATTGAGGCCAGGGGAATTTTTTCACTCCCGAATACAATAGCATTCGGCGGAGTCGCGACCGGAAGCATGAACGCGCAACTTGCAGCCATTGTTGTGGGCACTACCAGCACCAGAGGATCTATCCCGAGTGAAATTGCCACAGCGCCTGCGATGGGAAGAAACGCCGCAGCCGCTGCCGTATTGCTGGTCATTTCCGTCATCAGAATGATAATCGTAACGAACATCCCTACGACGATCAGGAAGGAGCCAGGATCAACCGAGGCTAGCGCTTCGCCTATCCTCGTGGCAAGCCCCGTCGCGGTTACCGCCCGGGCCAGCGAGAGGCCACCTCCAAACAGAAGCAGAACGCCCCATGGAAGGTTCCGAGTGTCACGCCACGACAAGAGCCTGTGCCCCTTTATTGCGCCCGATGGAATCATGAAAAGGAGCAACGCACCGCCTAACGCAATCCCGGAATCGGTCAATCCCGTAACATAATGCATCAGAAGGGGCCTTGTGATCCACGCAAGCGCGACCAGAACAAAAATCAATGCCACCCGGATTTCGCTCTTGCTCCAGGCTCCAAGAGCCGCGAATCGATCTTCGAAGAACGATTTCCCTTGCCCGAAACTATCGGGGACATTCTGTCCGAACAATCGCTTCAATATCAGATACGTGACAGGCAGGCCTGCAAGTGCCACGGGGACTCCGACCATCATCCAGGCGCCGAAACCGATTTCAATATCGTAGGTGTCGGCAAGAAAAGCAGCCATAAACGTATTGGGCGCAGTGCCGACGAGTGTAGATATGCCGCCGATCGTAGCGGAATAGGCTATTGCCAGCAGTAAATATGTCGAGAGAGAGGAATCCGATTCAGGTTCCTCTGACTTCATCCCCGTCATCGAAAGTACAGAAAGAGCAATCGGGAGCATCATGATCGTGGTCGCCGTATTCGAAACCCACATACTCAGAAATGCAGTTGCCGCCATGAATCCGGCGACGGCTCCATGCACGGAATCGCCGGTTCTTTTGAGAATAAACAGCGCAATTCGCTCATGAAGACCGGAACGCTGGACAGCTTCCGCGATCAGAAACCCTCCGAGAAAAAGAAAAATCAGCGGGTGAGCATACGGTGCCGCCGCCTCACTGATTACAGAAACTCCCATCACCGGAAACAGGATGATGGGTAGCAGCGCGGTTGCCGGAATCGGAATCGCCTCTGTCATCCACCAGACCCCCATCAGCAGGCCGATCCCGGCCACCGACCAAGCCTCGTTACTCCAGTCGCCGGGAGCGTCGACAACGATAACCAACCCCAATAACAGGACACCGACCGTGAAACCGGTTCGCTTCATTATCTGTTCTTTAGGGCTGTTTATTTTGAGCGTTTGTAATAGACTGAACCCCCCGTGCACTGAAGCGTGTATTAACGGCACGGTTCATGGAATCCTGAACAGGAAATAATCTCACAACCAAGAAATTTACCGAGTATGCACAAGGATACTACTGCTCATCATTACAAAGATGATTTCCCATTCAAAAGCACAGTTTCTTTGCGACCCCTTCTTTCGTTCTGGGAAGAGGTTGCAGGAAACGGCAGTCATCCCACGGCAAAGGTTGCTCGCGAGACGCTTGAGTTGACAACCGTACACCCGGAACTGCGACAAGAGCCGTTCGGTTCTGACGTCGCCGCCAGACACCAGGATATTCTGGACCTTCTCATGTCCGCCGTTTTCCCGGTCGGACGTTCAAAAACGATCGCTGCGGCAGCGTTTCCTCCTTTCGATATGGACAGGTTTTATGCCACGTCGCGATTTTCAAAACTGAATTTGATAAAGAATTTTATCGACAAGAACAGTGCACATGGTGGTGAGCTGAGCGTCAAGGAGATGTTTCGGCGCAAAGTGCTCCATGCATACCAATTGATTGGAGCCAAGTTTTACGGGCTTGACGTAGTCCATTTTATACCTTTTGTAATCAGTTCGACGGACGAAAAAACCGGGCTCAACAGGTATTACCAGATAGATATTGACCCTTCATTCGTCGAAATCCGAAATACAGGAGAGCTGCCGGTATTATCCGAGGAGGATCTTGCCGATCTCGTCATGCATCCCGAAGACCTCGATTTGTGGTCCAGACTTCTACCTCCGGATAATTTTGAATTCGTGGGTTTCATCATCATGAACGCCGTCGACGTATCCGAGCAAGCCGCCGTTTCCCGGATCAGAGATGTCCTCTTGAAAAAGGACGCTCTGCTCAGCGCCGAGACGATTGATCAACTCGAAATACTTGTCCGGGAAATGCTGCAAAAACCTGACCTCATGCTGGGTTTGATTTCGCTCGATCGAACGCGCTGTGGTTTCCTGCCGAGTGCCCGATCCGTCGGTCGCAGTCTGTTGATCGAACACGGCGTTCCCGAATGTTCCACATGGAATGAGTCATATTATGCGCACGCTCTCGAGTCAGATGCTCCGATTATCGTGCGGGATTTAGAAAATAATGCGACTGAAACCGGTTACGAGTGGCAGCTCAGGGCTAAAAATATCCGCAATGCCCTGATCGCCCCGCTGCGAACCGAAGATGAGGTCATCGGACTCCTGGAACTGATGTCCCCCAACGTGGGCGATATAGCGCCTCGCGATTTAATTCGGCTTTCGGAAGTTGTTTCGTTGTTTGCCAGAAGTCTGAAACGTCAGGTCGAAGCGCAGGAGGACCGGGTAGAAGCGATCATCAAACAACAGTACACCGCCATTCACCCAGTTGTTGAATGGCGTTTTCGTGAGGCTGCGCTCAATTTTCTGGATGCAGCAAGTACAAAGAAGCGACCAAACGAAGCCGAAGGCATCGTTTTTGAAAAGGTTCATGCTCTGTACGGGCTGAGTGATATACGCGATTCGTCCATTTTCAGGAATGATGCAATACAAGCCGATCTGTCTGAGCAGCTGACTCTTGCTCTCCATGTCATCGCCGCTGCCAACGCCGTAAGACCTCGACCCTCCCTGGACGAACTTGGTTATCGGCTCAGAAAATATTCGGAAGAATTGGCATCCGGGCTTCGCACGGGGGATGAACACACTATCGTCATGCTCCTTCAAACCGAGGTAGAACCACTTTTTCAGTCCTTCAATAAATATTCCCCAGAAGTGTCCAAAAGCGTCGACGAGTACGAGGCGTCCCTGGATTCGGATCTCGGCATCATATATCGTGAGCGTGAACAATTCGAACGCGCTGTAATGCAGGTCAATGACACCATTTCCACGGTGATCGGAAAACACGAAGTCGCCGCTCAGGAGATGATCCCTCATTATTTTGAGAGATTCAAAACCGACGGCGTAGACTACAATCTGTATGCCGGTGCCAGTCTTATTGAAAACGGTCGGTTTGACCGGCTGGACCTCAAGAATCTCAAGATCTGGCAACTTTCAACAATGGCAGAAGTCGTGTGGGAATTGAACCGGCTTCAGTCTGAATTGAGCACTCCGCTTCAGACCGCTCACCTCATACTCGTGCAATCTGAAACCATTTCTATTCGATTTCGGATTGACGAGAAAAAATTTGATGTCGACGGCGCCTACAATATCCGCTACGAAATCATCAAGAAGCGGATTGACAAGTCTGTTATCGCCGGAACAGAGGAACGATTGACTCAGCCTGGAAAAGTGTCTATCGTCTATTCTCACGACAAAGAAGCGGCCGAGTATACGCAGTATCTGGATTACCTGACCGCATCTGGATATTTTGAACCGGGAATCGAACGCTTTGAAGTGGCTCCCCTGCACGGTGTTGTTGGTCTGAAAGCTCTTCGTGTAACGGTCACGCAATCCCGGGGCGCCGCTGCTCGTGACGCGCACTCCGAGGCCACTTCGGATACCATGACCAAAGAATCGACCAGCGCACCACCAAAATGACGTAACGCCGTGGGCGCCGAAGCGTGACGCGGTGAGCCCCGAAGCGCGTCGCGTTACTTCTTCCGATTGAGCATCTTCGGGGTAATGAGCCACTGAAGCGTTCCGGATCCGGGGTGGATATCGGCCCAGTTATCGATGTTCATATCAATCCGGGCGCACGCACCCGTCGGGAAACGGAGTGATCCCCCTCCAATCAGTGAACCCGCAACCACAGACGTTGTGGGCTCATGGCCCAGTAACATGACAGATTCGATCTCATTGGATAACGAGCAGATACGTCCCATAATGCTATCCTTTGTCGTCAGATATAATTCGTTCTCAATAACCGTTTCCACGTCCCCCCACCCGCCTTCTTTCGAAGCAATCTCCAACGTCTGCTGTGTTCGTATTGCGGATGAGCAGATAATCAGGGTCGGTATTTGTGCGGTCCGGCCAAGGAATTTTCCAATGAGCCGCGCTGCTTTTTTTCCGCGAACGGAAAGTGGTCGTTCGTAATCTCCGACGTAAGACGCATCCCAGTTGGATTTGGCGTGACGCATCAGATACAATGTTCGCATAAACCGTTAATAAAATTGAAAGGCAACATCAATAAAGCAAAGAGCAGGGCATCATAAAGATGTGACCACCCATGCATATACGCTGATAAAAGAAAGAATACCTACAGTCAACGCAACCATAAAGGCATTGTAAGACAAACGGAGAAGTTGAAACTTTTTTTCCAGTACGGTTCCCAGGCCGTAGATATCCCTGATCATATTATGATACAATGCGTTCGGATTCTGCATGAGTTCCGTCATTCCAATCTCGAAATCTTCCTCTTTCATGTGAGCGAAATTTCCAAAGAAAAGAATATTCAGCCGGTTATTCCTGACATCGTCAAGAGAAATCAAGGTACTGCTGACCCGGGGACGGGCCGATAATACGGCCACAACAACAGAGAACAGGCAGCCGAGAAGCATGACCGCCGTGGGAAAGAGAAGATACGTGTGTGTATCGATCTTGGATGACAGCGATGCGATCAGAATCGAAATGATCAGCCCGTTGATGCTGATCATGATGTTTGCTTTGTTATCTGCGATCGAACTGAGTTCCATGTGTACGCGATAGGACGTGCGAAACATGGTCTCGACACCCCGGCGTGACCCGATCTCGGATTTCTTTTTTTTCTTCTCTTGAATATTCCCGGAACCGGGTTTCCGGTCAAGAACATCACTGGAATCTACCCGTTCTTCGAGCGAAGATTCCGCTTGCTCTTGCGTGTCCTCGTTAACTGGTTCCATGCTGCTCTTCTTCCCCGAGAAATTCAATATTGTGCGAAACTACCGGAATGTACAAACGCGTACGCAATACCGGGAGTCCTGTAACATAAGTCTCGCCGTACTTATGATTGTTACCGCCTTGTTGACAGGTGTGCTGCCCGGAGACGTCTTCTCTCAGAATACGCGTGGTTCTTTATCATTCGTGATTCCTTATCACCTCGACGAACCGGAAGACGTATACAAACTTCCGCACAGTCTCGATGAAATCTCGGGGCTGGCCATCGACCCGGACGGGCGCCTCATCGCCATTCAAGACGAACAAGCCATTCTGTTTTTCATCGATCCCTTGAGTGGTGAGATAAAGGATGAGTACGAGTTTGGAAAGAGAGGTGATTTTGAAGGTGTCGAATTCATGAATGGACTTTATTACGTTCTCGAGAGCGATGGCACCTTATTTCAGGTAGAGATCAGGGAAGGCGAGTCTGAGTCTTCCAAAATAAAGACGCGGCTCCATCGCGGTTGTGATGCAGAAGGTCTTGCCGCCGACGTGTACATGTATCGTCTGTTGATTTTGTGCAAGGAGAAAGCGGGAAAAGGCATCCGAAATGCAAGAGCGGTATACATATTCGATCTGCAAAAAGGTAAACTTTCCAAAAAACCGCTGAATCTACTTTCTCGCAACGCTTTCATGTCAGCATTTGACGTTAAAAAATCTGCCTTTTCATCGTTCAAGCCGTCGGCCATCGCTGTGCATCCACAAACAGGACACATCTATATCATTTCCTCGGTAGACCGGCGCCTCGTCGTATTCAACCGGGTCGGTGATATACTCGGACAACACGAATTCGACAAAAAGAATATGCGCCAGCCGGAAGGTCTGGCATTTGGCCGTGACGGTTTTCTGTACGTGGCTTCAGAAGGCGCTGGAAAACGCGGAACAATCCTGAGATTCCGACCTGTCAAATAGGTTGCATTTAAGATGCCCGTCTTCCCCGAAAAACGACCTCGGCGCAGTCGCAGGGCCCTCCTACAGGAGGATTCGGTTTCCTGACCGTAACTACGGCTGAATCAACGATGGGAATTGTACTCAAAATCTGATTGGCAATCAGAAAAGCGAGGCGCTCGATCAGATAAAAACGATTCGTGGTGACGGTGTCATGGATGATTTTATACACCAGGTTGTAGTCTACCGTGTCCGACAGACTGTCGCCTGACGCTGCCCGTTCGAAGTCGAGTTCCATTTCAACATCTACTTCAAACCTGCCACCGATACGGTGTTCTTCTTCCATTACCCCGTGATGGGCATAAAAGACTGCATTTTTCAGTTTTACAGTTCCGATCGACATGTGATTTGAAGTCTCAGGATTGAAAAAATTAAAACCCGATGCTACCGAGCACATCAGCTTCTTCCTCACCGAGTGAACCCTCTTGCTTGAGGTTTCTCAGTTTTGCCAGCATCAGCGTACCATAGAGGCCCAGCACAAGATCGCTCCGTTTGCGATGTTCATCAAGGCTTCTGATCAATTCTCTTCCGGGAGGAGGATAATCAAAATAGAGCGCTCGCGGCCCATCCGGGCCCGGTTGCGGCTTGGATGGAAAACTGCGTTCGGGCTCAAAAAGTCTGGTGCCAAAATGACATCCGATGCACTTGGTCGGAACGTCCAGATTTTTTGGGTGCCTCGTGAGTGCAGACGCCAGAAAACCGTTCTCATTGTACGCGAAAAAATCCCAGAAACCATCATGACGTTTCCGCATGGCACTCAGTTCTACTCTGTGATCTGCATCGAGATGCTCAGAAATAAATATGGTCCCGACCGGATAAATCAAATGGTCTCCATTTTCCCGGTAAGACCTGATGGCGTCATAAAGATCTTTGAGTTTGACATTTATCTGGCGCAGGTGGGGTGACATTACGCCGTTTACGTCTACCCGAAACCACTCTCCCTCGTTATTCCAGTCGCCAGTTTCTGCCATTAACAGGTCGACTGTTGCCGGTACGTTGCGATACGCGTAATAATGTGTCAGTACCAGAGCTTCGAGTTCATCCCAGTCGACGAGTCCGTCTGCCGAAATCAGACGCAGGTCGGTGTTGAGTATCGGCGCCATCTTCGCAAGGGAATCAACATGCAGGAAAAAATCACCTTTTTCTTCCCTCAGAACCCCGGCACGGAAGGGGTCCCGGGCTTCGGCCCCGACCATTCCTCCTATGTAAAAGGAAAGCAGACGTCGGTTGTCCGTCTTTTTAAGGTCAATAACAACTTCACCTGCCAGACGGGACGCCAGACCGTCGCCCGATGAATTACATGCCGAAGCGGCAAGCAGTACGACGCCGAGCATTGTGGTGATACATATCGTTGCGAAAAATCCTGGGTTACGCGACTGTTCCATACTGCCAAACTAAGAAACGGGAAGCTTGAGAGGGCTGAATCAGAAAAAGTTATACACATCCTTCTCTTGTTCAAGTTAATTGGCGAAATTGCCCCGTCTCCCCTTTTCCATCCCACTCTTTTTATCCCAACAGTCCCGGTTATGGATATTTCTTTCCTTGGAAACATTACAGTTGTTCTTTTCGGGGCGTTCCTGTTTCTTGTTTCGGGTGCCGCGATCGGATTTGCGATATCGCGCCGCCGGTACCTTATTCCGCTTCTTCAGATGGAGTCGGAAGTACGAAAAATTCGCAACGAATCTCTCAGAAATGAACTGCTTGGCGAGGCCTTCGTGGCCATGTCCGAGCCGGGCGGTACGGAGCCTGAAGCGCTGCAGAAGCCAGCGGCCGATACAGAGCCCGAAGCTGAGGGGTCGGATTCTGAAGCACGTGCAAATCTGGCTGCCCTGGAACTTCTGATCTCTGACTTGCGCGTGGACCTGGAAGAGCGAACTCTCGAACGCGACCTGATCAGTGAAGAACGTAAACAGGACACGAGGATATTGCGGGACGAAATCTTCGAATTGACCAGAAAAATAAAACATCTTCGCGGTGAATCCGTCGAAACAGATGACGCAGGGGTTGCAGGATTTACTGACATAATGTTTGAAGATTCTACCAGTGTCAATATTCCTGTTCGACCGGAGATCGAAATGAATACGTCGGTAGATACTGATACGGGCAAGCCAGTCCCGGCACCCGAGGCCGCAATGGCTTCCGAAGACGGCGAAGAGCCCGAGGCCGCAATGGCTTCCGAAGACGGCGAAGAGCCCGACGAGAACGAATTACCGGACACCACATGGAAAAGCGGTAGTTTCGACCATGGTTTTGATCTTCAGGAAGCCCTGCTCCCGACGTTTCAACCCCTGTCGGTTCTGGTTCCGAAAACGGACAAGGAGC
>JACZYD010000158.1 GCA_022571255.1 Bacteroidota bacterium
GCAGCAGGCCTCTCTGATCCCGAAAAACGTTCCCCGGCCGGTGGCCTCGGTACGACCTCGGACACCTCCCTGGCCCACGGGTTTACCCGTAACACATGCCAGCGCATCCAGAGAATCGTTTGTGAGGGTCGTATACGTATCGAGTATCCATGCCATTTCCTTGGGACCCGTACCATAATCGGGAGCAGGCACATCCACCCCGGGGCCGATAAAATTCTTTCGGATAAGTTCAAACGTGTAACGACGTGTAATCCTCTCGATCTCGGATTCTGAAAAATCTTTACGATCGATCTGGACACCTCCCTTTGCACCGCCGAATGGTACGTCAACGATCGCGCATTTGTATGTCATCAACGTGGCCAGCGCCATCACCTCGTCCTCACTGACATTCGGCGCATATCGAATTCCGCCTTTTACCGGTAATTTGTGCTGGCTGTGTTCAGCACGCCATGCCTTGATTACCTCGATGGACCCATCGTCCCGAACAAGCGGAAATTCCATGTGATAAACAGAATTACATATCTGGATCTGTGCAAGAAGGCCCGCAGGATGATCTGTGAACGATGCTGCCTTCGCATACATACGGTCTACCTGGGCCAAAAAACTGACGTCTTGGGACATACTGTTATCAAAGTGTGAGTGCAAAAATGTAAATGTCCGGGATGCTACTATCTTTGCCAACCAAATACAACAAATATCGACAGTTATGAAGAAACGATCGACGCCGTATTTTACGTCTGTTTTGCTTACATAACCATGGAGCCCAAAACACATCGACATCTTATAGCTCTGATTGGCGACCCGGTAAGTCACTCGCTTTCGCCGGTAATCCACAATGCAGCGCTGGAAAGCGTCGGACTGCGCTTTAAATATGAAGCGATTCGCGTTGCTCCTTCCGATCTGGCCGAGACCGTGGAGCGACTTCGCACCGGTAAGTACCTCGGCGCTAACGTCACGATTCCTCACAAGGAAAATGTTGTCCAGATGTTGGACCGTTTAACGACGGCAGCGACCCGCCTGAACGCAGTAAATACAATCAGGGTGATCGAAAACACCGACAGTGACACGATTATTCTGCATGGAGACAATACAGATGTTTTCGGGTTTGCCCTGCCGCTGTCCGGATACGCCAATCAAATACTTGGCTTGTCCTGCCTGGTCTGGGGAGCAGGAGGCGCGGCGCGCGCCGTCGTCTACGCGCTGTTGAATCAGTTTCATGCGGGAAAAGTGAGCCTGGTATCACGCTCGCCCGAACGAGCAGAAAGAATACAGGCAGACCTGGACCCGGGTGGTTTGCGGGTGTCGATAATTCCGTGGCCAGCAGGTCGCGATGCAGTAAGGGAAGCTGCGCTCCTCGTGAACGCAACACCTCTCGGTACTACGCCGAATACAAATACCACGCCTTGTCCTGACCCCTCTCTTTTCACAAATGAAAAAATCGTTTACGACCTGGTTTACAATCCACAAAAAACAAGACTTCTGCGCGATGCTCAAGAGCGAGGCGCAATCACGATTGGAGGACTCGAAATGTTGATCGGACAGGCTTCGCAGAGCTTTCTTGCGTGGACGGGAACGCCCATGCCGGTTGACGTCGTTCGAAGGACACTTTCCCGGCACCTCAAGAACCACCCGTGAAGATAGCCTTAGCTCAGATTAACCCGACCGTTGGTGATCTCTCCGGCAATCGACATAAAATTGTCGCCTTCTCCCGACGTGCTGCTGATGCAGGCGCAGAGCTGGTTATTTTTCCGGAGCTCTGCGTCACTGGATATCCACCTCTTGATCTGCTGAACAATCAGGTTTTTTTAAAGAGAGTCAGCATTGCCATCGACCAGATTTGTGCTGACGTACCCACACATCTGGGTGTTCTGATCGGAGCGCCCACTGCCAGGACGTCCAGAACGGGCAAGAAACTCATTAATTCGGCCCTCTTGATCGAAAATGGAAAGATTTCCGGTACAGTCGGTAAACGATTATTGCCTTCGTACGATGTGTTCGACGAAAACCGGTATTTCGAGCCTGCGCAGTCACAACCGGTCCTTACATTTCGAGGGCTGCGACTCGGCGTTCATATCTGTGAGGATATGTGGAATGTCGAAGATTATGGTACGTATCACGTCTATGATTCAGACCCCCTTGCCGATCTGTACGATGCCGGGATCGATCTTTTTGTGAACGTTTCCGCTTCACCATTCTCTTATGGCAAACATGATTTACGCAACCGGATTCTGAAAGAAATCGGTGAACGATTTGACACGCCATTTCTACTGGTCAATCAGGTGGGAGCCAATACAGAAGTGGTTTTCGACGGTGACAGCCGGGTGCACGATAAAACGGGCGACCTTGTTTTGTGTGCCCCTTCTTTCGAAGAATCGCTCCTGATCTGGGATTCTCGGTCGAAAGGAATCACCGTACCGACACCGAAACCGGAATCGTCCCCTGAAAACCGCGACATTTCCGATATACACGATGCGCTGGTCATGGGTATTCGCGACTACTTCAGAAAAACTGGTGCCTTCAGCAAGGTGCTGATCGGCCTGTCCGGTGGAATCGACTCGGCCGTCACGTGTGCGCTGGCGGTGGAAGCACTTGGATCGAACAAGGTCGTGGGCGTCACATTGCCGTCCCTGTACTCCTCCTCCGGATCGGTCGACGATTCTGTTGCACTCGCAGGTAATCTCCAAATAGTCTGTCATTCGATTTCTATCCGACCGGCGGTCGATGCTTTTTCGAAAATGTTGGATGATGTCTTTGAGAACTCCGTTTCGGGCCTGACCGAAGAAAATATTCAAGCCAGAACCAGAGGAGTTGTTCTGATGGCACTTTCGAACAAGTTTGGATATCTGTTACTGACGACCGGTAACAAAAGTGAACTCTCGATGGGGTACGCCACGTTGTACGGGGATATGAGTGGGGGACTGGCTGTTCTTTCGGATGTTTTCAAGATGCAGGTTTACGAGCTTGCACGCTATATAAACGAGCGGAAACCCGTGCCCGTAATTCCAGAAAATTCCATTACAAAACCACCTTCGGCTGAACTCGCACCTGACCAGAAAGATGAGGATTCGCTTCCGCCGTATCCGGTACTTGATGAAATTCTTCGTCGGTATATTGAGCGTGGAGAAGATGTCGAGGCCATCGTGAACGGGACGGGATTCGATTCAGGCCTCGTCCGAGACATTCTGTCCACGGTTGATCGAAATGAATACAAAAGACGGCAGGCCCCACCGGGATTACGAGTCAGTGGAAAAGCATTTGGAATCGGGCGACGACTCCCGATCGTCCAACAATTTCAGAGAGCTGACAAGGATATCGAGCAGGAGGAAGTGACCGATGATTGAGTACATCGCCGGAACGTTGATGTCTAAAAAGCCGACAGAGGCCGTGGTCGACATTCAGGGTCTGGGATATCGGTTGATGATTCCGACCTCGACATATGATGCGCTCCCGGACACGGGAGAGGCCACCAGCTTATTGTGCTACCAGCACGTACGCGAAGATGCCCTCACATTATTCGGATTTGCGACGGCCGACGAACGAACGCTGTTCAACCTGTTCATAAGCATTTCTGGTGTCGGCCCGAAACTGGCACTCGCCGCGCTCTCATCCCTTTCGACGTCTGAATTAAGATATCGTATTCGGTCCGGACAGTCGAACCTTTTGACGCGGATACCCGGAGTGGGCAGGAAAACTGCCGAGCGACTTGTCATGGAACTTCGAGACCGGGTCGATGATGTCTTTGCAGGAGACGATGGACTCGAATCACCGATCAGCCAACGTTCTCGGGGCCGAATCGACGCGCTCGCGGCTCTTCAGGCCCTCGGAATGTCCATGGCGGGGGCCGATAAGAAACTGGGTTCCGTACTCGCCGCGCACCCGGACATTACAACCGCAGAAGAACTGATTCGGCTCTCGCTCAGAGAATAACTCTGAATCTGATTGATTCTCGATGATTCAGAAAACAACTCGTATCGGCGTTTATGATAGATAAAGGCACTAATTGAGTTCGATTGGTCTTGATTGGTACGTCTTATTCCTTAACCTTACCCTTAACCCTAATGAATTGACAGACGGTGTTTATCCGTAATGGCGAAGATAACCCCCATCCTCTGGAAGGGAAAGAAAAACAAGAAGGGCGAGCATCCGATATACCTGCGGCTGGAAGCTGGAGACAAGCGCCAGTATTTCTCCCTCCGGATCTATATCCGGCCATCGCACTGGAATCCTAGTGTAGTGCGCCGTTCTGTTTGGCACTTAAGCGTTTATTGGCACGGATTACTTTTTGCAGGATGTCATTTGCCTGGGCCGTCCAGATGAAGGGCTTCGGGCTTTTATTGTGGCTCTCGACGTAGGCCTCGATGACGCTGATGAGTTGAGGTACACTGGTGAAGACTCCGCGTCGTAGCTGTTTGCTCGTCAGATCACGAAAGAAACGTTCCACCATATTCATCCACGAGGCCGAGGTTGGTGTAAAATGCATGTGGAACCGGGGATGTTTCTTGAGCCAGGCTTTAACGGCGGCATGCTTGTGCGTTGCATAGTTATCACAGATCAGGTGCAGGTCTTTGTCTTTCGGTGTTTCTCGGTCGATCTGGCGCAGGAATTTCAGCCATTCCGTGTGGCGATGGCGCTTCTGGCATTGACTGATCACGGTGCCGTCGAGGGCATTGAGTGCGGCAAAAAGTGTTGTTGTGCCATGACGTTTGTAGTCATGGGTCATCGTGGCGGCGCGTCCCTTCTTTAGCGGCAAACCCGGTTGCGAGCGGTCGAGCGCTTGTACCTGACTCTTCTCGTCGCAACACAGCACGAGCGCATGCTCGGGTGGATTCAGGTACAGACCCACGATGTCTTCGAGTTTCTCAGAAAACAGCGGATCGCGAGACACCTTGAACGTTTTGACGAGGTGTGGCTTCAGGCCGTGGGCATGCCAGATGCGCCTGACCGTGGTAGCGCTAACACCGGCCACCTTGGCGAGCGTTCGCGTGCTCCAGTGGGTCGCGTTTTCCGGCGTCGTCTGCGTCGTCAGGCGCACCAGTTCCTGGGCGTCTACGAAACCCTTCCGGCCCCCGCGAGGCAGGTCCTGGCGGATTCCTGCGATCCCGTCTTTAACAAAGCGATCGCGCCAGCGTGAAACCTGAATGCGCCCGACGCCCAGTTTCTCGGCGATCGCCAGGTTATCGTATCCCTCTGCCGCAAGAAGAACGATCTGGGCACGGCGTGCAAAACGAACACTTTCCGTGTTTGATCGTGCGACCTTTTTCAAAGCGCTTTCCTGCTCTGCGTTGAGTGTAATGGTCGGGGCAACTCGCATGGAAATCCTCTCTTTTTGTGAGTGATTCCTTACACAGATCAAATCACAATATGTTCCCACAAATACGGTGCACTACACTAGTATCCTGGCGCCGTGGTTTTTAATATGTCTGCGGCGGCGCTAAAGCTAACCGCTAGAATCGACTTCGTGGTAGCGTAAATAGCCTATTTTTAGTAGTTGAATGGCACCAATTTGCG
>JACZYD010000047.1 GCA_022571255.1 Bacteroidota bacterium
GCATTTATTCGATGTGGCATTTTGATGCGCTGCACGCGCACGACCTGTACCTGTTCGGTACGTGCCTGAGAGCTGGACGTCGCCTGGGAGTGCGGGTAGTGGGAGATATGCACGAAAACTGGGTGCACGCCTTATCCGTATATCACTGGAGCACGCATTATCCAGGGAGAGCATTGATAAACCTCGCAAAATGGGATCGACTGGAAACCGAATGGTCTCACCAGGTGGACTGTCTTATTCTCGTGATTGATGAGATGAAAGAACGAATGAGACTCAAGGGGATCGATCCGGGAAAGATGATCGTGGTTCCGAATACCATACAACGAGATCATTTTGATCAGATGTTGGGTCAAAAGACCGTCCCGACGGGGGATCCGGGCGCGCTTCGCCTTATTTATACCGGCGGGATGGATCGACATCGAGGATTGTCGACAATCATAGCTGCCATGCCTGAACTCTTGAAATCCGTTCCGAATGTTTCGTTGACACTCGTAGGCGACGGGGCAATTCGTGACGATCTGGAACGTTTATCCGTGCATCTGGGTGTTTCTGAGGCTGTAAGTTTTGAGGGCCAGCAACCGCAAGACCGGATACCGGACTACATTCGAGCAGCTGACATCGGGTTGATTCCGCATCTGAAATCGGTTCATACCGACAACACGATACCGCATAAGTTATTCCACTATATGCATATGGGATTGCCGGTTGTTGCATCAGATTGTGCTCCGTTGAGACGTATCGTGGAGGGAGAAGAGGCAGGTGTGATTTATCCGTCTGGTGATGCGGCGGCGCTGGCTGAGGCGGTCATCGCTCTGGCGGCCGACGAAAAAGCTCGAAACAGGATGGGCGAGTCGGGTAAGAGAGCTGTGGCAGAAAGGTATAACTGGCAGGCAACGGCAGAAATCCTGGTTTCTACTTATGCCCGCCTGTTGGGCTGAACACCATCTCTGCCGCGGTTGCTACGCGCTGCCTGTGCCGCGGTTGCTACGCGCTGCCTGTGCTGCGGCCGCTACCCGCTTCCTGTGCCGCGGCTGCTACCCGCTTCCCTGTGCCGCGGCCGCTACCCGCCCGGCTTTTTTCCTCACCGCATCGCATGTGGCGCTACCTGCCCGGCTTTTTTCCTCACCGCCTGTGCCGCTACGCGCCGCGGAGAGCCAGGGCGAGTTTCTCGGCCACACGGGTCGCGGCGTTTCCGTCCCACAACTCAGGAAGCGATCCTTTTTTCCACTTGCCGCTCAGTGCCCGCTCGACCGCATCAAATAACACATCAGGATTCAGTGCCACGAGTTCGTTGGTCCCGGATTCGATTGTGCATGGTCGCTCGGTATTTTCTCGAATGGTAGCGCACGGTACACCCAGCACTGTGGTTTCTTCTTGAACGCCACCGCTGTCCGTGAGAACAAGGCCGGCGTCTGTGATCAGGCTGAGAAATTCAAAGTACCCGAGAGGGTCCACGAGGTACAGTTTTTCGGTAGACTCCAGTTCCTTATCCAGGCCTGCATCGGAGATTCGGGACCGGGTCCGGGGATGCACAGGAAAAACAACCGGATATTTTTCTGCAATCCTGAAGAGACTTTTCATGAACAGAATCAGGAGATCAGGCTGATCGACCATTTCAGGACGGTGCGCCGTCACCAGCACATAACCGCCCGCTTCCATGCCGTATTTTTTTCTTTGTTCGACCGATCGTGCCAGATCCTCAAACCTGCGCAGTGAATCGATCATCACATTTCCGCAGAAGAAAATATGATCGTCAGAATGACCTTCATGGTGTAAATTCTCGATCGCAGTCGGCTCTGTGACAAACAGAAAATCGGAGATCGCATCGGTAGCCAGACGATTGATCTCTTCGGGCATCCGGCGATCAAAAGACCGCAGACCAGCTTCAATGTGTGCTACGGGAATATGCAACTTTTTAGACGTTAGAGCAGCGGCCAGTGTCGAGTTTACGTCTCCGACCACAACCACGACGTCGGGCTGCAGGTCGATCAGAACGGGCTCCAGTTCTTTCATGACGCGGGCCGTCTGTTCGGCATGACTTCCTGATCCCGATGAAAGATATATATCAGGCTCTGGCAGTTTCAGTTGCCGGAAAAACACCTCACTCATTACCTCATCATAATGTTGTCCTGTGTGAACCAGAACCGGCGATAATTCCGGGTGTTGTTCAAATGCCCGGTAGAGTGGAGCAATCTTGATAAAATTCGGACGGGTACCGGCGACTAAAAGGGCTTTTATCATTGAAATGAAATTACTGTAGAAAACCGTTGGTGCTCGCCTAAATACATACAGACCTGTTAAGTATCAACCTTCCTCCGATTGACAAATGAAAGCGTCCGGTCTATATTCAGAGCTACGCGAACACATGCTCCCAAGTGCCTTGTCGAATGCTCCGATTGCATCCGACAAAGGGGGGAGTGTGTATCGCCCGATACCAATCTTGATTCAACCGATTCACGCGATGTCAGAAGATTACGGAGTTGCTCTTGGAATGGTGGAAACCCGGGGCCTCATCGGTGCCATTGAAGCTGCTGACGCCATGGTAAAGGCTGCACGGGTCAACTTGATCGGCAAAGAAAAAATTGGTGGCGGGTTTGTAACCGTCATGGTTCGCGGAGACGTGGGAGCAGTGAAGGCTGCGACTGATGCCGGAGCCGCCGCCGCCGAGAGAGTAGGCGAGTTGATCTCCGTCCACGTAATCCCTCGCCCTCATGAAGACGTAGAATCGATTCTGCCGGAGGGCGTCCTCGCGTAAGGGGCTCATTGCTCTATGGCTGCAAAGGACCATAATGCACTCGGATTGATAGAAACACGAGGCTTGGTGGCGGCTATCGAGGCTGCCGACGCAATGGCTAAAGCGGCCGACGTAAGGATACTCGGGGTGGAAAACACGGTCGCTGCGTACATGACGGTACAGGTTTCCGGGGAGACGGCAGCCGTCCAGGCTGCCGTCGACGCAGGTGTTATTGCTGCCTCGCAGGTCGGGGAGGTGATCGCATCCCACGTAATTCCAAGACCCTCGCGCTCGGTCTTCCGGCTTCAGCGTATGGAGTCTCCGGAAAAAACTTACCGCGCTGACACGGAGTCTGTCACGCATAAAGCATCGACGCGCCTGCGCTCCGGGAAGATAGAGTCTCTCACGGTGCGAGAAATGAGGGCCCTTGCCCGTCGAACACCGGGGCTTTCCATACAGGGGCGAGAAATTGCAAGGGCCAACAAAAGGCAGCTCGTCCATGCGCTTTTGAATTCAAACGATCAGCGTTCCGATGGCTGACGGACCGTTTCATACGTTTTCGAGTGCGCTCTCGCGCCGAATGCGATTTATTTTTGCGGACAGCGGCGAATCGAGATTCGGACGAGATCGAACTCCGCGACGCAAGGGACTTGTAATCACATTATGTGTCCTGACCTCAGCGGTTCTGTGGTTCATGTTTTCCATGCAGGAAACGTACACTCAATTTTTTGAATTCCCCACGTTGCTTCAGAATGTTCCTCCTGAGCAGGCGTTGACGGAACTGCCACCCTCAACGGTGCGCGTTCAGGTTGAGGGCCAAGGGGTACAGCTTCTCCGTCTGTACTACAAACCACCTGTTATTACGCTCGACGCTGCCAACGGTACGATCGATCTCACTGTCGCGGTTGCCAAGGTGACACCGAGTGTACGCATGGAAAGTGTCATGCCGACGCAGGTCATATTAGCTCTTGAACCACGTATCATGCGTCGCATTCCGATTCGTTCTCGCGTGGTTCTGTCTACGGAATCCGGGTATCATAAGCTTGGCGTTCACGTCCTTTTTCCAGATTCCGTTACGGTCTCAGGTGGTGCGTCGATCCTTGAAAACCTCGATTACTGGCCAACCCAAAACAGGCTGCTGGAAAACGTCAGATCTCCCATTCGGGTAGTCGTTCCTCTCTCAGATACACTTGCACGTCTCGTCGACGCAGATGTCGGATCCACCGAATACCAGGTAGATGTTCAACTATTCACAGAGGCCTCGCGCCAGGTGGAAATAAGAGTGGAAGATGCTCCTTCCGGACGTGAAATTACGTTCGTACCGGCTTCCACGTTAATTACGTTTCAGGTACCTCTGAAGCAATATTCTCGCGCGCTGGAAGCCACCGATTTTTACGTCAGCGTTCCTTTCGAGGAAATTCGAGCCGATACGACGGGCATGGTATACCCGCACGTCCACCTTCCGGAAGGGCTGGCCATTCGTGAGAGCAGAATCTCTCCGGATGCATTCGGTTACTTCTTTAATCTACCGGAGCGGCAGTAAGGATTACTGCGTTTAATCTGGTTCCGGGTACAGTCGGGATCTAACCGGGGTAAGAAGGATAGGGTTGGTCGGTTGCATAACCACGAAGCTGGTCTATCTCGAAATCTTTTTCGGCATTGGCGCTCCGAAGAATATCGCGTAATGAAACGACTCCAACTACGTGTCCCGCTTTCATAACCGGGACATGTCGAACGTGTTTCACTTTCATGATATTGTGAACGTCAATTCGTAGATCGGTGCATTTGACAGTTATGACGTCGTGGCTCATTACGGTTTTGATCGGCGTTTTTGCTGGATCCAGGCTGGCAGCCACGACCCGTTTGAGTAAATCTCGCTCTGTAAAAATACCTATCAGAGTCTCCGAAGCATCAAGAATCAAGATCGAACCGATGTTTTCGTTCGTCATTATCTCGACGGCATTGAGTACAGTGGTCTCGGGAGACGTAACAACCAGGTGGCCACGGGGCCTGAGGAGGTCGGACACGGGAGTATTCATGGCACAGAAGGACTTATGTTATAACGCTATGATAATAACACACGGATTATACACGCAATGTTTGTCAATTACGGTACAATCGTAACCGCTGCGGCACGATCGTAACCATTGCTTGAATAAAAGCGTGAATAATCAAAGAACATGGTTAATGTAAATTGTAAACGGCAAAAATTCCAGAGTTCCATAAACGAAAATCAGATTCGGTCGGCGTTTATTGTGCTTTTCACGGTCCGTGGAAACAGGGAATGCGCATTAACGTATGTGCGCGAACGGCACACCGATTGTCCCGTTTTCCAGGCATCGCCAAAAAAAACACTGAAAACCTTTCCACAATTGTTTACCAAGGCAGCAAAAAGAGAGGTTGAAGGATTCGTTGAACTCCCGTCGGGCATATTCACGTCGGCCGGAATCTGGTTTCATACGAGTGAAAATCTCCTTCGCGAGTTCGCTAACGAAGTCATCGATCGCGTTGGGATAGACAAAATCTTGAAGGAAGCTGCCGTCTGGGCAAAATCGCCGGAGACAGTCTGCTCCGTTTCTCTTATCGGCCTGTTATTCGTCACAGATCCCGCGTCGGCCGTTGCGCTGGCGCTGGTTATCTATGTTCTTTGGTTTGTATGGACACCCCTTCTGGTCTTACCTGGATTTACGACAGCCATTTCCTTTTTTTCATCTTCTCTTTTGCAGGGGGCACTTTTTATTGTCGGGCTCAGTTTGCTCGGACGCGACGGTCAACTTCTGGCGGTAGGAGCAGGGCTTTCTGGCTTTATTCTGATCAGGTGGGGTGTTCTCAGACGGCTCGTAGCCGGATTGAGTCGGGAAAAACAAGGTGTACTACCGCGAGAAGACCGTATTTTAAGGTCTTTACTTGTCAGGTATGCAGTTTCGATGGGTATCACATTGACGTCTCTTGAACCCTTCGAAAACCGAATACGAGAAATCTGGCTTCGCGGAAAACAACATTGATCTTATATTCAGCCGGCAACAATGTTGCTTCCGATCCCAGTAATCACACATTTGTTGACGCTTTATTCAAGTACCGTCTACATCAAATTCATTGAGAAGAAGCTGGGTTTCGGTTCTTCATGAAGCCATAAGTGCTGCTTTTTCTCGAGTCGACTCAGAACCGCTTCTGGTGAGAATCGGAGTCTCGGCCGGGAAGATTGATCCGTTCGAATGGCTGGCCGGGCAAAGCCAGACCAACCGGATAATCTGGCATTCGCGCCACCACAACGAAATCGTGTTTACCTGCGGTGCGGCAAAGGAAGTTTCAGGATCTGGTCCTGAAACCAATAGCAATATCGAGATGCGTATTCAAGACGTGCTGGGTAGACCCGGCGACGATATGCGCTTTTTCGGTGGAATGCGTTTCGACAGAACCCGCCCCTCAGACGAGCTCTGGAGGTCATTTTCGGGCTACCGATTCGTGCTGCCACGATTTGAATTAATTGCAAGACGTGATCAGGTTCAGGTTTATTGCAATCTTGTTTTTCCCGAGGATATCAAAAAAAGACAGTCGATTCTCGCTGATATTCTCTCGCTGGAGGTTTCGGATTCTGCTCCGGAACAGAGTCGCAATTTCCTCTCGCCGGTGGTACGCGTAAATCATCCAGAGCAAGGAGTCTGGAAGGAAAGAATCAACTGGGCCCTGGAAAAATTTGAGAACAACGATCTGGAAAAGGTGGTTCTTGCACGCCGTGCTGACTTCGAATTCGTAGAGCCAATCAAGCCTTTTCTGTTGTTGAAGAAGCT
This sequence comes from Bacteroidota bacterium, assembly GCA_022571255.1. Taxonomy (GTDB): domain Bacteria; phylum Bacteroidota; class Rhodothermia; order Rhodothermales; family UBA10348; genus N075bin62. The sequence continues at coordinate 6,526 of JACZYD010000047.1, forward strand.
CATTGCGTCCACGCCGAACTGTTTTCATTACTATTTTGAGGCTTCTGACGGCTCGGCGTTTGTAGGAGCTACCCCGGAGAGGTTATTTTATCGCAACGGTTTGCTGATTGAAAGTGAGGCCGTAGCAGGTACACAGCCACGTGGTGCGACACTCATTGACGATGAACACTTTCGTGCGTCACTTCTCACGAGCGAAAAAGAATTGCGGGAGCATGCCTTTGTTCGTGAGTTCATTCGAGATATTCTTGATCCGCTTTGTGAATCCGTTTCTATCGATCACGAGGCCTCGGAAATGAAACTCACCATGGGTCGACATCTGGTATCCCGGATTACGGGCGTACTCCTTCCGGGCGTGTCGGATATGAAACTTCTGGATCAACTACACCCGACGCCCGCCGTTGGAGGTTTTCCGGGCACCGAATCAATTGATGTCATCAGGGAAGTTGAGGAATTCGACAGAGGCTGGTATGCGGGTCCTGTTGGTTGGATCGGTCAGGACAGCGCACACTTCGCGGTAGCGCTTCGTTGTGGTCTCGTTCGAGGTAAAACGATCTCTCTCTTCTCCGGTGCGGGTATAGTGCGAGGCTCTGAGCCGGAATCCGAATGGAAAGAGATTGAACAGAAAATCCTCGATTTTATCAATGTACTTGAGTTGGACATGGAGCAAGTCGGGTAACGAGAATGGAATGGCCTGATTTCATTGTCGAGGAGTTGGTACGCTGCGGAGTAGATATGTTTTATATAGCGCCAGGCTCCCGATCGACACCACTTGTTTGTGCTATTGCAAGGAATAACAAGACATTCTCCTGTATACACTTTGATGAGCGGGGTACAGCATTTGCCACCCTTGGATATGCCCGCGCCAACGGAAAACCGGCAGCATGGATAACGACATCCGGCACGGCGGTGGCAAACGGATTTCCTGCAGTCATCGAGGCCTCCGTTGACGGTGTATCCATGATTCTGATAACGGCCGATCGCCCCTCGGAGCTTCGAGATACGGGAGCAAATCAGACTATCATTCAATCCGCTATTTTCGGAGAATACGTCCGCTGGAATTTTGAACTTCCGGTATCTGAAGCGCAGGTCGATCCAGCATTCGTACTTACAACGGTAGACCAGGCGGTTCACCGCGCCGTGGCAGAAATGGGCCCGGTTCACCTTAACTGCATGTTTCGCAAACCGCTGGAATCCGGCCGCTCGGTAGAGACGGGGCGTCTTCCTGTACACCTTTCCAATTGGATCAATTCGACTTTGCCGTATACGACGTACGCGCCGTCTTCTCGAATCGTCTCAGATCGAGCCGTGGAGACACTTCGTGCCTTTTTTACGGCGTCGAAGAGACCTGTCGTCGTGCTTGGCCGGGTATTGGATTCTTCGTACGAAAAAAGTATTGTAGAATGGGCTGCAGCGGAGAAAATACCTGTGATGCCCGATATCTCTTCGGGTTTTCGCCTTCAGCACGCGAAGTCGTCCCGAGCAAATTTGTCCCGTTCTGATTCGTCTGTGATTCCATACTGGGATCTGCTTCTGTCGACTCGCGGAGATGGTAACGATTTTCTGCCGGATCTGATCGTTCAGTTCGGGCGCGGTACGGTTTCTTCGCATTTCGATACCGGTTCCGCGAAACGTGTCGTAATCGATTCTGCACCGGACAGGTTCGATCCCGGTCACCGGGTTGCATTGAGAATTCAAGCTGATTCGAGGGGTGTGACGGATCTCGTCGGGAGACTGTATGGAGTCACATCCGATACGGGATCCTGGCTCTCGTTCTGGCAGAATAAAAACGAAGCAGTGACGCACATATTTTCAGATTGGATGGAGGCGGAAGCTGATACGCTGAGCGAAGAATCTGTGGCCCACATTCTTCCTTCGTCATGCGGAATCGGGAATATGCTCGTGCTTGGTAACAGCCTGTGTGTCAGACATGTAAATCGCTTTGCCTCGCCCGGAGAACACAAGCTCACAACAATTATCAATCGAGGGGCAAGCGGGATCGATGGTACGGTCGCCATGGGTACGGGTGCGGCTGCCGGCGCTGCCGGTACCACGGACGCAGCCGGAACTGCGAATCGAGTCATCGTGTTTCTGGGTGATCAATCCTTATTGCACGACCTCAATTCTCTGGCAATGGCCAACGGAGCAGGGCTGATCGTTGTCGTTGTCAATAACAACGGAGGGCGAATTTTTCATCGGCTGCCCGTATCTGCTCATGAAGATATATTCGAACGGTATTTCGTAGGCCCACACGGTTATTCATTCAAACACGCCGCTTCTCTGTTCAACATTCGTTATGAGGCACCCGGTTCTGTTCGAGCGTTCGAGCGTGTCCTTCAGAATTCTTTGCAAGAGGACGGGGCAACACTTATCGAGATCAAGATCGATTTCGAAGAGAATGAAATTCGCCGCCTGAAACTTTTAGACAGGTTTTCCGTGGCGCTGTCAGACAAATCACATGGTACCGACCGCGAGGAGAGTCCCCGTTCGGAATCGTCGTGAAACTCCATGTCCGAAAGCTCTCGGAAACTGCTTCGGATCGGTTCCCGGTAGTTTTTCTGCACGGGTTCATGGGCTCGAGTCTGGACTGGATCCGAAACAATATATCCCGTGATCTGAACGGTTTTGCAGTTGATCTCCCGGGTCACGGAAAGAGTCTGGACCTGAGCCCCGAAGCGTATCAATTCACCAATGTTGCCGGTCTGTTGCGGGAGTCGTTGCTCAACGCCGGTGTTTCTGAGATGGATCTCGTTGGTTATTCCATGGGAGGCAGAATCGCGCTCGGGTTCACCCGGCGTTTTCCCGATATGGTTCGTCACCTCGTTCTCGAGTCGACTTCTCCGGGCCTTGTATCGCATCAGGAACGGAAGCTGCGCGCCGAACTGGATGCCGAACGGGCCGAACTACTCCGCTCAGATCAAAACTTGTTTCAGAGGGAATGGCTCGACATGGATCTGTTCTCCTCACTCCGAACCAAGACGGAGATCAGGGATATGCTGATCCGTGAGCGTTACAATGGCAGCGCGACGGAGTGGGCCCGGGCGCTGGAAAGCCTGAGTCCTGCTGAACACCCGGACTTTCGGTCATGGCTTGCCAGAACGAGTACGGCGGCCACATGTATTACAGGCGCATTGGACAGAAAATATACCAGAATTGCATGCGACCTGAATCGGAAAAACAAGCGAATCCGACATATTTCAGTGCAAGATGCCGGCCACAATGTGCACCTCGAACAGCCGGGGATGTATCTTCGAATTCTGCAAGAAATCCTGATTGAATAATTTATCCATACTATCTCCAGTGTAATTCATGTCCACAATCGACTGGCTGAGTGCCGGACAATACAGCGATATCAGGTATCACAAGGCCGAGGGTATCGCGAAAATCACCATCAATCGGCCCGAGGTTCGTAATGCGTTTCGCCCTTTAACCGTAAACGAAATGCGTCAGGCGTTGCAGGATGCGCGAGACGATCCGGACATTGGTGTGATTATTCTGACTGGAGAAGGCCCCGACGCGTTTTGCTCGGGGGGAGATCAGAGAATCAGAGGGGATGCCGGATATATGGAGGAGGGAACAGGTATAATGCGCCTGAACGTGCTTGATTTTCAGCGCGAAATTCGATCCTGTCCCAAACCTGTAATTGCGATGGTGGCCGGGTGGGCCGTTGGTGGCGGGCACGTATTGCATGTTTTGTGTGATCTCACCATCGCTGCTGAAAATGCAAAATTCATGCAGACGGGTCCACGAGTTGGTTCGTTTGACGCCGGCTACGGGTCGTCGTATCTCACGCGGATTGTGGGTCAGAAGAAGGCCCGTGAAATTTGGTTTCTTTGCCGCTCCTATAACGCGCAGCAGGCGCTGGACATGGGTCTGGTAAATACGGTCGTGCCGCTCGATCGGCTGGAAGAGGAGACGGTTCAGTGGTGTCGTGAGATTCTTGCCAACTCGGCCCTGGCTATCCGGTGCCTGAAAGCAGGAATGAACGCAGATTGTGATGGGCAGGCCGGATTACAGGAACTTGCCGGTAACGCCACGCTGCTCTTTTATATGACAGAGGAGGGGCAGGAGGGACGCAATGCCTTCAATGAGAAAAGAAAACCGGATTTCGCAAAATTTCCGCGTCGCCCCTGACTGAATCCGGTATCGAGCGATTGGAATATGATGGATTCAGTGAAGTACTGGGTAGAGGCCGCACGACCGAAAACTCTTTTCGCGGCAGCGGCGCCCGTTTTGATAGGCACCAGTGTAGCCTATGGTAGCGGAGTTTCTCATGTGCCCGCGGCAGTTCTTGCTCTGACCAGTGCGGTTTTGATCCAGATCGGTACGAACTTTTTCAACGACTACGCCGACGCGGGAAGCGGTGTCGACACGAGTGAGCGCAAAGGGCCGAAACGTGGCGTTCATTCCGGGCATATTGAGGCATCGGCCATGAAAAATGCGGCTATTCTGACATTTTTTCTGGCTGTCCTGGCGGGTACCTATCTGATGTGGCGGGGAGGATGGCCGATCATTCTCATTGGTATCAGCTCCATTGTGTTCGGATTTTTTTATACAGCCAGTACATATTCTCTGTCCAGACTCGGAATTGCTGATGCTTTTGTGTTCCTGTTTTTCGGCCCCGTAGCTGTTGCGGGAACGTATTACGTACAGTCTCTGACCTGGCCTTCTCTCGTATGGCTGATTGGCGTCGCACCGGGTGTACTTTCGGTAGCTATTCTTCTGGTGAACAACATTCGAGATATCGAGGAAGACAGGGCCGGAGGAAAGCATACCATGGTTGTCCGTTTTGGCAGATCTTTTGGAGTGAGAGCATATATCGGTTGTATGATTGTTGCTGCTGTTGTGCCGGCGGCGGCGGTCATGTTGTTTGAAGCGCCCGTTACGACGATGATCTCATCCGTCGTTCTTCTGGGAGCTTTGCCGCAGATTCACACGCTTCGCACAACTTCTGTCGAAAAATTGGCGAATCTGAATCCGGTACTTGCTTCGACTGCCCGGCTGCTCTTTTATTTCAGTGGCCTTTATGGTCTTGCGTGGGTTCTCGCGGCATGACAACATGTGGGTGAAATATGATTATTTCGGGATGCGAACTTTATGAGTTCGATGCAAGGTTGTCAAGGCCCGTTCCGGGCACCAATGTCACCACCCGGAGAGGAGTCTATGTCCGATTGATCGGGAATGACGGAAGCGATGCTTACGGGGAAATCGCGCCTCTACCGGGTTTCAGCGTAGAGACTCTCGACGATGCAACACGGCAGGCTCGTCAATTGGCCGGGCAGATTTCCGATTTGCCGCTCCGTGCGGATCTTCTCGAAAAGGCCGCGCCAGATTCAAAATATTACAGTCCGTCCGTTATTTGCGGTTTTGAACTGGCGTTGTGGAAGCTGCAGAAGTTCAGCGCAAGAGCGGGAATGGAGCATGGCGACAACACCGCCGACTGGTGGTTACCGGTCCGGAGAAGCCGAATTGACATCTGTGCGCTGCTTTCCGGATCTCCCCAAGAGGTGGTTGACCAAGCCCTTCGACGCGTACGGCAGGGATACAAATCCTTCAAGTTGAAAGTTGGAAAAATTGAACCCGAACAGGACGTATCTCTTATCAGGCATGTTTCCGAAATTATCGGCCCGCAATCGCGGTTAAGGCTCGATGCCAATCGTGCGTGGAATAATGATCAGGCCGAATACATCTTCAGGTTTACATCCGATATTGATCTCGAATTCGTCGAAGAACCACTGCGAAATCCGAAAGGGTACCACAGGCTGGCGGCGGCTGTTTCGGTGTCTGTCGCTCTGGACGAGTCGACCAACGAAGTTTTATGCGACGCTGCCTCAAGCAACGATATTACTGCTAACGATGTACTCAGGAACGCCAGGTCTGCAGAAAACTTCCCATGGCTGCGGGCGCTTATTTTAAAGCCGATGATTCGGGGCGGCTTACGCAAGTCGATGAGCTTGGCGCACGACGCGTGTCGCCTCGGGATAGAACCCGTGATCAGCTCAAGTTTTGAAACCCGGACAGGATTGGAGGGACTTTTGTTATTCGCCGGATCCCTGCCGGGCAACGGCCTTGCCGCGGGGCTCGATACACTTCATTACTTTCGGTATGAATCAGAGATAGAACACAGGCCATTTTTGCATGTCGAAACGGTTGAAAATCGTCCACCGCCAACGACCGTTTCCTTGAATCGGATTTTGTAAAGGATGAAGATGTGACTGTTGAGGAATCGTGCACTTCGAATACCAGTGCCGTGGGAGTAGAACCTGACTATTTCGAGACCGTTTTTCCGCTCTCAGAAAAGAGTGGATCCGTAGTGTGTCCGGTAAGATTCTGGAGTCGTTGCCAGGCGACTCGAGTAGCCGTTCGACTGTTCAGAGCGGCCGCGGCTCGCCCGGAGAGGACGGCGGCTGGTCTGGAGAGGACGGCGGCTCGCCCGGAGAGGACGGCGGCCCGTTCGGTGATCTACTCGGTGACGCCGGATGTTCTGACGTACAGTGATCTCGACGAGAGAATTACCTCGATCCAGAACGAATTACGGAAAGAGGAGCGACAGAAAGCAGGCCCTGATTTCGAATTTCTGACGGGACTCGTCGCTGAACCGACCGCAGATACGGTTGCAACACTTTTCGCCTGTTTCCGGGAAAAGATACCCGTTGTGTTGCACGGTACGCGAACCCCGTCAGGCGAGACCGCTCGGTCTCTCATCGCGCTTGATTCATCACGGCGTTTGCGCCGCGAGATCGGCGCTTTGAGCGACAGGCTGGATCTCGACGGCGTGGCCACTGCCGTATTCACATCGGGTTCTTCGGGCAGGCCCAAACTGGCGGCCCATTCTATCAGGAATCATTTCGAGAGCGCGAAGGCTGCATGCCTGCACGTTCCCCTTTTGACCTCTGACAGCTGGCTGCTCTCTCTGGATCTCTCGCACGTTGGCGGGCTTGGCATTCTGTTTCGCAGCCTGCTCAGCGGTGCGTCAGTATCTATCGTAGAGACGGGATGGTCAGCGAACTGCGTGAGATTACCCGGGGTCACCCATGTCTCGCTCGTCGCTGCCCAGTTGAGACACGTGTTGGACCTGCCGCACGACGGGTTTACCGGCGAGCGGCAATTGTTGGTGGGTGGCGGCCCGATTCCCGCGGATCTGATTCGAAAGGCGGTCAGATCGGGATACCTGGTCAGGACAACGTATGGCCTGACGGAACTGAGTTCCCAGGTATCGACCTCGCCATGCTGGGAAAAGGCACAGAAGCGTTATTCCGCGGGTTCGCTGCTCGGGCATTGCGAAGCGCGTGTCCGAGGCGACGGTGTGTTACTTCTTCGCAGCAAATCGGTTTTCCTTGGTTATCTGGAAAATGGGAATCTCGTTGCGAGTGTAGATTCGGAAGGCTGGTTCTGTACCAATGATCTGGTAAGTATCGACGAGGGCGAGTTGTATGTACGCGGCCGCTCCGATTCCATGTTTATTTCGGGTGGCGAGAACATTCATCCGCAAGAAATTGAAGAAGTATTACTGTCACTCACGGGCGTGAAGCGTGCTGTGGTTGTGCCCGTCCCGGACACGGAATACGGCTCTCGACCGGTGGCGTTTATTGCTGTTGATGACGGTCAGATAACTATCAAGAGGGTTCGAATCGAACTTTCTTCTCGCCTTCCCGGTTTTAAAATTCCGGATCATTTTTTTGACTTTCCGGCCGATTCATCCCTTCACCCGGGCAGTACAGATAGAGAGGAGTTTCAGCGACTCGCCTCTGAGCTTGTGTCGGGTTGAAAAGGGTCAAACGACCATTCCCCTGAGGCGTGTTAGAGCGGTGCATGCTTGCAGGGGAAAGGAGTGAAACTCCGGCCAAAAGATCCCGTAGGAACGGTTCAAATATCACAACAGAATAATCATGTTTCGCAACAAATCCCGTCTATTACTCTTTGGCGCCCTCGCCGTTTTATTTATCTCATTATTAAGCGGCGGTTTCTCTTTCCATGGTATGGGTATGTATCATTTCCACGGATGGGGCAAAATTGCACTGATCGCTTTTGCCGTATATTTCCTGGTAGGTCGATGTGGTTGCTGCGGTACTTGCCGAAGGAATGCGGATGATGATTCTGCCGGTGATGCCGAGTCTGCCGAAAACGAATCCGATGAGGACGAATCTGCCAGGAGCAAAGAAGATTAGGAAGTGTTAACTGCCCTTAGAGCCCGTTCACAGGCACTGCTCGAACGGCCGCGTATACTTTCAACCCAACGGTGTGATCAGACGCTGATGTAGCGGTGTTGCACTGCGCGTCTTTCGCCTTTCTGGAACAAAAAATCTCCGCCGGCAGGACGATTATAGGCAGTATCAACAAGCCCAGGTCATCGATTTATTTTCGCAAAAAGGAATTTATTCTCCGTTTCAGATTTCAGCGCCTGACGATCGAAAAGGTTGTCAGGTTTTTTGGTTTACCCGGGCTTGAATGGAACTCTATTATAAAAAATATGATGGTCGCAGCCCGACATCAGTTGATCGGGTCCCTCTGCTGATCTTACACGGGATATTCGGCTCGGGTGGAAACTGGCATACACTTTCGAAAAATGATTTCAGCTCAGACCGAGACGTTTACGCAATTGACCAGAGAAATCATGGCCGGTCTCCACATGCCGATTCATTTTCGTTCGAAGATATGGTGTGTGATCTCGAGAAGTTGATGGACAGGATCGGGATAGAAAAGGCTTCTATTCTGGGACACTCGATGGGCGGGAAAACCGCCATGAACTTCGCGCTCAGACATCCCCTTCGTGTGGAGCGCCTGGTAGTAGTCGACATCGCAACCGTAGGCTATCCGGATCTGCATGAACGCCTTTTCGACTCCCTTTGTGGAATAGATCCGGCAAAATATTCCACTCGGACCGAGATAGACACGGTTTTATCGCAATCTATTGCTTCGGCATGCGTGCGGCAGTTTTTGCTCAAAAATATCAAGCGAAAGAACGGGGTCCTGGAGTGGGCAATGAATCTGGACGCGATATTCAATGCGTACCCTCTCCTCAGAGGCGAAGTCGTGGGCTGGCCACCTTTTTCAGGGGAGACGTTATTTGTTCGAGGCGATCAATCTGACTACATCCTTGACGAATATCTCCCTGACATCCACCACCTGTTTCCGGCCGCAGAAGTAAAAACGATTTCTGACACAGGACACTGGCTGCATGCTGAGAAGCCGGATGAATTTGGCAAAATGGTCGTATCCTTTCTGACACACGGATCCAGCGCGTTCCAGTTCCGTTCGATTAGGCCCTGAAAACCATGAGACTCCATGCCACGAAATCTGCTCGAAAATTGTTTGAATGATCGAATCCTGGTTCTGGACGGAGCCATGGGGACAATGGTTCAGAAGGCAGGCCTTGATGAGGCGGATTTCCGAGGTGACCTTCTACGCGAACAAGATATCTTTCAGCGTGGCAACAACGATATTCTGTCGCTCACCCGTCCGGCGGTAATCAGAGAGATCCATGAATCTTTTCTGGACGCCGGTGCGGATATCATCGAAACCAACACGTTCAACGCAAACACCATTTCCCAGACCGATTACGGGACGCAGGATCTGGTGACTGAAATGAACCGAGCGTCGGCAGAGATCGCACGGAACGCCGTAGACGCAGCGTCGGCGCGTACACCGGACAAACCTCGATTTGTGGCCGGGGCGTTGGGTCCCACAACTATCACACTCTCCATGTCACCCGATGTTGAGGATCCCGGTTTCAGGGCCCGCACATTTGACGAAGTGGTTTTTGCATACGAACAGCAGATTACCGGTCTACTGGCCGGTGGCGTAGATATACTTCTGGTCGAGACTATTACCGATGCGTTGAACGCAAAAGCGGCACTCTATGCGATCGCAAGGCAATTTCGGGCGACCGGCAAACAATTACCGGTCATGGTTTCTGGTACCATCGTCGACCTGTCGGGGCGCACGCTTTCGGGACAGTCCACGGAGGCATTCTGGATTTCAATAACACATGCGCCAAATCTTTTGAGTGTCGGGCTGAATTGTTCGCTCGGTACAGATCAGATGCGACAATACCTGGAGACGCTTTCGCGTGTCGCAACCGTTCGGACAAGTCTGTACCCGAACGCGGGCCTTCCCAACGAATTTGGTGAATACGAAGAGACACCGGCTTTTATGGCAGCGTGCGTGGAAGAATACGCCCGTGATGGATTGCTGAACCTGGTGGGAGGGTGTTGTGGAACGACTCCCGATCATATTCGCGAAGTGGCAGCCGCTGCCGCAGCACACGGGCCGCGTCGTGCTGCCCGGCAAAAACGTACCCTTCGACTGAGCGGCCTGGAACCGCTCGTATTCAGGGAAGACCTGAATTTTGTAAATGTGGGAGAGCGAACCAATGTAACGGGTTCGCGAAAATTCGCTCGCCTGATCAAAGAACATGACTACGAGGAGGCACTCTCCGTCGCAAGGCAGCAGGTGGAGAACGGAGCCCAGATCATCGACGTGAACATGGATGAGGGGATGCTGGATTCGGCGAAGGAAATGTCCACATTCCTGAATATGATCGCCACAGAACCGGATATAGCCCGAGTTCCGATTATGATCGATTCGTCCCGCTGGGAGGTGCTGATCGCGGGTCTTAAATGCATTCAGGGCAAGGGTATCGTAAATTCGATCAGTCTCAAAGAGGGGGAAGCTGTTTTTCTGGAACACGCCCGACTGGCGCGAGAGTTGGGGGCGGCGGTCATCGTCATGGCATTCGACGAGGATGGGCAGGCAGACACCCTGGATCGCCGGTTGTCCGTGTGTCGGCGTGCTTATCGTCTTCTCACCGAAGAAGCCGGAATGCCCGCCGAGGACATCATTTTCGACCCCAATATTTTTGCTGTCGCCACCGGTATTGACGCTCATAACAGATACGCGATTGATTATATCGAGGCGACCCGCTGGATAAAAGAAAACCTGCCGTTTACGAGAGTGTCAGGGGGTGTGAGCAACGTTTCTTTTTCGTTTCGGGGCAATAGCCGTGTCAGAGAATCCATGCATACGGCCTTTTTGTACCACGCGATTGATGCGGGAATGGACATGGGAATCATGAATGCCGGACAGATCGAAGTTTACGATCAGATTCCTGATGACCTGCTTACGGCGATCGAAGATGTCCTGTTTGACCGGAATCCTGAGGCCACGGAAAATCTTGTATCCCTTGCGATCGAGTTTTCCGGAGAGTCCGTCGTTTCGTCGACCGAGACGGCCGTCTGGAGAAATGGATCGGTCGCCGAGAGGCTCGAGTACGCGCTGGTCAGAGGAATTACAGAGTTTATCGAAGTCGATACGGAAGAAGCGCGGCAAAACCTGGGGAGTGCTCTGGCGGTCATAGAGGGTGCGCTCATGGACGGAATGAACCATGTCGGGGATCTTTTTGGAGCCGGGCAGATGTTTCTCCCGCAGGTGGTCAAGAGCGCCAGGGTCATGAAGAAATCCGTCGGATATCTGGTGCCCTTTCTTGAAGAGGAGCAGCGCTCGATGGATCAGGTAAAACGCAGGACCCGGATTCTCATGGCCACCGTAAAGGGTGATGTCCATGACATAGGGAAAAATATCGTGGGCGTGGTACTTGGCTGCAACAATATTGAAGTCATCGACCTTGGAGTGATGGTACCGGCACAAACCATCCTGGATGAGGCAGAACGTAATGATGTGGATCTGGTCGGCCTGAGTGGTCTGATCACACCGTCGCTCGACGAGATGATTTACGTAGCCGGTGAGATGAAGCGACGTGGAATGAAGATACCGCTCCTGATTGGTGGCGCCACCACGTCTGAAATTCATACCGCGGTAAAGATAGAACCATCTTATGATGCTCCGGTGGTTCACGTGCTTGACGCATCCCGAAGCGTAAACGTTGTACAGAAACTAACGAGTGTTGAACACCGTGATTCGTTTGCTGCCGACATTCGGCACTCCTACGCCGAGCGTCGCGAACGGCATGCTCAACGCCAGGCGAAAACGGAATATCTATCGCTACAGGAGGCTCGGAGCAACGCGTTGAATCTGCCGTTCGACAATCGTGACCTCGTTCGGCCTCAATTTCTGGGAGTCCGGAAAATCGAGCCACCCGGGATCGAGGCCATTACTTCCTACATCGACTGGACACCGTTTTTTCATACCTGGGAGATGCGCGGGAAATACCCGGCCATTCTGGACGACACAAAACGAGGTGAGGCGGCGCGCCAATTATTCGCTGACGCACAGAAATTACTGGCGGAAATCGTTAAGCAGCAAGCGATTTGTCTGTCTGGTGTATTGGGTTTTTTCCCGTCAAATCGGCGCGGTGATGATATTGTGTTGTTCGCGGACGATGATCGCGAAGAAGTGATTGCTACATTTTATACGCTGCGCCAGCAGACACGCAAAGCCAAAAATCGTTCAAACAGGGCGCTTGCAGATTTTATTGCACCGGATGGTTATTCCGATTACCTGGGAATGTTTGCCGTTTCTGCTGGAAACGGAGTTGCCGAGATGGTGGATGAATTCGAACGAGATCAGGATGATTACAGTGCCATTCTCGTGAAATCGCTTGCTGACCGTCTCGTAGAGGCTTTTACCGAATGGCTCCATGCCCGTGTCAGGAAAGAAACCTGGGGATATGTACCGGATGAAACACTTTCTCCACAGGACCTGATTCAAGAACAGTTCCGGGGTATACGACCTGCCCCGGGATATCCGTCCCAACCCGATCATACGGAGAAAGAAACGTTGTGGAAGCTGCTGGATGTGGAAAAAAATACGGGAATCAGCTTGACGGAGAGTCTGGCAATGTATCCGGCGTCTTCAATCTGCGGCCTTTTTTTCGCCGGCGCTGAAGCCCGATATTTCAATGTGGGACAGATCAATCGTGACCAGATAGAGGATTACGCAAGTCGAAAAGGCATGTCGCTGGCCGAAATCGAAAAGTGGCTTGCATCACGACTCGCATATGAGCCGGATCAAGTCTTGTCACAAGCATGACAGCGCGTATCTTGCGCGCGTTGCTGTAATAGTATAAAGACAGATTCATGGATGTACAGGTCAGACTTCACTCGAGCAAGCTCTCGGCAATTGATGTCCTGAGAAGTACGGATGCCCGGACCACCACGCAGCTTCTGGGTATTACAGGGTTTGTATTTTTGACTGCTCTCGGAGCTCAGGTTCAGATCTATGTGTGGGAAGTGCCCTTTACGCTTCAGACGCTGGCGGTTTACGGGAGCGGACTTTTTCTGGGATGGAGAAACGGACTTATTGCACAGGTCCTGTATCTCGTTGTGGGCCTTTTTCTGCCCGTGTACGCGGGGGGTGAATCCGGGCCAGCGATCCTGTTCTTCGGCGTCACAGCCGGTTATCTGTTCGGTTTTCCATTGGCCGCGGCGGTTTCCGGAGCGTTCTCCAAACGCTGGAACGGTTTGCCTGGCATTGTGTTGTCATTGTCCGCCGGTTCAGTCTGTCTCTTCACGTGCGGTGTTATCTGGCTTCACTACTTCGCAGATCATGCCACCTGGTTCGAGTCAATCGATAAAGGTTGGTTACGCTTCATCCCTGTCGACTTTGCAAAAATCCTTCTTGTGGGTCTGATTTATTCGGGGACCCGCCGGTTCTCCAGAATAAAGTCTTGACGCTGAAATGACGCTCGGAATGAGGCCGATCCGGGAGCGTCGCAGCGCGAACGTTGAACCGGATACAGAAGCATACATCTGTTCTTACGAGTGTACCTATTGTTCGAATTGTGCGCAGGTTTTAAATCGTCGATGCCCGAACTGTACGGGCGAACTCGCTCGGCGGCCGAGAAGGGAAAACAGGTCCTGAAGGTCTTTGCGTTGTTCGCGGTAATGTTTTTCCGTCCGCTCGGCGCGGCAGCCCAGGACGAAGGCGTCTCCGCCGAAGAGACTGTTCAACCGCACGGATCCTATGGAATCAAGGGATCCGTTCTCGAAAACGAAGCCCTTTTATCAGATGCGGAATCAGGGCTTTCCAGGCTTTACAATATGGAGTATGAATCGGCGGATTCCATATTCCTCTCTATCGAGGGCCGGTATCCTGATCATCCCATCGGTCCTTTTTTACGGGCCCTGGTTTTGTGGTGGCGCATATTACCCGCACTGGAGTCCGGTACAGAGGCCTCCGACGAAGCGTTTTATGCGGCCATGGCCGAAGTGATCAAAAGGTCGGATCGCCTTCTCGACGAAAACGATCAGGATTTCGATGCCATGTTTTTCAAGGGAGCTGCACTCGGATTCCGGGGACGACTGTTATCGAATCGGCGCAAGTGGCTCCGTGCCGCCAAGGACGGTAAAAAAGCGCTCGAATACGTATTTGATATCGCCCGTGCCGATACGTTGAATGCGGACTTTCAGTTCGGAACCGGTGTCTATAACTATTTCGCGTCAGTCATACCGCAGAAATATCCGATTGTAAAACCCATCCTTTTTTTCTTTCCGGATGCCGATCGGGAAGCAGGAATAAGAAGCCTGAAATTTACCGCCGCCGAGGGAAGGTTGATTCGAACCGAAGCCACATATTTCCTATTACAGATTTATCTGTTTTATGAGCCCGATTTTGAGGAAAGTGTACAGTATTCGTCTTGGCTGACACGCCGGTATCCCGATAATGCATTTTTCCGACTGCTCCAGGGCAGGGTTTACGTGCGATGGAACCAGTGGTCGCGGGCAATGAATGCATTCGAATGGGTTATAGACGGTCATGAAGAGGGGCGCGCGGGATATACCGATGCCCTCGCCGCTGCAGCTCTCTATTTCAAAGGCCGGTATGACGTGCAGGGTAATCGCTTTGAGGATGCCTTGGTTGCTTTCCGCGGAGTAGAAATTCTGTCGGCCCCACAACGCGTAGATTCTTTTTACCGGGTAAACGCCCTCCTTCGCCTGGGTATGATCCACGATATTCGCGGGGCCCGCAAAAACGCACTGGCTGCGTATCGTAGTGTGCTGAAGCTGGAAGACCGGGGTGAGGCTCATAAAAAAGCCAGACTTTTCAAGAAAGAGCCTTATCAGAGCCAATGATCGAGCCGCGTAAGAGACTGGGACAGAACTTTCTTCGCGATCCGAATACAGCGAGAAAAATCGTGGCCTCGGTTACGGCGCAACCTGCAGATCGCGTGATAGAGATCGGTGCCGGAACAGGTGCCCTCACCGGTTTTCTTGCCCGGAGGTTCAACAACTTGAGCGCGATCGAAATCGACCCGCGGGCGACAGATCATCTCAAAGAGGAATTTCCCTCTGTTCATGTGATTGAAAAAGACGTGCTGGAGTGTTCATACGCCGAATTGCGTGGAGATGCCGCGGGACGTCTCTATGTGGTTGGCAACTTACCGTATTACCTCACATCAGAAATACTGTTCAGGATTCTTGATGAATCGGCCCAGGTGAAAGAGGCTGTTTTCATGATGCAGTACGAGGTTGCGAGGCGCCTTGTAGCCGTTCCCCGGACAAAGGAATACGGAATTCTCAGCGTTGCCGTGCAGCTCGAGGCGCACGCCGAGATTTTATTTCCGGTGTCCAGAAACGTGTTTTTTCCGAAACCGGATGTCCGGAGTGCCGTAGTCCGACTGACGTTTTTAAACGATACAGGTGCTGTTTATGAAGGATGTGACCGTCATACGGTCAGAAAGATTATTCGAACGGCATTTAATCAGCGCCGAAAAACACTCAGAAACAGCTTGAAAGGACTTTTTTCTGAATCGTTGAAAACCGTCCCATCCCGATATTCCCCGTTACGTGCCGAGGAACTCGTACCAAAGGACTTTATCGAACTGGCGCGCTATCTTCACACGGGCTGAAATAGCGGCCGGGAGACCGCGATAAAAGATCTCCGACAACAGACCAGCAATTGCACCGCTGCAATCGCCGGCAAGTCGGCTTCGAACCCGTATCCTTCGGTATCCATGAAAAACGTCTCAACAAAAATCACAGAAAGGATTGCGCGGGCAGGTCCCCTGATTGAAGTGGAGGCGAGTTTCATTGAAGACCTTATCTCGCTCGTTGATTCGAGTGAACGATCGATGGTTCTCAATATCGTCGCGGACCTTCACCCGGCTGACCTCGGAGAAGTCCTTGAGCACGTTCCACGAGATCGGGCTCAGACAGTTTTTCGGTGGCTCCCCGTTGATCAGGCCGGTGACGTGCTGGCAGAACTGGACGATGACTTCCGGGCGGCAATGCTTGAGGAGACCCCGCAGGTACGTCTGACAGCGCTCATCGACGAACTGGATTCCGATGATGCTGCGGACGTGCTCGCTGATCTGCCCGATGAGGTTGTCGAACAGATACTTCCCACGCTTGAAGACGCCGAGGATGTCAAAGAGCTGCTCTCGTACGACGAGGACTCTGCCGGCGGGATCATGGCCACGGAATATGTGGCTGTGCCGGACACATTGACGGTATTTGAGGCCACCGAAGAGGTTCGTCGGAACGCCGAATCCGAGACCGAAATATTCGCGGTATTTGTGGTCGATGAAAACGATCAGCTGCTCGGCAATATCAGCCTGAAAAGGTTGTTGTTATCGCCCTCTACGGCCCCCGTTTCCGTCATTATGGACACGGATGTAGTCTCGGTGAGGACCGATCTCGACCAGGAGGAAGTGGCGCGGGTCATGGAACGATATGACCTCATTTCTCTTCCGGTTGTGGACAAAAACAATGTGCTGGCCGGAATGATTACCATTGACGATGTGGTTGATGTGATCAGGGAAGAGGCTGAGGAAGACATCCAGCGCATGAGCGGTGTGGCCCGTGGCGAAGAGCCAACCGATCCGATTCTGAAAATCATGATGGGTCGTCTCCCGTGGCTGCTCGCGGGTCTGGTTGGAGCGAGCCTTGCTGCAGCAATAATATGGGGGTTTCACGATACGCTTCAGAGGGCGGCGGTTCTGGCAGGATTTATTCCCATCATCATGGCCACGGCGGGAAACGCTGGAATACAGAGTTCAGCGATTACCGTTCAGCAACTGGCCAGCGGCGACGTTTGGGCCAGCAGTTTGACCCGCAGAATCGCCAAGGAATTGAAAGTGGGACTATTGAACGGGGTGATTGCATCGGTGGTGTTGGGTGTGGGAATCGTATTGGTTGCCCCACTCGTACTGAGCGATATCGCTGACCCGGGGATTCTCGCAGGTACTTCGATGATTGCCCTCTTGATTGTGATCGTTCAGGCTACCACGTTCGGGACTCTTATTCCGCTTTTGCTGAACCGTTTTGGGATAGATCCCGCCCTCGCGACAGGTCCGTTTATCACAACCAGCAACGATATCATTGGCATGTTGATCTTTTTTACGCTGGCCGAATTACTGTACCTCCAGTAGACTGGGCGTTAACAGGCCCTGGTTCTCGGAGCGTCTCTTTCGGGTGGTTCTA
>JACZYD010000159.1 GCA_022571255.1 Bacteroidota bacterium
GGACGTGGAACGGATATCACACGTCATCAATTATGACATCCCGCACGGAACGGAAGCCTACATACACCGCATCGGACGTACAGGTCGCGCTGGCCGTCAGGGCGAAGCCATCTTATTCGTTACGCCTCGCGAAAGAGGAATGCTCAGAGCCATCGAAAAGGCGACGAGACACAAGATTGAGCAACTGGAATTACCGACCACCGAAATGGTCAACAACAAACGCATCGCAGATTTCAAACAAAAAATCAGTGATACGATTGCCGGCAGCGATCTAGGATTCATGCGGAGCCTTCTCGAGCAATTCCGCCAGGAGCACGATGTGCCTGCGTTGGATATTGCGGCCGCCCTGGCCACGATATCCATGGAAGATCGCCCGCTCTTGTTGAAGGAACAGAAGGGCAATTATGACCGGCAAGATTCTGCCGGAAGGCGGGATTCTGCCAGAAGCCGTGATTTTGACAGTAAGCGGGGTTCTGCCGGAAGGCGTAAAAATGACACTCGAGATTCTGCCGGAAGGCCTGATTTTGACAGGCGAGATTCTGCTGCCCGGCGTAGCGAAGGGGCGGGCGGGTCGAGCCGACGTCCGGATCGGGTTAAACTGCATAATCAAAATGTCAGACCCCAGAAAGGCCTTGAGAGGTTTCGCATTGAAGTCGGGCACGATCACGACGTGAAACCCGGAAATATTGTGGGTGCGATCGCCAACGAATCGGGATTAAGTGCGCAGCACATCGGACACATCGAGATTCAGACCGATTTCACACTGATTGACCTGCCAAAAGGCATGCCCGATGAGATTTTCCAGGATCTCAGAAAAGTCTGGGTTTGCGGGCAGAAATTGCAGATTTCTCGTCTGGAGAATCCGAGAAAAAAGAAGAAGAGTCCCCGTTTAACGGATAAGAACAAAGGAAAAAGACGGAAGAGGAAACAATGATGACCCGTCATCGAAAATTCCAGTTCAGTATCCGGCCGTCTCTCGAAAAACACACCGAGGCCGCGTTGGCCAAGTAGAAGGTATGGGCCACCGACCCCAGCCATCATGTCCGCGCCTGGTATCTGAGGCACCCGCCCGCGGCTGCCGTGGGCATCCCCTGCGCAAATTTCAGAGAGATCCAGCGCCCGTTCTGGCTCTCCTCGAAATACTGAAGGACGATCCCGAGTTGAATGTTCGCGGCTCCATCTTAAATAGTATGAATGACATCGGAAAAGATCATCTGCACGTGATGGTCGATTTTAGAATTCATTATATAAAAGCCAATGGCAAGCCGCAACCGAAGGAGTTCAAACTCAAATCGGTTGATCTCAAGACAGGAGAATCCGTTCAGGTTAAGAAGTCGATTTCCGTTCGGGATATGACCACGCGAAAACACTACCCGGGCAAACATGCCGTGTACGCGATTGTAAACGACAGCATACGGGAACTGGGCTTTTTTCACCTTGAAGCGGGGCCTCCGGAATGTTAAAAAACCTGCATCCAGGGATGGCTCTTGCAGGCATGATAGCGCTTATCAGGTGCAGCGGTGCCAATCCCGAACTCGTTTCTTTCCCGACCGAAGACGGAGGCATCGTTTACGCCGACGTATACGGCAGCGGCGAACGAGCGGTTGTGCTCGCATATGGTGGCCGATTTACCTAAGAAAGTTGAACGGATCAGGCCGCAATCATTGCCCATGCCGGATTTCGTGTCATAATCATCGATTTCCGAGGGCACGGAAAATCGCATGGCGGCCCGGAATCTGATGCCACGGACGAAGATGTTCATTATGACGTCTCAGCCGCCGTCGACTTTGCCCGCAAGACGGGCGCTCAAACCGTATCGGTTGTCGGAGCCAGTTTTGGTGGATGGGCTGCCGCTCTGGCCGCGGCCAGGAACCCGGGCTCAATCGACCGCCTGGTATCGCTCGCATCTCCGGTCGACGAACCCGAAAAACTGACCGGTCGGAAGTTGTTTATTCTTTCGCGAGACGATTTTCGCAGCGGAGATACGTTAAGACTACCTGAAATCCGGGAGCACTTCGATCGCGCCCCGGAGCCCAAAGAACTGATCCTCCGCGGCGGCTACGCCCACGCTCCGTTCATATTCGACACCGAGCAGGGATCTCGTCTGATGAACGAAATTCTACGTTTTCTCTCTGCTGAGTGAACGGAATAAACTTCTACCAGCGCCGCCGTTGATTCTTCAGGATGCCGAGATCCTCGCCAAACCTCCCAAAACCAGTCGGCCCCGAAGCGCTGCCGCCAGAGCATAAAAACACGTGTCTCACAAGGGTTGTGACCGAACCGGAACTCCATTGTTTTCTCGTCAATCCCGAATGAAAGGATCGCCTGTCCTGCTATCACCGTACCACCCGAAATCCCGACACGTAGAAATTCGTTCGCTCCGCCATTCTGGCGACGTTTTTATGTGTCTTGGACTCGCTCAGACGCCACCCATCACGCGAGCGCAGTCGGCGTGGCAAAATTCGGTGGACATTTACGTGCTTTTTTCAGCGATTAACGGCACAGTCGCAGTCGGTCCCCTGGAATCTGAAATGGATGTAAGCTTTTCAGAGTTGATCGAAAACCTGGACGGAGGATTGCTTGGGGCGTACAAAGGGGAGAATGATCAATTGGCCGTCGGCGCAGATATGATCTTTTTGAGATTGAAAAAGGAAGGAATATCGGATTCCGGACTCACCGCCGTACAAATGACGATGAGTCAACTCATTGCCGAGTTACATGGCATGGTTCGGTTGACCAATCACCTTGAAGTCTTCGGCGGAGTCCGGTACGGGTATATCGACACCGAACTTGCCGCCCGGGTCGATTGACCGTGGTGACCCGGCGACAGCGAGCCTCACAAACAGCTGGGTGGACCCTATTATTGGTGTTCGTGCGGTATTGCCTTTAAGCACCGGAATTCGTCTGATCGCAAGAGGCGACGGCGGCGGTTTTGACAGTGGAAGTGAAGTCGCGTGGCATCTTTCGGTCCATGGCCGGTGGCGCCTCAGAGGCCTGGTCAGCGCAATCGGTGGCTGCCGTATTATTGACGCCAAATACGAAGCCGGGTCCGGGTTGGATTTTTTCCAGATGGATATTAAAGTTCAGGGCCCCATGGCCGGCGTGACCCTGCATCTCTGATCGAACGTCATGCGACCATCCTCATCGCCGAAAAGGAATCACTGACTACTGAGCCCGAACGCCCAGAGTATCGTTGTGGTAGCTGAGTAACGAACGGAGGTACGGGCTGATTTCGTTTACGCCGCTGAAGCCAGCCACTTTTGCAGCTTCATCCTGTTCCTGTTCGGAATATCGAGAGCCAGCCGCAGCGAATGCCGACAAACTCTCATGAAAACCTATGGTCATGACATCCCAGTTCATCCCGGCGTCGCGTATAAACAGTACATTCTGTTGACGATTGAGGTGCTCGTAATATCGATTTTCCATGCGGCGCTGCTCTATCAGCTCTTCCCTTTTTCCGGGAAGGCCCGCAAACATCTCGACATGAAACATGCCCGTGCCTTCGAATCGCGTGGTCATTTCTTCTGAGTCAATTGAGCGAGCAAACCAGTCTTCCCTGTAGGAAGTAAATTCTTCAAGACGCTTCGTCAGCGCCTGGCCCTTCTCCGCGCTCCACACCGACTCCCGACGGGCAATTCGACTGGCCGTGTAGTATTGCGCCCAATCCCCCATCGGATACAGAAGCATGAAATCCCAGTGATCACCCTGCGAATGCCGGATCCAGAACGGCGCGTGATCGCCCGCCTCCCGGTTCAATTCAAAACTCTCTTCCAGCGTTGTAATCAGGTCTGTAAAGTGACCCGGTGCGGCGCGAAGAAGCGTCACGTTATAGAGATAGTCGCCTTCAGTCTGAGCGGCGACGGTGAACGGAGCAATTGCCACTGCGGCCGTAATACACGCCAGACAGATGAGAAAAATCCGCCGGCAGCGGGGAAGGCTGCACAATAATCCAGGAGAATTCGGTAGCATGGTACGTCTGAGAAAAGGAGTATGGAAACTGGTATCGTCGAAGATAGGCACGAATATTTTTGGACGGCCAAGACCATCTGTTCCTCTCGGGCAAACTGGCCCATCTGTCTATTCCTTGTTGCGCAGAATAAACTCCTTCTCCTCGATACCAAATCCTGCCACATGTACATTGATTTTAACGTCTTTCTCTTTCCACTCGCGCACCAGTGCGCATGGATCGTCGTCGCAGGTTTCCAGGCCGTCGGTGATGAGGATGAGTTCGCCGCTGCGGTCACCAAAATCATGAAGAGGGCGAAGGCTGTACGCGATGGGGGTCTTGCCGGTAGGGTTCAGAGATTCCATGAACGCCTCCACTTGAGGAACAACCTCGGACGATGGTCCGAATGGAACCACAAGTTCTGAATCCGTGCAATCTCCTTTCCGCCGATGGCCGTACACCCGCATGGCGAGATCTGCGCCATCGAAATCGCGCACTACCTCTTTGGCCACCAAAATCTTGTGCAATTTATCAGGAAACCGCTCCCACATCGAGCCGGATGCATCGAAGATAATATAGATGGCGCTCGAGGATTAGGATCCTGAGCATGTACATCGGGCATCAGATGAAGCCAGAGTAGCCCCGACACGACGAGTGAAAAGACAACATTTCTCATTGCCGTCGTCCCAATATCATCATTGCCGTCCTCCCAATATCACTTGAGCAATAACATCCTGCGGTGTACACGTCGGCACCTACCCCAAAGCGGTAAATATATACCCCGCTGGGCAAGTGGGCTGCATAAATATCGACGCTATAGTTACCGGCCCTCAACATGCCCTGCCGTAATAAATTATCCGCATACGTTCATATTCTACCGGAGCTCAATGTAATATTGTACCGGAGCTCATGAGTAAATTGACCTTGATATTGCCGTACCACGCTGGCTTGAGACCACTTAATATGAGGCTGTCATGATAAAGACTCGTTCATGCGCGACGTGCGCTGTATTTGTATTCGCTTTATCAATCGCATTTTCCACAAACGCACAAGAACGATGGTCGTGGCCGGAAAATCCGGAAAATCTTCAGGTTTTACCATCCGATTGGTCCGGCAGAAGACTGAGCCCGGTGATGAGGGGTTTCACGAGAGCACTTGGTGTTCGCTGCTCCCATTGCCATGTGGGAGAAGAAGGAGAGCCGCTGACCACTTACAATTTTGCCTCGGACGATAACCCCAACAAGGTCCGGGCGAGAGAGATGCTCAGAATGCTCGGCTCCGTGAATGAGCATCTTGCTAAGATTGAGCCCAGTGGAGAGAAGGCCGTAAACATGTGGTGCCATACGTGCCATCGCGGGCGCCCCCGTCCCATGACCCTGAGCGAAGAAATGAGCGAACGGTATCGCGCCGACGGCATCGACGCGGCGCTGCTGCTCTACACGGAATTGAGAGAACGATTCTACGGAAAAGGCGCCTACAATTTTGATGAGA
>JACZYD010000048.1:0-13189 GCA_022571255.1 Bacteroidota bacterium
CTTACCGGAGATCGAGCTCGGTGAACTGAAAACCCTACGCCTGGCCCAGTCCGACGACCTGCTTCAGGATTTCCGGCTCGCGAAGCTCATCGAGCCTTCTTTTCAGATCCTCACGACTCCGAACGTGTCGAAAAAACAACAGGGCTCGCTGTACGGACACTTTAATCTATGGCGAGTGCGACGGGTGAAATCCAATGATCGACCTCTGAAAGTTCAGCCTTGTGTATCTCCGTGACGGAAATCTGTTCTCCTCCGTCCACGTTCAGGCCCCGAACTGCAATCACGATAAACATGACGAACAGAATACATGCCCAGAGCACATAAACATTCGCGTCTATTCTGACTGTTACGGGTTTCATAGCCGACACTTGATTGGTTCCGGTTCAACAGACTGCAATTTTGGTGCCGAAGAATGGGGCAAAAATGAATGAGGGCGTGAAATATGCACTTTTTCGACCCCGGGACTACATATCTGGCCGGTTTCGCGACAAAACGGTTTTTTTACGTACAGGTGCCGGACGTTCAGAAATCGGCCCTTGTGTACCAGAATGAGAGCGTTATCCCAGGGCGTCAGCGCCGCTGGTGATCTCGATGAGTTCATTCGTGATCGCGTCCTGGCGCGCGCGATTGTACGTCAACCGGAGATTGCCGAGCATTTCTTCGGCATTGGTCGTAGCGCTGTCCATCGCCACCATTCTTGCGCCCTGCTCAGACGCATTGGATTCGAGAAAAATCCGCCAGAGTTTGTGACGGACGTATCTGGGGGCAAGCACATCCAGAATGGTCTCGGCGTCCGGTTCGAACAGATAGTCAACAGATTCACCCTCTTTGTACTCTGCGACGTGCGTCATTTCGCTTTCCATGACGGGAGTCAGATACAACTCTGCCGGAATCGGGAAGAGTTGCTCAACGATTCGATTCTGGGCGATCGTGTTTTTGAACTCGTTGTAGATGACGTGGACTTCGTCCCATCGATTATCGTTATATCCCTCCCTCGCCAGCTCAGTGACATCATACGCTGTTTCGAATGAGATCCTGTCGAACGCCCCGCGAAAGTCACCGATCAACTGATAACCCTGCTTTTGAAAATGTTCATGGCCTTTCTTTCCCACACAGATCAGAAAAAGATTTTCTGATTCTTTCTGTCGGGCGAATCTTTCAGAAATCGTTTTTTCGGCCAGCTTCAGAATCGTCGTGTTGAACGCCCCGGCGAGGCCTCTGTCCGCAGTCACAATCACCAGCAAAACAGCGTTTTTCTCTTTCCTCTCCTGAAAGAGAGGGTGCAGACTCGGATCCACGTGTTTCTTGATATGGCTGATCACCTCGGACATCCGAAACGAATACGGACGTGTCTGAAAAATGGCTTCCTGGGCACGCCGAAGTTTGGCCGCAGAAACCATTTTCATGGCACTCGTTACCTGCTTCGTGTTCTCCACAGACGAAATTCGATCCCGGATATCCTGTAAGTTCGCCATATCTGTATCGTTTCGACGCTAAAGTGCTGTTCCAGATTCCCTGCTCACCGAACAGAATCGTTTTCCTTGTAAAGGTCACGTAAATCTTCGGCCTCTTTACGGAGCACGTCCGCAACGTCGTCACTTAAAACACCCGTTTCGTCAATCGTCGCAATCGCTTCTTTGTGCCGCAGTGACAGGCGCTCGAGAAATTCCTTGAGAAAATCCTGTACACGAGAGACCGGAATCGCATCCAGGAATCCCTGTGTCGCCACGTAAATAACGGCGACCTGCTGTTCTACCGGAACCGGTACATATTGTCCCTGCTTCAGAATTTCAACGAGGCGTGCGCCGCGCGTCAACTGCCGCTGGGTAGCGGGATCAAGGTCGGAACCGAATTTTGAAAAAGCTTCCAGTTCTCTGTATTGTGCCAGGTCAATTCGGAGCGTACCCGCGACCTTTTTCATGGCCTTGATCTGAGCATTTCCACCGACACGTGACACAGAAAGCCCGACATTCACCGCCGGACGCACTCCGGAGTTGAACAGACCCGATTCCAGATAAATCTGACCGTCCGTAATCGAAATCACGTTGGTTGGAATGTATGCCGACACGTCACCCGCCTGGGTTTCAATTACAGGCAGTGCGGTAAGCGATCCACCGCCTTTGACCTTCCCCTTGAGAGAGTCCGGAATATCGTTCATTTCCGAGGCCACCTTGTCACTGCTGATGATCTTGGCCGCGCGCTCAAGTAATCTCGAATGGAGATAAAACACGTCGCCCGGGAAGGCTTCGCGTCCAGGGGGGCGCCTCAAGAGCAACGATACCTGACGATAAGCCACTGCCTGTTTCGAAAGATCATCATAAATAATGAGTGCGTGACGACCGGTATCGCGAAAAAATTCCCCAATACATGCACCGGTATATGGGGCGATGTACTGCATCGGCGCGGGCGCCGAGGCTCCGGCGTTCACGATCACCGTGTAGTCCATGGCGCCGTGCTCCTCCAGCGTCTTGCGAACCTGGGCTACCGTCGAGTTTTTCTGCCCGATGGCCACATAGATACAATAAACCGGTTTGTCCGTCTCGTGCGTCGATTTCTGGTTGATTATCGTATCAATCAACAGCGCCGTCTTGCCAACCTGCCGGTCACCGATGACCAGTTCGCGTTGGCCCCGTCCGATCGGAATCATCGAGTCAATCGCCTTGATCCCCGTCTGCAGGGGTTCTGTTACCGGCTCGCGGTAAATTACCGAAGGTGCTTTCCTTTCAAGGGGCATCTCAAGTTTTTCCCCTGGAATAGGACCCTTGCCATCCATCGGCCGCCCGAGTCCGTCGAGCACGCGGCCCAGGACGCCTTCGGATACTTCAACGGATGCAATCCGATTGGTACGGCGCACTTCGTCGCCTTCCTTGACTTCGTTGACCGCGCCGAAAAGAACCGCCCCCACATTGTCTTCTTCAAGGTTCAGGACCATGCCCGTTAGACCGCTTGAAGGAAACTCGAGCAGCTCACCTGCCTGTACTTTTGAAAGACCGTAAATCCGTGCGATACCGTCACCTACCTGCAGTACGGTACCCACGTCATACACGTCGGTACTCGCTTCAAAGCCGCCCAGTTCACGCTTCAAGATTGCGGTGACTTCATCCGGTCGAATTGCCGTTGCCATCGTTCATTGATTTTGAAATGTTCTCAGAAATACCGGAAATTTCCGGCGGATCTATTCCGCTGTGTAAATACCTTCTTCAAGGCGAGAACGCAGCGATTTTAATTGATTCACAAAACTACCGTCATAAACAGTATCTCCAATCTTGACCACGATTCCACCGAGTAAAGACGGATCAACCTGAATGACGAGGCGAGCCTTTTTGCCCAGTCTCGCTTCGAGTGTCGCGAGCAAAGCCTCCTTTTCTTCCTCATCAAAGCTTTTTGCGACACGCGCCGTGACCTGCACCACGCCCATCTGGCTGTCGCGAAGTGACTGATAAGCGCGCACCACTTCGGGAAACAGTTCCTCACGTCCTTTCTCGACCATCAACAGAAGAAAATTCAACGTCAGTTTCTGAATACGGCTCTCAAACAAGGCCTTCACGGACGACGATTTTTTCTCCCGGGAAATCACAGGACTTGCGAAAAACCGGACAAGTTCAGGGGCGCCGACAAGGCTTTCCCTGATCAGGTTCATGTCGTCGTCCACCGCTTCTACCTCAGAAGAGTGTTCTGCTTGCTCGTATAAAGCGCCGGCGTATCGACGGGCTATCATGTTGTTGCTCACGAATCAGCCCTGTTTAATTCTGCGAGAAGCCGCCGAGAAAATCTTTCACGACTTTCTTCTGGCGATCTGCGTCCAGGGTTTCGTGCAGGATTTTTTCAGCAGCCACGATTGCCATATCCGCTACCTGATGCCGAAGGGCATCAAGAGCAGAATCTTTTTCCCGCTCGATTTCGATTCGCGCCTGCTCCTGCATCGTCTGGATCTGCTCACGCGTTTTTTCTACTTCGTTATTACGAAGCTTTTCGGCGTCTTCACGGGCCGCGCGCAGAAATGCCTGTGCGCCGGCCTCAGCTTCTCTGCGAGCTTTCGTGTTATCCGCCTGAATGGCTTTCGCTTCTTCGAGCGCTACACGAGCCTGATCCATGGAGTCCTGAATACCTTTTTCCCGCTCTTCAAGAGCCTTCGTGATGGGACCCCAGGCATATTTACCCAGAACGGCCATCAGCGCCAGAAACGAGACCAACATCCAGACGAACAGACCCCAGTTCGGCGCCAGTAAATTTTGTGCCACTATCATGATCTGTTTCCTTCTCGTCTATTTAAACGCAAGGATGATGCAGATAACCAGTCCAAAAAGGGCAACACCTTCGATCAACGCGGCAGCGATAATCATGGACGTTCGAATTTCGCCCAACGCTTCCGGCTGACGCGCAGATGCTTCCATAGCGGGGCCAGCCAACCGACCAATACCGAGACCTGTTCCAAGGGCTACGAGCCCGGCTCCGAGACCTGCACCAAGAAATGCCAATGCTGATGGATCCATAATAATTTTTTTATCGTTTTGTTCTTACGGGTGAGTTAAGTGTACGGCCGCTCGTCACGACGCGGCTTCGACAGTTGCGAGGGAAGCCTGAGCGTGGTCATGGCTTTCCTCATGATGATCATGTTCCGCGGCAGCCATTCCAATGAACAGCGCCGAGAGCATCGTAAATACGTAGGCCTGAATAATGGCCACAAGGATTTCGAGCAGGAAAATAAAAAGCGAAAAAGCCACACTGATGGGTACGACACCCCATCCCACGACTGGTCCGAATAAATTCGTGAACGAAAAGATCAATCCAATCAGGCTCAGAATCACCAGGTGACCCGCCGTCATATTGGCAAAGAGCCGAATGGCCAGAGCGAAGGGCTTCGTAAATATGCCCAGTATTTCCACCGGTATCAGTATCGGCTTGACCAGGATGGGAATTCCCGGGGGCCAGAAAATGTGCTTCCAGTAATCTTTTGTGCCGGCCATCATCGTATACACAAAGGATAACATCGCCAGCGTGGCGGTAACCATCAGGTTGGACGTGGCGGCTGCAGCGAACGGAAACAGAC
The DNA here is from genome assembly GCA_022571255.1 of Bacteroidota bacterium. GTDB lineage: Bacteria > Bacteroidota > Rhodothermia > Rhodothermales > UBA10348 > N075bin62. Next base: position 5,051 of record JACZYD010000048.1, read on the forward strand.
CCAGCAGGTTACTGGTCAGGATGAACAGGAACGCGGTCAACAGATACGGAACGTATTTGTCTGCTTTAGCACCGATGCTGGGCCGTACTATATCGTTTCGAACAAAAACAATGAGGGCTTCCAGCATATTGTGGAATTTCCCTTTCGGAGCCGTTTCCCTTCCAATGCCTTTTTTATACCGAGCTGCGAGGGGTAGAAAGGCCGCCAGAAGCATAAGCATGACGATCCACGCAAAAACCAAGTGTTTTGTGATGGAGAAATCCATGATGATCTCACCGCTTGCCGGCTCAAGCTGTGCATCGAGTATTCCGCCGTGGTCACCTTCCTGTTCAAGAGCCAGATATCCGCCGGCTTCTACCGCGGCGTGAGTCGACCAGAAAAAGTCCACACCTATCGAGTCGTCCGCCCGTCGCACCAGAAATATTCTGGGTAACTCCACGATCGCAAACGGAGAAAAGTCCAGATATATGGAATCCGAATTATGATGCACGACGTCGAGCTCCGCTTCTTCGGCAGCATGCTCGGCCCCGGCGTTCTGACGGTGCTCATCGGCCTCCTGCGCCGCATCATGACCATCGGCCTCCTGGAAAGGCGCTTCCAGGACCGATGCCACAGCTCTCGCGGGCACGGCAATCACCAGAGTGAGAGCCAGAAAAACCAGTATTTCGACTTTTCTGAGGGTCATCCGTTACGTATGGAAAATATTCAGATTCTTGCGGTCTCGTTGTCTGCTGCGTCGATCTCTTCGCGTTTCCGGGTCGCTGCCAACTGGCTGCGATGAAGAAAAACGACTTCCAGAACCAGACCTGTTACAAAAACGGCGAAAAAACCTCCCAAAAAAACAGGTTGATTCACCGCCGTAAGTGCCAGCACCAACGCAATAAGAGCGGTTGCCAGGAACAACCGGGCTCCCACACCTCCCAACGCCACCATTAAAAATATTTTGTGACTGCGTCCGCGCGCAAAACGGAAAGAGAGATACGCTGAAACAACGTATACCCCTCCGATAGAAGCACCCAGAAGAACACTGTTCAAAATCGCGTCCGTCATTCAGATCTTCCTGTTTCGACGGGCGCGCCGTCAGCAAATTCTTGCGGACGCAAATTACGCAGAAGTGGGAATTTCGATCGGTAGACGGGGTGAATTCTGAATGAACGGCACCCCGAATAATCGTGAAAAGGTTGTGAATGACCCGCGATCGGTTACGAGTCTCCTCCCGGGTCGTTCTTTTTCGAGGAAGAGGCTTTATTCAGTTGTTGAACCAATCGAAATAGCTGGATGAAAAAGGCGACCATCCCAACGATTGATCCGACGATCATCAACCACGGTTCGGTGTCCAGCCAGCGATCCAGGAAATAACCGATAAAGATATAAACGAGCATGGAGCCGGCCAGCTGCACACCGATCGTCAGAAACGAAGCCGAAGATCTGAGTTCTCCCTGCCAGGGTTTCTTCTTTGACGAAGGACTTTTCGGCACGACTCTATTTGACTCGAATTTTGTCCGGGCCTGCTAACGCTGTCTACACTCTCCGTTTCTCAATCCGATGGCCCGGCATGCCCGCACTTCTCTCAGCGACCGGCTCCTTGGCAGGGGCACCTTTCCCAAGCTCCAATGCTCGGCTCTTATCAAGCTGACCCATCTCACATTTTCCTTCAACAATCGCACCTTCTTCAACGATGAGACGTGCCGTACGGATTGTGCCCTCCACTCGCGCTGTCGATTTCAACAGGAGTCTGCCTTTCACCGTGATTTCGCCTTTTACCTTTCCCGCTACATCCACGTCTGCTCCGTGTACATCTCCATCAACTTCCCCACCGGCTGCGATAATGGCTTTACCTTCTACGATCAAGGACCCGATTATACGTCCGCTGATCCGAATATCGTCTTTTGCCCGGAGTGTCCCTTCCACTTCGGTACCCTCTCCTATCATATTGATCTGTACGGGTCCTGGCGAGTCTGTTTGCTTTGGCATGAGTCGTTCTTTCATTGGTATCATCGATAAGGGCCTTTACAATTCTGCGACATAATAGTTCGGGTCCTGTGCAAGACCATTATGCCAGAGTTCAAAGTGCAAATGCGGGCCGGTAGTTATTTCACCGGAGTTTCCGCTCATTGCAACGGCTTCGCGAGCACGTACACGATCGCCGGCACGTTTCAGTAAACGACTATTGTGCTTGTAAACCGACACATAACCATTCCCGTGCTGTATGGCTATAATCTGACCCCCATCATGTGTCCAGTCGGCAAGTATCACGTAACCATCTCCGATTGATCGAACAAAGCTCCCTTCCTTCACCGCAATATCTATTGCGAAATGTCCGGTTCTGGCGTCAAATCTGCGTGTTGTCAATCCATTCACGGGAGGCATCACGGGAAATCGGATTGCATTCAGATACGGTGCACCAGTGCCTGCTGACGGAATCGGCTCTCGACCGGATATTCTTAATCTATCGAGGGGGATGGCAGGTTGCAAATGATCCTCAAAATCTGCGGTTCGCTGATCCGACAAAAGGTCCACATTGACACCCGGTCTGCTTTGAAGTAATTGCCTGGACCGTGTGAGACTCGTCACCGTCGTGTCTACCGTTCCCATCAGTACGTTGCGCAGCTGCATCACGTAAGCGGTTTGCATACGAAGCGTATCCTCTATTGCTTCCATTCGCAATTGATTGATACGCGCGTCCTGACGCATTTCCTTGGATACATGACCGGGCAGCCAGGCCGCAATTGGTGACACCAGAATGAGCACAAGAAGAAGCACGAAGATGAGGAGAATTGCACCGACGGAACCGGCGAGTACCTTCTCGGGCCGAAAGGAGAAGCGACGGGGCGGATCCAGATCGCTTTCAGCCATCACAATAAAATGGACCGTAGTGCCCAGGCGCCTTGTGAATTCAGATAGAAGAGAGAACATTACTTACACAAAAAGATAGGTGTGTGCCCGGTTTGACTACGATGTTCGCTCGGTGCGGGTTCCGGAATCAGTACAAGGATTGACTGCAGCCAGGATTACAGGTTATATTGCCTGGCGCGTAGAAAGTTATTCCTGAAGTAAAGTATTCAAACCGCAAAAGTCTAATACAAACACAGTTCAATAGAAGATGCCGCAGCATAAATCGGCCGCAAAACGTGTTCGCCAAAACGAAGTTCAACGCAATCGCAATCGTAATAAGCGAAGCAAAATGAGAACAATGGTTAAAAATCTCCAGGCCAGCACGAACAAAGAAGAGGCTGTACCGCTTTTAAACGAAGTGAAGTCCACCCTGGATCGGATGGTCGGCAGGAATATCTTGAAGAAGAATCAGGCGGCCAACTACAAAAGCTCGCTTGAAAAATCGGTTAATGCGTTATAGCGGCACGCGGTTTTCAGGACAACACAGCCTTTTCTGAGTACTAGAAGAGGCTTTTTTTTGTTGTAGAGAGAATCCACGGATACTACATGCCCACAATTCATTATTTGCTACTATATTGCGTGGACCTACGCTGGATATCGGCGAATCCTCACATTAACGATCTGTAATCTCATGGCCAGAAATATTTTCACGAAGCTATCTGTGCTTGTGTTTGTCATCGGTGGTTTGGCAATCTCCGGATGCAAGACTGTCCCTGTCGATATTCTTTCCGCAAGTGCACCCGATAATCTGCTCCCGAACGAAACGGGGTCGTTTTCGATCACAACCAATGCCGATGCCAAACAACCTGTTGAGGTCAGCTGGACATTTGGCGACGACAACTCCTCATCCGGCGCAGCAACCACGCATTCGTTTGCAAACCCGGGCACATATACGGTAACGGCCCTCGCTACCAATAATAATGGTAAATTTTCTGACTCCCGTTCATTTACGGTCGTTGTTGCCCCAGCTCCGGTTCCTGCCTCCATTGTCAGCCTTCGCGCCAACAACATGAGTCCGGACACCAGAACACAGGTTCGGTTTACCGCGTCCACCAACGGTAACGCACCACTTTCGTACGCCTGGGATTTCGGTGATGGCTCTTCGAGCAGCATGGCTTCCCCGACAATTACGTATAGCACTCCGGGTACATACACGGTCAGCCTGAAACTTGCCAATGAGCTCGGCTCAGATTCTCGCGATATGCAACTGACAGTGAACTGGTATGAAGCTGCGATTTGTCGCGAAATTGCAGAACTCGACGCAGTTCTGTTCACTCGCAACGGAAGCGGTCTTTCCGATGAATCCCGTGCCAGCCTGGACAACAACCTGCAGATTTTGAGCGAATGCCCGAACATGAATGTTCGCCTTGAAGGTGTTGCATCACCGGGCGAGCGACGTGCACAGGAGCTTTCTGAGGATCGCGCTCGCGCAGTCGAACAATATTACGAGAGCAATGGAATTTCCACGAGCCGGATGGTGACGGTTGGTACAGGTCTGGCCGAAGGCCTGACAAGCAAGAAAGAAGGACTGTCACAATATCGGCGTGTTGATACGGTTATCATTCGATAACTTTGTTATCCTGTATTTGAGGCTTACGAAAAGGGTCGCCAACCATGGCGGCCCTTTTTTTGTGTCCATACCTTACAGGCCCGACTTCGAACCCGACCGGCGACCGGCGACCGGATAACGTGGAGCGAAAAACGTAGAGCGGATAACGTGGAGACAGAAACCACTGACCTGACAAGGCGACTCAAAAAAGAAGCCCTTCGTTTGGGGTTCGATGCCTGCGGCGTTTCGAGAGCCGAAACATTGACCCCTGAATCAGAACGGCTGCGAAACTGGCTCGATAAGGGAATGAACGGGACCATGCGATGGATGGAGAATCATTTTTTAAAACGCACAGACCCCCGAATCCTGGTCCCCGGTGCCCGTTCTGTCGTGTCTGTCCTCCAGAATTATTATAACCCGATTCGTCTTTCTGATTCGCCTGAGCTGGGCAGAATCAGTCGATACGCACTCGGCGATGACTATCATGAGGTCATGAAAGAGAAACTTCGTGGGCTCATGTCCTGGCTCCAGGGTGAAGTTGCAGATGTAAACGGGCGAGTGTTCGTCGATTCCGCCCCCATAATGGACAAGGCCTGGGCGGCGCGAGCCGGCTTGGGCTGGCAGGGAAAACATACCAATCTGATTAATCCCAAAATCGGATCCTGGTTTTTCATCGGAGAAATGATCGTAGATACTGATCTCGATCCCGACTCACCTGTATCAGACATGTGCGGTTCCTGTACTCGATGTATCGACGCATGTCCGACGGATGCCATTATTGAGCCCTATGTCGTCGATGCAAATCGGTGCATTTCCTATCTCACCATAGAGCACCGAGCGGACGACATCGATGACGATCTGAGGACCAGAAGCGGGAATTGGATTTTCGGCTGTGATGTATGTCAGGATGTCTGCCCGTGGAATAAATTCCAGAAGCCTTCCTCGGAAGAAGCATATGAACCCAGAGACGGGATACTTGAGATTCCCCTCGAGGATTGGGCAAATCAGACTGCCGACGAGTTCAGGGAGTCATTCCGGAAAAGCCCCGTTATGCGAACCAGATGGGAAGGGTTTTCTCGAAACGTCAGGCACGCTTTGCGAAATTCGAAACGGAAGACGAATCCCGCCGACTGACGGTGCCATAGTCATTTTTTACAGTCGTTCCTCGTATCGCGCCGCGACCCACAGAATCATTTTTGTCCTCCGACGCTACAGGAAGTTGGATTCGGAAAAGAGAGCCCGAGCCCTTCTTGCTTGTCACTTCGATAGATCCTCCAAGTCGATCCAGAAGCCTTCGGGTTAACGCCAGACCCATTCCGATTCCATCGTATGCGCGGGAACGCCGCGAATCTTCCTGCGACAGTGCGTCAAATATTTCAGGAATAAATTCTTCGCAAATACCAATGCCGGTGTCTTCAATTTCTACTACCGCCGATCCCGGATACAATTTTGATCGAATCAAAATCTCGCCTGAGTCAGTGAATTTAATTGCGTTCGAAAGCACGTTGTCGATAATCTGTCTCAACCGTTTCAGATCGCTTTGAACCATAATCGGCGAATCGGAAAGAACAAGTTTCAAGTCTACGGGAGTATTCTCCAAAAGTGGACGGCTGCGAGCGGCAGCCTGGTGAAGAATCTCATTCAGATCAACCGATTCGCTCTCGACTGCTTGATCGTGTCCATGTAATTCAGACAATTCAAACAAGTCCTGAACAAGCCGTCGCAGCGATGTGGTTCGTTCCTGAAGTGCCCGTAGAAACTCAAAAATAAGTTCGGGTAACTCCTGGCCACTCCGCTCCTGATACTCGGCCAATTCTTTTACGAGTAATTCCGTATATCCGGCGATGGATCCGATCGGGGATCGAATCTCATGACTGAGCGTGGCGATAAAGGCCATTTTTGCATTGGACAGAGATTCTTTTCTGCGAATCTGCAGGTCTTCATCTTCGGGCGTGCGGTCAGGGATTTCTGACTGGACTGACTCATGATGGTTAAGCGACCGAGCACCGTTTTTTAAAACAATCGCATCTCGAATATTCGTTTCTCGTGGCGCATAACCAATCAATAACCATGCGTTATTCGTGGGCTGCGGGATAACACCGATCAGAAGACCTCCCAGTTGAAGAGGGAGTTCCGTCGCTTCCAGATCAGATACTCCTGCGAGGACGATTCCCAGGTGATGTGGAATGCGGGTCCCCTTTTCCCATCCCCAGGCAATTTTTGCGAGTGAATTCACCCGTCGGACAATGCCGTCTGCGTCTACTTCGGCGAAGGGTAATTTCGACTCAATCGCCACTGCCGAATTTGCGTCGGCAGGATTGGAAACGAGATCAAGAAAGGAAGTCAGATTCATGAACGACATTACGGCATGGGATGAATAAGGAACCTTACGCTGTCCTTCACAAATTCCAATCCAATTCTGCTCTTACGGGAAGGCTTTTTTTCTTCCGTAGCCCCTTTCGCGCGGAACCACCGTTTTCAACCAGAAAAAGCCTGTTATCAGCTGCAGACTGGCAAAAACAATTAATGTCTGGCGTAAATCCATCAGGTGGTTTTCCAAAACGAGACTCGCTGCCAGAATTGAGACGGTATCTGCAGACATGACAATCAGCCAGTCGGTCGAGAATACCCGACCGCGAAACGCATCTTTTGTTCGCTCCTGAAGCATGACGGTCGAGAAAACCCAGTTGAGACCGCTCGCAGCGTGAGCGACCACAACGGGGAGTATGATCAGGTAAGACCATGGCATAAATCCGATCATGATGTAGAACGCACCACTGACCATTACCGAAACTCCGAGTAGGGCTGGCCATTTTTCTCTGTCTTTAAACCAGAGCCGCCCCAGAACGGGTCCGATCCCCGTACCAATTCCCCGGGCCGCGAAAAGAATCCCGATCGATGCCGCATGGTGTTCGGGGGAGATATTCTCACCCAGCAGAGCGAGCATGTAAACACAGGCCCCTCCGCCCAGCACCCACGACGCCTTCGCCAGAACAATACGTCCGATCTGCGGCTTGTGCCTGATGTGTCTCCATCCGGCAAGCACTTCGGAGCGAGCGAGACGAACTATCGAACCCGTCGGTTTTTTATCGGTGTCCTGAGGAATGACGGCCCGGTAAATAAACCAGGCCGAAACAAGGTAGGTAGCGCTATCGATCAGAAAGACCGTATGCAGACCCAAGTACTCTGCCGCAATCCCACCGATGGCGGCTCCGAGGGCAAGGAGTACCGACCACGTGGCAGCCATGAGAGTGTTTGCCGTAAGCAGATCCTCTTTGGTGGTAAGATTTGGAATAGAGGACGTTTGTGCCGGGTGAAAAACCGAGCCGATCATCACCTGAAGTGCAATGATCACATAGATCAGGTAAACCTGACCCGGACTGTCTATGAACAGGAAGCCCAGTACAACAACCGCACGGAGCAGATCGGCCGCCAGCATAATCCGGCGACGATTGAAGCGATCCACAATCACACCCGCAACAGGAGCAGCAATCGCCCACGGGAGCATTTTTGTTATAAATACAGCACCAAGTGCAAATTCTGACCCCGATAACTGAAGAATCAGACTGTACAGTGCAATGGTGTTGAACCAATCCCCGAACAGAGAAACCACATTGCCAATCCACAACCGTCGAAACGCCTTATTGCGTTTGAGAAGTGACAGATATCCGCTGCCGGAAGACTCCACTTTTCTC
>JACZYD010000048.1:13199-23417 GCA_022571255.1 Bacteroidota bacterium
GCTCGGTCGCTTCCGGTCTGAGCAGGGGGAATAGAATTACGTCCCGGATCGACTCCTGTCCAGTCATCAGCATGGCCAGTCGATCGATTCCCATTCCCATTCCTGCGGTCGGGGGCATCCCGTATTCGAGGGCACGCAGATAATCTTCATCCAGTTGCATGGCTTCGTCATCTCCACGTTTTTTTAGTTCGGCCTGATCTTCGAGCCGGGCTCTCTGCTCGTCAGGATCGTTCAACTCGGAAAAAGCATTACAGAGTTCTTTCCCATTACAGATGACTTCAAATCGTTCGACCAGCAGCGGATTGTCACGATGTTTTTTGGCCAGAGGACTGAGCTCTACCGGATAATCCGTAATGAATGTCGGTTGAATAAGATCTGCTTCGACGAATTGGGCGAATATTTCGTCTATGAGCTTTCCGATGCCCATGGAAGGATCCGTCTCCATGCCCAATTCCTCACAGATCCCGACCAGTTCCTTCCGAGTCCGGCCACCCACATCATGCCCGGTTGCCTCCCTGATCGCATCCAACATGGGAATTCGCTTCCAAGGTCGCCTGAAAGAAATCGTGTTTTCGCCGATCTGAATGTCTGTGGAGCCGAATACTTCCAGAGCTACATATTCGACCATTTCTTCCACCAGACCCATCATCCAGTGGTAGTCTTTATACGCCACATAGAGTTCGAGCATGGTGAACTCCGGATTGTGGTACCGACTCAGGCCCTCGTTTCTGAAATCCTTGGCGATCTCATAGACGCCATCAAAGCCCCCGACTATCAACCTTTTTAAATACAGCTCGTCTGCGATACGTAGAAAAAGAGGGATCCCGAGCGCATTGTGGTGGGTCGTGAAAGGCCGGGCCGCGGCTCCTCCATAAAGTGGCTGTAAAGCGGGCGTCTCCACTTCCAGATATTCCCTTTCATCCAGAAACCGACGCAGCGCGGTAATCATCCTGGCGCGTTTCCGGAATACGTCGCGGACCTGGGGATTGACGATCAAATCAACGTATCGTTGCCGGTATCTGAATTCTTTATCCGTGACTTCGTTGTAAACCTGTCCGTCCAGTTCCTTGGTGACGGGCAACGGTCGCAGAGATTTAGTCAGAACCTCCAGGCGGCCGGCATGAACCGAGATTTCGCCCATGCGTGTTCTGAACACAAATCCTTCTACACCAACAATGTCTCCGATGTCGAGTAATTTTTTAAAGACGGTGTTGTAAAAACCTTCGGGAAGATCATCGCGCCGGACATAGACCTGAATCGTTCCGCTGCTGTCCTGAAGGTGAAAAAACGCAGCCTTGCCCATGATTCTCCTGGACATGATCCTTCCTGCGATCCTGACATGGAAGATCTCAGGTGTCGTACCGTCTTCCGAAACCTGATGTTTATCGTCGTCGAAGGACTCCAGAATGGTGCTGGCCCTTGCAGTCACATCCCATTCGTAAGCAAATGCCTCAATTCCGGCCTCGCGCAGCTTTTCCAGTTCCTCGCGTCTGCGTTCTTCCTGTTCCGTGTATTCCCGACTCATGAATGGCCCCTCTGCCTCGTCTTCCCTTCCTATTTCGGCGAATAATCGTACAACGCTTTGATCGTCATGGTCACGTTTGTGATTGGTCGATCACCCGGGGCTTTCTCAACCCGCGCGATTTTTTCCATCGCGTCAAATCCTTCCACCAGTTCACCAAACACCGTGTAGTCCATATCCAGATTAGGTGTTCCGCCGACGGTCGTGTACACTTCTCGTGCCCTGTCCTGAACGCGGTATTCCGGAGAGAGATTCGACCGCTGATAGGCCTCCAATTGATCCAGAAACGCATTCTCGACCACCGAACCCACCACAATGTAAAATTGCGAACCGCTCGATTTTTTCTCGGGATTGCCGGACCCGCCTGTTCGGGCGGCCGCGAGAGCACCCTTCTTGTGAAACAATTTCGGGTTGAATTCGGCCGCCTGTGTGTAACCCGGACCACCCTGCCCATCATTCGACGGATCGTCGTCTTTTGAATTCGGATCACCTCCCTGAATCATGAATCCCGGAATTACGCGGTGAAACGTCGTGCCGTCGTAAAATCCTTCGGCCACCAGCTTTCTGAAATTGTCCCTGTGAATGGGAGTTTCGTCGTAGAGCATGATGACCATTTTTCCCTGGGGTGTTGAGATCTCAAAATACGATGCTTCGTTCTGGTCGGTCGCTTCGCCCTGGCATCCGGAAATGGTCATAAGCAAAATGGTTGAAAGTAGAACGGTTCCAGTGAACCGCTTTAATGGTTGTCGAATCAGATTCATCGGTCTTGTGGGCTCAGCTGTAATGGGCTCTGCGTAATTCTCAGCTGTAATGGGCTCAGCTGTAATGGGCTCTGCGTAGTGGGCTCCGTTGTGGATTATCGGTCAGGTCGCTCTTCGGATGGGCCAGACGGTGTGTTGCACAGGCTGGATAAATGCGAATCGCTCGATACCTTTGCACACAGCAATGGTTCCTTTTCTCATGGTTACTCAGGGTTGCCCGGAAACACCAACGTGAGAATCAAGGATATCGTCGATGGCTGTTGCGGTCTCCTTGGAGAGACGCCCTGTTTTTCGGGACAACCGAACCGTCTCGCGACTCAACTCGACGTACAGCGGCAGTGATTCCGGCGATTGTTCAGCAATCGCTGTTAAATGGGAAACAAGCAGCTGCAGGTCGCCTCTCGCGACAGGACCGGTCAGTGCATGATCAGGCCCTCGATCGAATGAATTCCGAACGGCCTGCTCTACAAGAGGTTTAAACAGTTCGATCGACAACTCAGATGAGTCCGAAATCTCATTCAGAAGAGCCTGTGCGGAGCCCAGAATGGTTGTCACAAAATTACTGCTGATTACGGCAGCCGCATGATATAATAATTTGGCTTCGCCATTGAGCAGAAATGGTTTTGAACCGAGGGCTTCGGCCAGGAAAAATCCCGAGTCCACCGCGCGTTCATCGCCCTCGATCGCTACCGGCAGATCTCGGAATATTTCCGGGTCTGCGGGAACGGCATCCTGAAGCACAAAAGTCTGGAGGGGGTGAAAAGAAGCAACCGAACGACCATCTTCCGCCAGAGGAGACAGTATGGACGCAGTAAGTCCCCCGGAAGTATGAAAAATAACCTGGTTTGACGACAAAACACCAGGTTTCGAGAGTGTCTGTACGATGCCCGGCAACGCATCGTCAAGCACGGAAACAAATATTACATCACCAGGAATTTGCGCGGCGCTTTCAAGCGCCGCCGATCGAACAGCTGCTTCAGTCTCGGCGGCAAGAATTATCGAAAGTCGCTCTGAAGACTCCCCCCTTTTACTGACCAGCAATCCGGGGATGAATCCTGCACGTACAAGGGCCGTCGCCAGATGCGAACCGACCCGGCCCGTACCGATGATTGAAAACGATTTCGGACGTGAATCAGCTTTATCCAACTTGATTGGTCTCAAGGTTCGAATATCCTTCCCGGAAGGCTAAGGCCTGGTAACGCTGATGCAGTACTAAAGAGTCTGTCGGACCCAGAAGAATCTCCAATTGTTTTTATTAGGTTTACGCTAAAACTGGCCGAAACATTGATTCAATAAAAACGATTACTTACTGCGAAAGTCCGACAGACTGTCTAAATATCGACTTCGCGTTTCTTCACAATAAACATTCCCTCACGCCTGCTTGAAAGCAGAATCATACCGCTCTCGAAATACGGATAACTGCTCCACGTTCCGTCAAACCCCGCGACATTCCGATTTTTTGGTGTGGTATCGAAAAAACCCACTTCGACGGGATGTTCACGATCTCGAATGTCGATAATCCTCAGACCACTCGCATTGTTGGTCTGATACATGTAGTCACCCTTGACGTACAGATTGTGATCCGTTGAGTTTTCTTTTCCATAGAATTCAGCAATCATAATCGGATCGTCCAGATCAGTGACGTCCCAGATCATGGTACGGGTCTTTTCCACAACCCCTCGAAGCTCGTCCGCCTCATCGTTCTGATAAAAAAAGCGGTGGTCATCGGTCAGCCAGCCTTGATGTACATAGGCCGAGTTCGGATAGGTCCCGATACTGATAGGAACAGGATTGTCTTTGTCTGAGACATCGGCGATACTCACCGCTGTTCCATTGTAACCGATACAGATCTCTTTACCGATGTGGTCCGTGTCGGGACCGTTATACGTTACGCACTGAGCGTCGTGCGTCGCACCAGATCCACCTCTTCCTGTTCTGGTATCCTGAAAACAACCGGCAAATGTCGGATTCAGTGGATCCTGAATGTTGATCATGTGCAGCGCCCCACCACACGTCTCTCCACCAGAACCGCCCCCGACTGTATACGCATACCCGGTGTTTTCATTGATTACGATGTTATGGGTACTCGCAATTTTAGTGTACATGGCCGTCGGTTCAAACACGACCGGAGCATCTGGAACGTTTCTGAGCAAAGTCAGATCGAAAATCTGCATACCGTGCTGCTCGGCCCCGTCCGCAACAATAAACGCATGATTTTTGTAGACCTTGATATCCCTGTGGGTACTCCCCGGGGATCCTTTCGTGCGGGGCAGCTCTCCCAGAACGATCGGGTTTTCCGGATCCGACAGGTCTATGAAAATGGCGGCCTCCATGTGGCCGAGTATACCATATTCTTTACCGGTTTCCGGATCTGTCCAACCCCAGACATCATTGAATCTCGATCCGCGAGCCGCCCCTAACTCCGTATTCGGAATGAAGGCTATGAGATCAACGTTGTTGCACTCCCAGCCCGCCGCCTCTCCATTGTCGCAATCAATCTGGCCGCCCGTCACCCTGTCATAAGCCCCCAGATCCCTGTATAATTCTCTCACCTGGACCCACGAGTCACCCTCCCTTTCCAGAATCTGTGCAACGCCCTCTCCATAATCTCTCCCTCGAACGCCAATGATTGCGACGTTTTCACGAACGGCCAGAACGGACCGGCGAGAGCGCGGCTGCTGGGCTTCCGCGTATTTTATGGTTTCCAGTCGATCGAAACCCTCATCGCCACGAGTATAAATGTGAATCCCGCCCGTATCCTCGAATGCCCCGGGAGCAGAAACCCAGAGTCGATCACCGGATAGCGCGAGAGCAGTTCCGAACCTGTTCTGTTTCGTGTCCTGCTCTGCATCCTGCTGTCCGTTCGGCTTGAGAAGAGCCACTTCGATCCAATGGTCTGTGTCGTCGCGCGAAAAGACGCGCACATTGCCGCTCAGCTGATCAGCAAACGGCTGACCCACGTAGATTCGATCTCCATCTGTGAGCAACACATTGCCGAACTGTCGTACATCGTCTCCAGCCGGTGGGGAAATCGTTCCAGATTCCGTCCACGAATGCCCGCCATTTGCCGTTTGATACAAAAATACCGACCCTTTTCCTTCTTCATTTTCGGGAGCAGCCACTGCCAGAAGTCCGTTTGCGAATGAAATTACCACGCCGAACTCGGCATTCTCTCCAAGATCGTTCGGTTGTAATTGCCCCAGGTGAGACCATGAATCCCCCGATTTCATAAAGGTGTGGATGAGGCCTTTCCCACCATCGGATCCTGGCGCAGCGATTATCGCGTGATTTCCCATCAGGATTATTGATGCCCCGAATCGATCCTCAGACGATGCACCCTCAATTTCGATGATCTGGCTTTGATTCCAGCGGCCGTTGTTGTCCCGGCCAAAAATGTATACGGACCCGGAATTTTCACCGCGTGAATACCGGGCGACAAACAGGGTGTTTTCGTCAGCTGCCACCGCGCGTCCGAATCCATCTCCAGGAAACGGTGCCCTGGCATGCAGGACCTGAACTTCTTCCCATCGCCCGGTTTCGGTTCTTCGAATCACGTGCACCATCCCGGCTGTCGAATACCCGTCATTTTCCGTAATAATTACGTCATCACCGGCGAACGTTACTGCACCGCCATATGCCGACATGACGGTGAACCAAGATGCAATCGGTGGAGCGACAGATCTCGATTCCGGGCCCGGGATGTCGCTCGCGGATGCGTTGAATACGAAGGGCATCAGAAGTATAACCAGAATCAGGGATTTGCTTTTCATAATTCGCTTTTCATTATTCATGTCGGCTCAGACCAGGGCCTGCCGACTCGAGTGGTACGGGGTAATACACACAGCACGACCTTGCAGCAGGGTCTTAAAGATAACCGAGTTCGAGTAATATCAAACGCCCGGTATTACAGTTTTAATGCCGAAAAACTGCTCAGGGACGATCCGACAGAATTGATCGTCTGATGTTTGGTGTCATATCCCCCGTGGTTGCCACAACAGGAAGAGCAGCAACGGGGCCCAAAAATGCATACTGATTCACTTTCTCCAGGTTTTTGAGTTGAATCATGTACTCCGGAGAACTGTGTGTATCATCCAGAATCGCCATAAGACCCTCAACAGGTTCAGATCCCGTGTCGGCAGTAAGAAGGGACTTTGACGATTCTTCTGATTTCTGCTGAACGGTCGTAACGAATCCTGCCATCATACCCACGATCAGTATCATTCCAACAATAGAAGTAATAAAGGCCATATTCCCGAGTCGTTGAGAAAGCATCTGCGAGGACTGATTTTTCCGGGCAAGTTCTCCCGCAAGACGTACTCGAAGTTGAGCCTGCAGACCGGGAGATGCACATTTGCACGCGCCGAACTTGCATAACATGTTGCGCGTATCGCAGAGCCGATTAACGTGTTCGGCAAGCTGCGGATCGGTAGCGAGATACTCTTCAAAAACAATGCGTACATCCGGATCCATGGAACCGTCTACGTATTCGCAGAGCAGCTCATCCAGAGCATTGTCGATAGAGTCAGGGTCGTCAGCGTTGTATCTTTGTAGCATAGGCTATGTGTGGGCCCCATTGTCATCTTCTCCGCGTACCCCACTGTCTCTGTTAAGTTCTCGTAAACATAGAAGGGCCTGCAGAAATATCTGCAGACCCTTCACAATCGCTTTAAAAGAGTTTTCAGTCCGTATCTACTACATAAACTTCTTTGAGAAGAAGCTGAAGCTTGGTCCTGCCACGGTTTATTCGGCTTTTCACCGTACCCATCGGGAGACCCGTGATTTCCGCAATCTCTTCGTAGGCAAGTTGTTGTACATCACGCAATACGACAACTTCCCGAAACTCCTCAGGTATCTGACGCAGTGCTTCCTGAATAAAGAAGTCCTGAATCGTGCTCTCAGTATGTTTATCCGGCGAAAACGTCTCATCCGGAATCTCGACTTCATATTCCTCGTCGTCACGATTAACGGACTGCAAAGAATAAAGACGGCGTCTTTTTCTTTTTCTATACTCCGACCTGGCCAGATTTCCGGCGATCGTGTACAACCACGTAGAAAATTTCGCAATTCGGCGATACGAATGCCTGTTTCTGTAAACCCTTAAAAACGTCTCCTGAAGCAGATCCTCACACTCCTTCATGTCTCCGAGGAAACGATATATATAGTTTGTCAGAGGATCCTTATACCGACTGACGAGAATGTCGAAAGCCTCCACCGTTCCCATCTGGAACTGTGACATCAGGTCCTCATCGCTCATAGCCGTCAGA
The DNA here is from genome assembly GCA_022571255.1 of Bacteroidota bacterium. Lineage (GTDB taxonomy): Bacteria > Bacteroidota > Rhodothermia > Rhodothermales > UBA10348 > N075bin62. Next base: position 20,747 of record JACZYD010000048.1, read on the forward strand.
GCACCAAAATGTCGTTTGTTCGGATTAATTCCGCTCAACTCATGCTGCGAGCTCTTCACTTTCAGCGTCCGTTTCCGGATTGTCCCCACGTTTTCTGTCTTTGTCATACCTTATCATATGTTGGACCTGCATCGCAATCTGTTGCGACCTTCGTCCGATTTCCCTTCGTGTGACAGGGCGGGCCTTTGTTACAATTACCTTGTCAGGCCGCAACCCGCTCTGCTTGGTCCGAGGCAAACAATTTTCTGAACATAAGATTCAGAATTAATCGTTCACTTCGATTGCTCCCTCCTTTCAGCTCATAATCAGCAGCCAACAGCGATAAAAAAGCCCCTTTTATGGCTTTTTCATCATATCTACGAAGACTGGAAAGATACTCCTTAATAAAGAACGGTGAAACTCCAATTCCTGAAGCCATCTCCTTTTCAGAGATTCTTAGTTTTTGAAACTCAGACAATTGCCAGAGTTTTGTGAAAAAGGACGTAAGTACAGCGACAATCATTGTACTCTCTCCCTTCGGGTTGGACGATTGCTGCAACAACCGTTCCGCGATACGAACTGTGTCATTCTGACGTTTTTCTCCAAGAACGCGTTGCAATTCGAATACGTTAAAATCTCGTGTCTGTCCACTCGCATGGACAACATCATCTGCCGTCACCTTTTTCCGGTCACCGACATAAGTGGCCAGTTTATCTAATTCCGCTGCGATGGTCTGCAAGTCGCTTCCGATAAAATCAGACAACATCTGCGTTGCTCGCGGCTCTATTTCAAATCCTTTTTCTTTAGCGAGCCGATCAATCCAATGCGGAATTTGCCTGGTGTACAGAGATTTAAATTCGACCGAAACACCGTGCTTCTTTAATGCACGGTATGGGTTTGAATTTGTGTTTATTTTTCCAGTACAGACAAACAGCACAATGGCAGACGGGTTTGGATTCTCCGCATAAGCCGTAAACAAACGATTTTCTTTAAGTTGATTAAAATCGCGAATGACAACCACGCGTCTGGAAGCCATGAGTGGATATGACAGACAGATGCTCAGAACGGCTTTCGCGTCAGCCTCAGCACCGTAAACGATATCCTGATTAAAATCTCGCTCGTGAGATTCAAGTGCATTTTCGAGTAACGATTTCTGAAGCCTGTCCACGAAAAACTGTTCCGCACCATAGAGCAGGTAAAACGGCGAAAAATTTTTGTGAGAAAAGGCTACTGCCAAATCGTCATATGTCAGTTGACGTTTTGCCAATCAAAATTACCTCCTGATGAAAGAAACGTTTGTAAACGTGAAATTGGTATGGTCAGCGTCTGAAGATCAGTTGAATCTCAGACAACTGCATACTGATCTCCCTGAGAGTGTCCGCATCTTCCAGAGCCATTTTGAATGCCCACTCCAGTAATGTTCGCCTCCTGCCATTCTCGATCACACTGGAATTCCAGGCTTTTGACGGCGCATCACGAAGCATGTCGATGATTGATTGTCTGCTCTCGGAAATCCTCTCCTGAATGTCTGTCAGGGACTCACTTCCAGAACGCTCTGGGTTTCCTTCCGACAATGTGTCGTCGACCGACTTACCACACAGATCGCCACGTATAAGACCTTCAATGATGACTGTGTTGACCCGTTCTTCTCGAGTGCGCATCGTGAGATAATGATCCTTGATTGAATTCTGATCTCTTACAGGACGCTCAGACACGATCGTCTCGGAAATTTTCGAAAACAGCGGTTTTTGGGCTGCGAGTTCTTCCAAGAGATAAGACAACTGTTCAATTACCGTGCTGCACGCTGCTTCATCGGCGATCTCGTCGGGCACGACGTTCACGTTCGCCTTCATGTCAGGATCCGGCTTCCAGTGCTCCATGTTCCAGTTCTCCGTCTTCCCGTGCTCCGGCTTCCCGTGCTTCGGCTTCCCGTGCTCGACCTTCCGGTTCTCCGGCTTCCCGTTCTCCGGATAAATGCGCAAGAAAATCCGTTCCGCGCAGCGAGTGCCTGTTGTTGGTCTGATCGTAGTCCCATTGAGCTCCGAACTCGGGATTTCTCTGCCGTTCGAGATAATTCAGGCGGTCCTCGAGTTGCTCTTTTACAACCAGAAGGCGATCCATTTTGAAAATAGCCTCCTCTCGATTCTCAAATGTCAAATCGTACTCTTTTGACATCACGATGGCCTCTTCTGGACAGACTTCCTCGCAAAATCCGCAATAGATGCAGCGAAGCATATCGATCTCAAACCAGGCCGGCTCACGCTCTTTCGGACCTTCGATTTCCTGCGCTTCCATGGAAATCGCCATCGGTGGACATGCTTTCGCACACAAGTTGCACGACACGCACCGCGCCTTTCCATCTTCCTCAACCAGAACAGGGCGCCCACGATAACTGTCCGGTGGATACCACTGTTCTTCGGGATACTGAAACGTATAGAGGGGCTCTTTCCAGATTTTACTTGCAGACCACGCAAGACCCTTGAAAATTTCCGGAAGATAGAGACGCTCCCAGAAATTCAATTTCCTTTCGTTTTCCCGGGCTGTATTCAGGGGTGTTCCAGGCATGGATGGTTATTCGTTGGAGTACGGTTAAAAATAGGAACTAATTATTTCGATTTAAACACCAATGTGAGCGGTACACCCTCGAAACTGAACGATTCTCTTATCCTGTTCTCGAGAAAACGGCGGTAAG
>JACZYD010000160.1 GCA_022571255.1 Bacteroidota bacterium
TATTTCGTTTACAATCAGGCCGTTGTCCCACTGGAGTTTACTCTTACGGCACCAGCGCCAAGGGAAGGTAAAAGAGAACAGTCGGGTGGTAATCAATCATTTGTACACAACAACGCCGAGCTTCCCTTCGTGGTGCAGCTCAGCGCATTGGTCTCGGGAACCGCTCTGCGAGATACTCAAAACTTTGCGGGCTTCGCCGAGAACGCGAGCGCGGGGCGTGACTCCTGGGACTTGACGGAAGCGCCTCCCATTGGGGACTACGTTCGACTCTCCCTGGTTGAAGGAGGAGAACGGTTCGCCCGAAATATCAAACCGATTGACCTGGACGGAGGTGTATGGGACTTCGAGGTAGAATCAGCCTCCGGCGCTCAAACCGTAACTATCACGCTCAAAGTAAGCGGCGCCGTGGCTCCGGATACTGAGATTTATATCGTAGATCTTGACCGAAGGGCCTCGATCAATATTTCGGAAAACAACTTTGAGGTTTCGTTTAAAGGGCCCTCCACGACGCGTCACCTCAGGCTCATCGTTGGTTCGCCTGAATTCGCGGCATCAAAAACGGAAGGAATATCTCTGACTCCGACCGTGTTCGAACTCGCACAGAATTACCCGAACCCCTTCAATCCGGAAACTCTTATTTCCTATTCCATTGGAACAGCGGATTTCGTAGAACTGACCGTATTCGATCTCCTCGGACGCCGCGTCCGCATGCTGGTCCGGGGTTCGCAGGAAGCAGGGCGACATTCGATTTCCTGGGATGGCAATACCGGTGAAGGATTGCCCGCGGCAACAGGCATGTACATTTACCAGCTCAAAACGGGTGATCATGTGGCCATCAAAAAAATGCTTCTGATCCGATGAAGCAAAAAACAGAATTGAATAACGCGCACATCATGCCACGTGCATTCGGAGACGAAAAACTGAGGAGAAAAATCAAATTGAAAAATCCGCTTTATTTCTGGGTGGTTCTGGCGGCCGTAATGGTGCCGACTTCCGGTGTATCTGCGCAAATGGGAAGGAGTGTCCCTCCTGTTCACATCTTCGTTTCCGGTTTTCATCAAGAGTGGACGGAGCCCGACCCGACGATCAGTCAAAATTCAGTCACATATGGCCTTCAGATTGCTGTAAGGCCAAATCTGACGCTTCGGGGAAATATAAATCAAGTCGTGGTCGATGGGGACAACCTGAGATCCGTAGGTGGTTTGAGCGACCTGCAGCTTGGTGCCCAGTATATCGTTCGCACCTCGACGTCGCGAATCATTCTGGATCTTGCCGTCAGCCTTCCCACCGGCCGCACCAACTTACCCGATGCAGCATTTCAAACCTCATCACTCATGGCACTCAGCCAGTACGACTTTCGGCAGCCGTATTTCGGACAGGGACGAATCATCGCCCCGTCTGTTGCCTGGATACTGACCTGGGGGAAACGATTTACGTACAGCTTAGGACTTTCCTTTCGATTCAAAGACAAGTATAAACCGTTCGAAGGTCTCACCGACAAATACAACTGGGGCAATGAATTTGTCTTTCTGTTCGGGGCTGATTGGAAATTTTCGAATGCGTTTCAATTGACGGCGGATATCAGCGGCACATCGTACCGTGTGGATAAATTTGGAAATGCGGAAGTCTACGATAGTGGCAACCGCTGGTCTGGGAGGCTCCAGTTGAATTTCCAGATGGGACGCCATGACGCAGGAATTAAATCGAATTTTCGTATCATTTCCACCAACCTCAGGATTTTCTTGAACAGTCTTGAACCCGAGCCCACAACGGCCTTTCCTGATCGATTGAAACTTGCAGGATATGTTGTGATACGGTTCAACTCCCTGCTGGGTCTGTATATGGACGCAGGAGCAACCGGATTCGGAGAGGCGCTGGGAAGATCTGACATTTTAATTTATTCCACGACGTTCAGCCCGACAGTCTCGCTCTCCTCCAAAATCAGTCTGCCACTGCATTTTCGATATAATTTCGGTGATTTGACCGGTTTTGAAGCAGGCGGAACCATGTCGATCGTGCTTTAATGCCCGATTCCTTTCTTTTAAAGCGCTCGAAACGATTCGGAGGCCAAAGGCCGAACTTTTCCTGATATTCTATGGTCTTGAGGCGCAATTCGCCGTATATTCACGGGTCGGTTTTATGCTCGGCATATGACCTGCACGCTGGCCTCCGCAGTCGGTCAATTCTTTCCGCATCCGCCTTGGCGTGACCCTCTTCTGCGTCGAGATTTTTGTATTGCGTGCCAGACCTCTAATTATAATAATGACTGGTACGCGTTTCAGCGCGTTCGTTACAGATCAGTACGCATTCCTTCGCGGACGAGAGACTGCGTGCGTCTTTATTTATGTTGAAAGTCGCAAGATCCTACCTTGCAGTACCGGCGGCAATCGGCCTGCTAATGGTCTGGCCCGTTTCGGCTCAACCGTTCTACACTTCCTGTTACGACGGAAACGGCAATATTTTTAATGCTACCCTTCTCCTTCCGGAGGAAAGTCTGTCCGCATTCGCCGACCAGTCCCTTTCGCCTGGCAGCGAGGTGGCTGTATTCACCTTCGGGGAGGATCGCCAGAACGAGTGTATAGGCAAAACCGTCTGGAGCGGCAAGACCGGTTATATCACCATCTGGGCGGATGACTATCTGACATCTTCCCTTGAAGGGTTGCGCGAAAATGAGGCATTTGAATTGCGCGTCTATGATTCGCTCACCGGGATCGAATTTCGGGCCGCCGATCTCACGGCGGTATTCCTTGACGGGTCTCCGAGATTCAAAATCGATGCCATCTATACACTTTCCTCAATTTCAACATCATTTGATTTCAGCGCTCCTCGCGCCAGGGATGATGAGGCCGACGTGCTCGAAGACGATTTTGTAATCATTGACGTTTTGGCCAATGACTTTCCGGGAGAATCGGGCACGGTGGTCGTGATGGGCGTATTCACGATGCAGGGCCTTGCAGAGGTCATGGCGGACAAGCGTTCGATCAGATATACTCCGGAGAAAGATTTTTTCGGAGTCGCCCGACTCTCCTATAATATTCAGGACGCGCTCGGAGTGATTTCAAACGCCTCGGTGACGGTAAACGTTCAACCTGTCGACGACCCTCCCGTATTTGTCAGCGAGGCAGTAGTCCAATCGTCCGAAGGAGATCAGTATTTATACCGGATCATCACTGCAGACGTCGACGGAGATACCCTCATGGTAAACGCAACACAACTTCCGGACTGGATCTCTTTAAGAGCGATCAGCGACAGCGAGTCAGAATTGAAAGGATTCCCGTTAACCAGCGACGTCGGCGAACACCTCGTCACCCTGGTCCTTGATGATGGAACGTCGACCGTCGAACAGGAATTTACACTTTCGGTCAGGGTGGCTGAAAATCCACCGCTGCGTCCGACCCTGTCGGATCCTGCTTTCGGATCTGTCGAGATACCGTTGAATCATCGTTTCAGTTGGGAACGAACACCAGGAGGGGTCATCACCCGGTTTCAGATAACGAACTACGAAGATTATACGTTCAGCGATACGATCATTGACGAGGTGACGTTTCAGTTGTGGTACGATGTTACGCAACTCAATCCACTGACCAAGCATATGTGGAGGATCAGAGCTGAGAATTCTGCAGGACTGAGTCAGTGGTCGCCCATCAACTTTTTTACCACTGTTGCGGCTTCTGCCGTAGACGTCGAAGATGAAACGGATGTCCCGTTCACGCTGCGGCTCGACCAGAATTATCCGAATCCGTTCAATCCGATAACAACCATCGAATTCGGGCTTCCTTCTGCCTCTCATGTTCGGATTGAAGTATTTGATATGCTCGGACGCCCTCGCGCCGTGCTCATCGACGGCTACCGAAATGCAGGACGGCATCGTGCCGTCTGGGATGCCTCAGCGGAAAGCAGCGGTATTTACATTTATCGCCTCACGGTCGGCGACAAAGTCCTTACCCGGACGCTTTCTCTCTTGAAGTAGACGACTGATTCCAGCCGCCCGAAGTAGACGACTGATTCCAGTCGCCCGCGAAAAATTTATACTGACCTTCGGTTAAATATGTCGGTCTGCTGTTAAAACGTGCTTGTCTCAGGTCGATATAGGCTGGGTTATCCCCGGACATTTTACGACCTGAGGCATGTTGTGTGTAAAACGTCCCCTCCTGCTACTTTTATTGATATCAGCCGTGTGGGTCCCCCGCTCGCACGCTGATTCTTTCTTTTCTTCCTGCGAAGACGGCGTCGGCAATATTTTTAACGCTACCGTCATCATCACGCAAGAAAGCCTGTCCGGGATGCCCGGCAATGGGCTTTCTGTTGGAAGCGAAATCGCTGTCTACTCGTCCGATCCGGCTTACCCGAACTTTTGCGCCGGTATGATGACCTGGAATGGAATTGTCGGTTCGATTTCGATCTGGGGAGACGATGCACTTACGTCCGTGAAAGACGGCCTGATTGCCGGCGAAGAATTCCAGTTCTGGATCTATGATGCCGCAAGCGGCACGCAATACAGTGGGCCTACGGTCTCTCCTTCGTTTCTTCTGGGAAACAACCAATATGAGAATGACGGTATTTACATTCTCAGTAGTTTACAGATTTCTTCCGGCACCAGTACTGTTTCGATTTCGCTGAAAGAAGGCTGGAATCTCGTCGGTCTTGACAGGGAGGTCGTCGATGCAGACTACCGTGTCTTATTTCCTTTTTCGGTAGAGAATACCCTCTTCAGTTTCAACGGCAATTATGTCCAGCCGTCAAATACAAATCTTGAAACCGGCACCGGTTACTGGCTCCGCATGGCGGTGGATGAGATCGTTGAACTCGAAGGACTGCCTCTGGAAAACATATCTCCGCAGCTGCGCTCTGGTTGGAATCTGATCTCCGGACCGGCTTGTAACGTGCCACTCGGAGAAATTGGCGATCCTGATGGAATAATTATTGAAAACACCCTTTTCAGTTTTAATGGGAGTTATACGTCTGCCGCGGATATCGAGCAGGGAAAGAGTTACTGGATACGAACCAACTCTGCGGGGAGCGTGAGTCTTACGTGTTCTACCGTCGCTTCGAAGCGATCAACCATGCGAGCAGTGCCCCAGGCAGCGACACAACCAGTGCTTCAGCCGGCGTTCAAGGCCGGCACTCCAGGGTTAAGGCCAGCGTTCAAGGCCGGCGCCCCAGGGTTAAGGCCAGCGTTCAAGGCCGGCACCCCAGGGTTAAAGCCAGCGTTCAAGGCCGGCACCCCAGTGCTTCAGCCAGCGTTCAAGGCCGGCACTCCAGGGCTTCAGCCACAGT
>JACZYD010000049.1 GCA_022571255.1 Bacteroidota bacterium
AGCCACTCCGTCGGTTCCAACCTCCGCAAGGATGGATCGACCGTGACCTGCGAGTGGTTTAACACGCCGCTGCGCGACCCACGGGGCGAAATCAGAGGGGTTGCGTCCATGGGGATGGATATCACCGAGCGCGACCTCGTCGAGCGATTCCAGAATAACCTGAAGCGCTTCGCTCAGAACTGGCCACGGAATATTGAGCGGTGGCGCCAGTCTGATGAGATTGTCGGCGTGTAATGTCCAGCCCAGCAGGACGCCGCGCTTGAGGCATCGTTTCACTGCGCTCGCGGTCTCAACAGGCCCGGGAAGTACCATGCCGAGCATCGCTCCCATCCCTCTGATTTCCCGGATCAGTGGGTGATGCAGCTCTTTCCTGATTTTGGACTCGATTTCCCGCGCTCTGGAAAACAGCTTCTCATCGATCACAACCCGGAGTGCGGCGTCCGCGGCCGCGCACGAAACGGGATGCCCTCCAAACGTGGTCACATGACTCAGAGGCGGATCCCGCCGAAATGTCTCGAAAATGTCGGAGCTGGCTACAAACCCGCCAATCGGCATGCCCCCGCCCATGGCCTTAGCAACCGTCAGGATATCCGGAACAACGCCGAAATGTTCGAACGCAAAAAGACTTCCTGTCCGGCCGAATCCTGTCTGGATCTCATCAAATATCAACAGTGAACCGGTCTCATCGCACCGCGTCCTGAGCGCCCTGATCCACTCCGTGCGCGGCACACGAATCCCGCCCTCCCCCTGGATGGGTTCCGCAATCACTGCGGCCACGGTCTCGTCGATTTCGGCGAGGGCATCAACGTCGTCAAACGGCAAAAATGTCACGTCCGGTACCAGGGGTTCATACGGCTGCCGATACACTTTTCTACCCGTTACCGACAGCGACCCCATCGTATCGCCATGGTACGACCGGTCAAAAGCTACGAAGCGCGTGCGCCCCGTCTTTTTTCGCGCCAGTTTCAGCGCCCCTTCGTTGGCCTCCGTGCCCGTCATCGTGAAATAAACGACCGAGAGCGAGCGCGGCAACAATCCGGTCAATCGGCTTGCAAATCGAACCTGGGATTCCTGGATCATTTCCCCGTAGACCATCACGTGTAAATGTTTTGAGATCTGATCCTCGATCGCGCGTATCACGTCCGGATGCCTGTGGCCGAGCGACGAAACCGCAATTCCGCTGACCAGATCAATGATCTTCGTGCCGTCGTCCAGAACAAGAAACGGGCCTTCGGCAAGCGCCACGCGAAGACCGAGCGGCGAATCGCTCGTCCACGCCATATGGCGCGAGAACGATTTATCAGTGCTATAGGAGTTGCGCATTCGGCTTCTTCATTCCGCTCAGGTTTGTGTTAAATTAAGGCCGGTCAACACTTTCTGTAAGCGTCCTTCCGTTGTATATTTTTTGTTGCAGCAGAGCAAAAGCACGCAGTATAACACCGTTACATCAGCGTCTGATAACACCGCTGCGCGGAAAATATACGCGGCCCTTCGGGTAGTGCCTGTGAACAGGCCCTGGTGTTTCCCGTTCGACGGTTTTCAAATTGTATCATTGTTTTGACTGAGTCAGCCTCGGATAATAATCTTCGTCTTCACGGCGACACGCTCGACGTGTTTTTATCAGGGTCCTGGCGACTCTCGGACGGACTGAGAAACTTTGAAGAGGAAATTGCCGCCAACCCATCGCTCGCGGCTGCACGCAGAATTCAGTTCTGCGTGGACGATCTTGGCGCGTGGGATACCAGTATCATTGTGTATCTGCAGCAGGTCGCCGATCACGCCGAATCGAACGGAACTGAGTTTGACACCAACTCTCTCCCTGCCACTTTGCGTGCTTTATTGACCCTGGCCCGGGCTGTCCCCGAAACTGAGACAGGCAGTTCTGTCGAAAAGGCCGGCTCGTTTGAGCGCATCGGACGCTTTACGGTCGAACGAATGGAAAACTTCGGCAACTTCCTGCATTTTGGAGGCACCTGTTTTCTGGCTTTTTTTCAACTCCTCGTTCGCACGAAACGTTTTCGCTGGCGCGAACTCTGGCCCATTGCCAGAAGAACAGGTCCAGGCGCCGTCGGACTTGTTGCCCTGATCGCCTTTATGATTGGCGCCATCCTTGCGTTTCTCGGGTACTATGTCCTGGCCCGGTTCGGCGCAACCATATACGTGGTCCATCTCGTCGGATACGGTGTGCTCAGAGAAATGGGACCGTTGATGACCGCCATTATTATTGCCGGACGAACGGGCGCGGCCTATGCGGCCGAGATCGGCAGCATGAAGGCCTCGGAAGAACTGGATGCCTATGAAACGATGGGAATCGATCCGATGGATATCGTAGTGATTCCAAGACTTCTGGCACTGTTTTTCATGATGCCGTTACTCACAGTGTATGCGGACGTCATTGGTGTTTTTGGAGGAATGGTTGTTTCGGTCGCTTTGTCAGACCTCACCGTTGAACTGTTCATGGATAAATTTGTGACTGATATCAATCTCTTTCAGTTTGGTATCGGCATTTTTAAAGGTACGATATTCGGAATTCTGGTCGGTCTGTCCGGGTGCCTCAGAGGCATGCAGTCCGGCAAAAGTGCGGAAGCCGTGGGGCAGGCTACAACGTCGGCCGTCGTGACCGGCATTACGTTGATCATTGCCTCCAACTTTCTGATCGATTTTATAATCACCATGATGGGTCTGTAAATCACGTGCCTTTCCCTCAAATCGAAATAAAAAATTTAACCATGGCGTACGGCGACTTTGTCGTGATGCGTGATCTAAATATTCAGATTCAGCATGGAGAGATTTTTGTGATCATGGGGGGTAGCGGATGCGGAAAAAGCACGTTGCTGAAACACATGATCGGGCTGCTGGAACCGGCGGAGGGAGATGTTCTTTTTGAAGGCCAGAGCTTCATTCAAGCCGACAAAGAGGCCAGGCAAAAAATGCTCCGTAAATTCGGAATCACATTTCAGGCTGGCGCTCTGTGGACATCGATGACACTTGCTGAAAATATCGCCCTGCCCCTCCGGGAATACACGGAATTAAGCGACCGGGACATTCTCGAGGTTGCAAAATTAAAACTGGCACTGGTAGGACTGCGTGGATTCGAGAATTTCCACCCGCATGAGATCAGTGGCGGTATGCGGAAACGGGCATCTCTGGCCAGGGCCATGGCGCTGGACCCGAAGGTGTTGTTTTTCGACGAACCGTCTGCCGGTCTTGATCCGATCAGTTCCCGCCGGCTCGACGATTTGATTCTTCAATTACGAGACAGCCTGGGTACCACCGTCGTCATCGTAACCCACGAGTTACAGAGTATTTTTGCAATTGCCGACAACTCCGTTTTTCTTGATGTGGAGCTCCGGACACAAACTGCTGCGGGAAATCCGAAGCACCTTCTTGAAAATCCACCCAACGCTCATCTATACCAGTTTCTTACCAGATCCAGCGAGTCCATCCCGATAAAATCATGAGTAAATCAACGAATCTTGCGGCCATCGGAGTCTTCGTCGTAGTCGGTACCATCTTGACTCTCGGAGGAATCCTCGCGCTTGCATCTGGAATATTGTTTTCGCCAAAATTGCATGTCGTCACATTTTTCAATGAGTCGGTAGCCGGCCTCAACGTGGGAGCACCGACTAAATTCCAGGGCGTCATCATTGGCAAAGTCACAAGAATCAGTTTCTGGCCGCAGCCCGATACGACGCAGAGTTATATCCGCGTTGAAGCTGAAATTGATGTGGCTCTCACGCTCAGCCTGGGCGCGACCCGAAATTTCAGCCATGCCGATCAGATGGAAAAATCCGTCAGAGAAGGTCTGCGCACCAACCTGGCCACAGAAAGTATGGTCACCGGCATCCGCTATATCGAAATCCAATACGATTTTTCCGCATCAGAGCCGATTTTTCTCAATACGGAAGACGGCTTCATTGAAGTTCCATCGACTCCGTCCGCCTTGGCCGGACTCACGGCGAGCGTTTCTGAAATCGTGGCTCGTGTCGGCGCGGTCGATCTTCCTGCTCTGACGGGTGACCTTCGCGATCTTCTTGAAATCGCCAAGGACCAGGCCGAAGCCCTCGATATAAAAGCATTGAACGACCAGACCCTCGCTACGTTGAAGGCGGCTGAGGATATGATGTCCAACAAGGAAATTACAAATTCCCTCAAGTCTCTCGACAATACGCTGGCCGCTCTTCGCGACCTCGCAACCACGATAAACAACGAATCCCAACCCATGATGGCACGCCTCGACTCGGCAGCAGTAGCGCTCGTCGCCACGCTTCAGGCGAGTCAGGTTTTGCTGGAACACGCCGGGTCTCTCATGGCACCGGAGGGATCGTTCCGGTATGAAACAGAGACGGCCATGCGGGAGATGGGCGCAATGGCACGCGCACTACGTTTGCTGGCCGATGAACTTGAACGAAATCCCGGCTCACTTGTCCGGGGAAAAGCCGAAAAGTAAATGATAAATTTCTTCCGCATGCAGTCGGCGTGGGTTTTCTACGCTGCAATTATTTTCGCGATTTCCGGTTGTATTGATCTGAAACCGAAACCGGACAGAACCAGGTTTTTTGTGCTTGATTCGATTGTTTCGACTACGGCGCCGGACGCAGCGTCAGGAGCCGTCCGCGTCGGAATGTTACGTGTTACCGTTGCCGGCTATCTGGATACACCCAGGATCGCCAAAAGGATTTCCGACGTGGAAATCACATACAGCCCGACGAATCGCTGGGGAGAAGACCTGCGGATCGCTATACAGGATCGTATTGCTGAAAGAATCATGGCGTCTGGAGCGGTCCGGGAAGTGTACACGTTACCCTGGCGCGGCGGCGCCGACCCCTCTTTGCGGCTCGCCATTCATATCGATCGCTTTGAAGGTACGATGTCTTCCGAAGCTGCCCTTCGTGCATCATGGTCTTTACGGGACGCGACCGGATCTGTCGTCCAGCGAGGACAAACGGATCAGCGAATTCCGAACTGGATCATCGATGATTATTCCGACCTCGTAATGAAGTTGAATCTTACTCTTGATGCCTTGGCTGAAGAAATTGTGGCTGCGATCCGAGCCAACAGTTAAAAACTGGATCACGAGGCCGTCAACGCGGCCCATGTCAGGCCGTCAACGCGGCCCATGTCAGGCCGTCAACGCAGCCCATGTCAGACCGTTAAGGTTCTCGGGTGCGTTCCGATACCTGAGGTATGATGTATGTTCTCGGCATAATACTGTTTGCATTGGCCATGCACGTGGTTTATAAGTACCAGGCGGCGGTAAGCGGCGGGGTGGATCCGCTCGATGAAGCCAATTTGATAAAATCGATCTCGGAGTCAACACAGCGCAAATATGACCCTGGCGCAGCCGGAGGTGACGGTCAAACGGGCTTTAAAGATGACGATGTTTCTGTTGAGCCGCAACCACAACCGAAATCGCCTGCACAGACGAACCTGCTGCCGGACATAGAGTTTTCCGAAGACGGAGAGTCCTGGGTTGCTGACATTCAGTTCACAGATTCCGTCTGCGAAGACGACCGGAATGAACCAATGCAAGAAGAAAAAGAGCGTGACGAATAAGCAAGTTCTCAACTCATTTCCATAAAAATCAATATCTTAGGCGAAGCAGGTATGAAACCGTTGTCTTTTCGGTTTTGAATCATCGACCGAATTTCCTCGGATCTGAGCATGCTTTTTCGTCTTTTTCTCTTCTGTTTAGCGGGCATATTCATTCAGACTTCCGCTCTCGCGCAGTCAGATACGCCCCGAAACGGAGAAGGCATCTACAGTCTTCTTCAGAGAAACGGAATTTCGCCGTCACCGGCTTCTCTTGCAGAGTTTCGTTCTTTGAATAAAGACAACTTGCTGCCGGGCAACGGACTCCGAAAAGGGACACGGTACAGATTACCGTCCACCGGCTCAACAGATGAGTCCGTGAGAATGGAACTGTTCGGGGCCAAGTATGCGACCATCAAAAAGCAGTCATCCTTACTGAAGGGAACCGCCTATTTTCTGATTTCCGGGCATGGAGGACCTGATCCGGGTGCCATTGGCCATCGCCTTGGACATGCTTTGTACGAGGACGAATACGCGTATGATGTGACCCTTCGGGTGGCGCGAGAGTTAATATCTCACGGCGCGGAAGTGTACGTGATGGTGCACGACAATGACGGCATTCGTGACGAAAAATATCTCGCCCCGGACAAAGACGAGAGAAATCGAGACGGAAGCCCGGTGAGCCGACATCGACGTGTTCAGGAACGCGTCGAACACATCAATGCACTCAGTCGGAAATCTTCAGCCCGGTTGAAAAGAGTGATCGAAATCCATGTTGACGCTCGCGAGCAATCTTCCACGCAGATCGACGTCCACTTCTACTACAACAGCAAGCAGGGCCAGCGCCTGAGTAATATCCTTCGTGATACCATGCGCGATCAATACCGACGGGCACAACCGAACCGAGGATACCACGGCGAGGTATCTCACGCCAATCTTTATACACTGAAACACACAAACCCGGTTGCAACCTACGTCGAACTCGGCAATATTCATCATGAGCGAGACCAGATTCGCATCATAGAGCCGCTGAACCGTCAGGCCATCGCCCGCTGGATGGTCCTGGGTTTAATCAAGGAGGCTACGGGCAGGACCCCGGCGAGATGAGATCACGACGTGTTCACACTTTCCGTAATCGTCCTGACGGTGGATATTCTGAGAAAGCGTGGACAGGCCCTGATATTTATTTGGATCTTCGCGCCCGACTGCCGTATCATTGCCGACCGTGAGCGAAATTCGTCATCATAATACCCGTCACCATCATTGCCACCATTTTCATGGAGGCCACGCCCGGGTATAGACTGTTTTTTTGACCGCTCAATAGTCTTTTTTTACTCCGCTCGCCGGCCTCGATGGTCGGCGTTTTGCATTTCAAGCGGACGCGACATCGAGGTTCCGGCCTTCCAGCCAGAACCCATGACAGAAATCATTCAACAAACAACCATACTCAAGCTCGGTCTCCCAAAAGGGCGGATGAGCGTGGGCATCATTGACCTTCTCCGCGATGCCGGCATCTCGGTATCGGCCAGCGAGAGGGGTTATCGGCCGTTGATTTCGCTTCCTGATGCAACAGCTAAAACGCTCAAACCCCAGAACATCATTGAAATGCTCGTTCACGGCCGGCGTGATGCCGGCTTTGCCGGCGCCGATTGGGTTCGGGAACTGAATGCTGACGTTGTTGAAATTATGGACACGACTCTGGATACGGTTCGGCTGGTTGCGGCTGTGCCGTCTGGACTCCTTGTCAACGGCTCCCTTCCGTCTCGCCGGCTTGTCGTGACATCCGAATACGAGCAAATTGCAAGAGAATGGATTCAGAACAAGGGGCTGGATGCCGAATTTGTCCGATCCTACGGTGCCACGGAAGTATTTCCGCCCGATGACGCAGACCTGATCATAGATATCGTGGCGACGGGCGCTACCCTTCGGGCAAACAATCTTGTTATTTTTGAGACACTGATGACCTCATCCACCCGGTTTTATGCGAGTGTAGCTGCACGGAACGACCCGGTGCGTCGCGAACGAATCGACGCGATAAAATTGCTTCTGGAGAGTGTTCTGGAAGCTCGAAAACGAGTGATGCTGGAAATCAATGCCAGCACCGAGTGTCTGCAGGCCGTCGTAAAGTTGCTCCCGTGCATGCGCGAAGCGACAGTATCCCCTCTGTTCGGAAACTGCGGGTACTCCGTACGGGCCGCCGTTCCGAAAACAACGCTTCCCACGCTTCTGCCCTTGCTCAAGGAAGTCGGTGGTACGGATATTGTCGTTACCTCTCCCGGACAAATAATCCCCTGACATGAATACTCCACTGACACAACCAGACGGAATTTTGTTTGATATGGATGGTGTTCTGGCCTATGTCCATGACTCGTATCGGAAGGCCATATCGGCAACCGCGCAAGTTTACGGCCTTCACGTTTCGCCCGAGATGATTGCAACCGGCAAAGCAGCCGGCAACGCTAACGATGACTGGGCACTCACGCGCCGTTTTCTCCATGACGCAGGAATTAACGTGTCACTGGACGAGGTTCGAGACACATTTCAGGATTTCTATGTGGGAACGGGGAACAGGCGCGGTTATCGGTTGAGTGAGAGCCTGCTCATCGACCGGTCTGACCTGGAAAATATATCCCGGACATACCCCCTCGGTATCGTAACCGGACGTCCGCGGGAAGACGCACAATGGTTCCTGGACCGATTTGATCTGATCGACCTCTTTCCCACCGTTGTCGCCATGGAAGACGCGCCCCTGAAACCGGATCCGGCGCCGGTTCGTGAAGCAATGAAACAGATGAATCTTTCGTCTCCCTGGATGATCGGTGATACACCTGACGACATGCAGGCTGCCGTCCGCGCCGGAGCACTCGGCATCGGAATCGGCTCACAGGACGAAATTGAAAATCTTCTCCAGGCAGGCGCAGCGATCGTCCTGGAACACACCCGCCAACTTATCGAGATCATTCCATGAAACCCAGAACCGCAGTTATCACACGCAAAACCCTTGAGACACAAATCGAA
The DNA here is from genome assembly GCA_022571255.1 of Bacteroidota bacterium. Taxonomy (GTDB): domain Bacteria; phylum Bacteroidota; class Rhodothermia; order Rhodothermales; family UBA10348; genus N075bin62. The sequence goes on from JACZYD010000049.1 coordinate 8,551, forward strand.
TTGACGCTTACTCTTGACGGAACCGGAGAATGTCGCATCGATACCGGCATTGGTTTTCTGGATCATTTGTTTGACAGCCTCGCGCGACATTCCGGTTTTGATCTCGACCTGTCGTGCTCGGGCGATACCCACATAGATGATCACCACGCGGCGGAAGACTGCGGCCTGGTTCTGGGATACGCACTCGATAAATGTCTGGGTGACAGAAAAGGTATCGTCCGATTCGGGTCGGCCTATGCACCTCTTGATGAGGCGCTCGCTCGAAGCGTCATCGACCTTTCCGGTAGACCGTTTGCGCGTATCGACCTCAGACTTGAGCGCGAAATGCTGGGAAAACTTTCGTGTGAAAATATTCCTCATATCCTTCAATCCATAGCCACAGCAGCCCGCTTGACCCTTCACACAGACATTCTATACGGTCAGAACGACCACCACAAAGCAGAAGCAGCCTTCAAAGCAACAGCTCTGGCCCTCAGGCAGGCCGTAACACGGACCGGATCAGGAGTTATTCCCTCAACAAAAGGCTCACTTTCGGCCGAAGGCTTGTCGCTTTCGACCGAGGGGTTATCACTTTCCAAGGAGGACTGGTCGCCATGATCATGATCATCGACACGGGTCTCGGCAACATCGCCTCCGTTCAGAGTGCCTTCAGTGCCCTGAATGTGGATGTGGTCACGTCGTCGGAACCCGAAATGCTTGAACAGGCCACCCGCATTGTATTACCGGGCGTGGGCTCGTTTCAGGCCGGTATGGAGTGTTTGAGAGAGCGTGGTCTTGACCAGGTGCTTCGAACACAGATAGACCGTCTCGTGCCTTTGCTCGCCATATGCCTCGGAATGCAGTTACTCACGGATGGAAGCGATGAAGCTCCCCAATTGCCTGGTCTCGGAATTATTCCGGGCAAAAACGTGCGCCTTCCAGACTCTGTACGCATTCCTCAACAGGGTTGGAATCGGGTATTCCCGGAATCAGGCCGCTCTCTCGTGATCGATGGCTACGCCGCGTTTGCCAATTCGTACGCCCTTCCCGACGCTCATTCGGATTGGAATCCCGCGTGGACAAATTACGGCCACCGTTTTGTTTCCGCGGTCAACCGGGACAATATTCTCGCCTGCCAATTTCATCCCGAACTTTCCGGACGGTACGGCCTGGATCTGCTTCGCCGATGGCTCGCGAATCCGGTTCTTCCCGGACGCAGCTCATCCTTGAACCGTATAGAGAACAGTGCCCGGTCTGGCCCGAGGTCAATAAACGATTCTACCGTTCGGATCATCCCTTGCCTGGATGTGATGAACGGGCGGGTCGTTAAAGGAATTCGGTTTCAGAATCTCCGGGACTCTGGAGATCCCGCTGAGCGGGCAGCCTTGTACGAGAGGCAGGGGGCAGACGAGATTGTTTTGCTGGATATTGCAGCTTCGCCCGGTGGGCTCAAAACGAGACTGGATGCTGTGCGACGTGTACGCAAACGGATCCATATCCCGCTGACCGTGGGCGGAGGCATACGTTCTGTTGAGGATGCCAGTCGCCTGCTCTACGCCGGTGCAGACAAAATCAGTGTAAACTCGGCCGCCGTTCGGAGGCCCGAACTCATTTCTGATCTTGCGCAGGCATTCGGCAGACAATGCGTGGTGGTTGCGATTGATGCCAGAAAGCGCCTGCGAAAGATAAACAGTCTCGTTTCTGCAAAAAAAACCTGTCGGTGGGAAGTTCTCATCAACGGCGGTCGGATCCGCGCGGGCCGTGGCGCTGTGGAGTGGGCCTCAGAGGCCGAATTACGTGGTGCCGGGGAGATACTCCTGACCAGTTGGGACAGGGATGGAACCCGTTCCGGAGCAGATCTGGCGCTGGTACATGCGGTTTCAGATGCCGTGTCCGTCCCCGTCGTCTGTTCGGGCGGAATTGGCAGTTCCGATGATGCTTTTCAGGCTATCCGGGCCGGAGCCGATGCGATCCTCGCCGCATCAATTTTCCACGACAACGAACTGGCGGTAGCTGAGCTGAAACGACAGCTTGCCGCGCAAAAGATACCTGTACGATTATGATTATTCCCAGCATAGATATCCGAAACGGCCGCGCTGTTCAACTGCGACGCGGAGAAGAGATGATACTCGATGGAGGTGATCCTCTTGACCGACTCGACGAGTTTTCGCCGGCAGGTGAAGTCGCTGTCATCGATCTGGACGCAGCCCTGGGGATGGGTTCGAATACTGAACTTATACGGGAGATGGTACGTCGAGCAAGAATCCGTGTGGGCGGAGGAATCCGAACACTTTCAGACGCATTGGACTGGCTGGACAGCGGTGTCGAGCACATTATTATCGGAACGGCTGCCACACCGGAATTCTGTTCTCAACTGCCGCGAAACCGGATCATTGCCGCCGTGGATGCCCGGAAGGGACAAGTTGTCGTCAACGGGTGGAGAACAACGACAACAGATTCTGCCCGAGACCGCGTGGAGCGACTCGCACCGTTTGTAGGAGGATTCCTGTTCACCCAGGTTGAATTCGAGGGTGGATTAAGCGGATTTGACTTGGACGCTGTCCATCGGGTTGTGGCTGCCGCCCAATCAACACCTTCATGGAAGAGCCCGGAGAATGGCCGGTACGCCTCGCCCCGAGTGACGATTGCAGGCGGAATAACTACAACCGAAGAAATCAGGGAACTGGACAGACTTGGTGCGGATGCACAAGTAGGTATGGCGCTCTACACGGGGGCCCTTTCGTTGGGTGGAGCCGTCGCGGCACCTCTGAAAAATCACTCCGATGACGCGTTGTGGCCAACGGTCGTCGTGGACGAATCCGGACAGGTTCTCGGGCTTGTCTGGAGCAATGTGGTATCGATTGGAGAGGCCGTTCGCGAACGCAAAGGTATCTACTGGTCCCGCTCACGCAATCAACTGTGGGTAAAAGGTGCCACTTCCGGGAATACACAGGAATTGCTCCGGATAGACCTGGACTGCGATCGCGACAGTCTCAGGTTTACCGTCCGACAACGCGGCGTTTTCTGCCATACCGGAACGCGGTCTTGCTTCGGTTACGAGTTCAGCCTGGGTCACCTGGAACGACAAATCCGCAAGCGGATCTCATCACGTAATGGAGAATCCGGAACGGTAAAGCTGGCTACCGATCCGGACCTGCTGCGCAGTAAACTGATCGAAGAAGCCGGCGAGTTCGCCGAAGCATCTGCCACTGGTTCGACAAAGGATGTCATCCTGGAGGCTGCTGATGTGCTTTATTTCCTGTCTGTCGGGCTGGCAAAAAATGAAGTGCCATTTGATCGGGTTGTGCAGGAGCTGGCCATGCGAAACAAACGGATTCGCCGCAGGGCAATGGAGTTCAAGAAAGTGTAATTCAAGAAAGCGGAGCTTAACACAGTGGAGTTCAAGACAGCGGAGCTTAACACAGTGGAGTTCAAGACAATGGAGTCAAAAGCAGATGAATGAATGTGTGTTTCCGAGACGCGAAGATCTGAAGAGTTTGCCTGCCCGGGAACTGTTTTCGGCGCATGATCCAGTACTCGAGCAGGTCAGCAAAATAGTTGACCGGGTCAAAAGCGAAGGCTGGTCTGCGTTGACATCGTATGTGAATCAATTCGACAATACACCGGAAGGGGCAAAACTGATCTTCGGAGTCAACGATCTTGAGAAGGCCAAAGCATCTCTCCGGAAAAAGGATCGAGCACTCCTGAACAGAATTGCTGCTCGCATCGAGCATTTTTCGAGGGCTCAGTTCAACAGTCTTTCCAGACTTTCCGTCCCTGTGCCCGGCGGCACGGCGGGTCACCGAATATCACCCGTGGAAAAAGCAGGCTGTTATGCTCCGGGAGGAACGTATCCTCTGCCATCATCCATTCTGATGACGGTAATTCCGGCGCGGGTGGCAGGCGTTTCAGAAATCTGGATGGCGACTCCAGCGCCTTCCACACTGACACTGGCCGCTGCCTGCATTGCAGGTGCCGACGCAGTGCTTGGCGCAGGTGGCGCACACGCGATTGCGGCTCTCGCCTATGGCGCCGGCCCGGTACCGGCCTGTGACGTGGTAGTCGGACCGGGAAATAAATTCGTGACAACTGCCAAGAAATACGTGGCCGGAGATGTTCGGATTGATATGGTGGCCGGGCCGTCCGAATTACTTGTGCTGGCAGATGAGACTGCGAACCCTGTACGGATTGCCGCCGATTTGATAGCCCAGGCCGAGCACGACGAAGATGCCCTCCCGGTCCTGATAACAACGTCCGCGTCGATCCAGGAAAAGGTAGAGTTGTGCCTGGCCGAACAACTTTCCGACTTGCCCACTGCGCCGGTAGCCAGAGTATCGCTCTATAACGGGGGGTCGATACTCGCATCGGACGTAGCAGAAATGATTACCCTGTCGGATGAACTCGCCCCTGAACACATTCAGATCTGCACATTCGGAGCCGATGATATCGCGGCAAGACTTTTTCATTTCGGAGCTCTGTTCATAGGCCATGCCTCCGCTGAGGTCTTCGGTGACTACGGTTTCGGACCCAACCACACACTTCCGACCCACAAATACGCAAGAAAAACGGGTGGTTTATCGGTGTTCAACTTCACGCGAATTCAAACCTGGCTGAAAATTGATCCCGAAGGAATTCCTGAAGATCTTGTCAAGGATTCCATTTCTATCGCACGTCTTGAACGCCTTGAAGGACACGCACGCGCGGCAATTTTGCGACTTCAGGACCAACGCGCCAGCGCCGGGCAGATCGCCCGTGATGATTGATTCTTTATCCAGGCAGAGGATCAGCTTCTGATCTCGTCCGTTGCGTTCTGTAAAGTATGCATATTCCGCTTTCTATTTACATTGCCCCCGAATGCTGTCGAACGATGATAAGCGATTTCAATTTTCTGAGCGATGATTCGATCTCGCCATGGAGTCTCTGGTCTGGACAGCCGGAGCGACAAATCAATGTTGAAGCTCAGTCTGTGTCGCATTCCTGTCGAGAGCGGAATGCCGGCGGGTCTGGGCCCCAAGTTGCACTCTATTTCAGAAAACGAAGATGCTGATATTATGGACGGTGTTCGTAAGTTTGCCATCTTGAGAAAGGTCAGCACAGCACCGTTACGCTGGGATATCAATTTCGTCCGGGCAGTTGCCTTGAATTTGGTTCTTCTTCTGATTTCGACGGAATCAAAAAATCAGGGTTTTACAGTTCCTTTCTTTGCCTGATGATCTTGCAGTAGCCGTCGGCTTGCTGTTTTGACAGCGTCTTCGTTAATGTGAAGCCCGAAACGGCGTATTTTTGATCTCTCAGCACGAGCACCTCGCGCTGGACGTGTTTGCAATTCGTGCAGCGGACCTTCATCGGAGGGGTGGCAGAGCCTGGTTGAATGCACTGGTCTTGAAAACCAGCGTACGTTCACGCGTACCGTGGGTTCGAATCCCACCCCCTCCGCCCAACACGAGAAAGCCCAACCAGCAAAGCTGGTTTGGCTTTTCTATTGAGACGCGATGCGAGTTTACTCGCGAGAGCGGATCAATGGAAAAGACAGACAGCGAACGTAGTGAGCGGTCGGGCTTTCGAAGTGATGTGCGAGACCCCCTGCAGGGCTAAAGCCGAGCAAAGCGAGGCTTAATCCCCCACCAGGCTATTGCCGACCGAAGGGAGGCAAAATCCCACCCCCTCCGCGGTAGTTAAGCCGTAAGTTCTTTGCACATGGGACTTACGTCTTTTCATTTTTTGACTGTTGACGCTATAGTTGACGCTTTTTTATCGAAAAACCGATCTCGACTTTGTGTGAGATTTGCTTCTGGGGAGGAGGCGTTATGAATTCATTTCCCTTAACGGCAATACTGTTCATTTAGTGATTTAATCACTATCTTCCCTTTGCGTATTCTCAGCAAATCAGGGAGGCTGCTATGGCACGAACAGTTGCAGGATTGCCCGAGGGCGCTCGGGTGAGCGATTACATCACTCTCGGCGTTCTGGCCAAGAGGATTCCGCTCGAAGCCATTCACAAAGCCCTTCGCAAAGAAGGCCGTCAAAGCGAGCGAGAGAGAAGATTACCTGCGCACGTGGTGGTCTATTACGTCGTGGCGTTGGCTCTTTACATGCACGTTTCATACGAGGAGGTGCTGCGCTGCCTTGTCGAGGGACTTCAGTGGCTTGGCTGGCCCGTGAGGCAGCTTCGTCAAACGGGGCGCTCAGGCATCAGTCAGGCCAGGACCCGGCTCGGGGTCGAGCCCATGAAGCGTCTGTATGAGGAGATCGTTTGTCCGATCGCGAGCGAGAAGACCCGCGGGGCCCACTACCGGCAGTGGCACTTGGTGAGCCTCGACGGCTCGACACTGGACATGCCCGACGAGGCGCGCAACAGCGAAGCGTTCGGACGGCCAGGCGCCTCGCGGGGCAGGAGCGCCTTTCCCAAGCTGCGTTTCGTCACGCTGGTCGAGTGCGGCACCCATGTCCTTTTTGGCGCCGTACAGGGTCCCTATAAGATGAGTGAGGCCACACTGGCCCGGGACGTCGTCACTCGTCTTCGCCCGGGCATGCTCTGCCTGGCCGATCGCTACTTCTTCGGGTACTCGCTCTGGCAAGAGGCGGCCCAATCGGGAGCCGATCTCTTGTGGCGCATGAAGAGCAATGCCCACTTGCCGTGCCACGAGCGGCTCGACGACAAATCGTATCTGAGCAAAATCTATGGCTCGCAAAAGGATCGCCGTCATGAGCGAAACGCACGCATCGTGCGCGTGATTGAATACACGCTCGACGCTGACAACGAGCAATCAGAAAAAGACGGCGCCGAGCCCGTGTACCGCCTTATAACCACCATTCTTGACCCCGAGGCAGCACCGGCCGCGGAACTGGCAGCGCTCTACATGGAGCGCTGGGAGATTGAAACGGCCTTCGATGAGTTCAAGACCCATCTGCGTGGGCGCGCCGTTGTGCTCAGAAGCAAGACGCCGGACCTGGTACGACAAGAATTCTACGGGCTGCTTCTGGCCCACTACGTCGTGCGCGGCCTCATGCATGAGGCCGCACTCAAAGCCGATCTCGATCCAGACAAAATCTCTTTCGTGCACAGCGTGCGCGTCATTCGACGCAGAATCCAGGAAACATATGGCGCCCCCGACGCCGGCCCTTTTCCCCCCGCTACCAACTGCGACGCGTCATGAACGCCTCATCGAAGAGATTTTGGAAGAACGGGTTGTATCGAGCCGAGGTCGGCGCAATCCGAGAGTTGTCAAGCGAAAGATGAGTACTTATCCTACGAAATACCGGCAAAAGATTCTCGACCCTTATCCTCGACGAATCATACGAATATTACTTATCTGAACAGTATTGATGCTAACCGTATCTATTCACGCGCTGTAGAAAGTACGGATTTTGGAGTGGCGATTTAGGGATTGAGTTTTTCTTGTGGGCTCGGTCCGGGTTGGCGCAATGTCACGGGCTCATTGCACCTCATTTGGAAACCGATTTTGGCGTGAAAATGGGTCGATCTATCGCGGGAGCTCACTCCTCGGCGAACCGCCGGTTTCCGGACGCTCGTTTTTTCTTTTGAGAATCGCTTGCCGAAGGAAAGGCGGCCTCTAACCGGGGCGAAGCTGCGCGAGCAGCAGGAAGCTTCGCCGAATCGTTCCCTCGAGAGGACATGCCGTCGGCAGTTCAATCTTTATCTTCGTTTTGAGTTCGCGTACACGCGCGCCCACTTTGATCAGTTTCAGGCGCAGCGTCTCGATTGTAGAGGCGCTCCACTCGGTGCCTCGAAGCACTTCGCGGCGCAGCGTATCGAAGAGTATGTAGGCGAGTGAGTGCAGAAAGAGCCGAAACTGATTGGCCTCGAACCGATGGCACGATGCCCGATCCGAGTGCAGGTAGAGCTTGTGGTCTTTGATGAAATTCTCGGCCCTTGCCCGGTTGCAGTAGATCTTCTGGTAGAGCGACCTGGCCGATGCTTTTTCCATATCCGTCACCACATAACGCACGTTCGTGCCTTGGGGGCCGACGTCCACTTTGACAATCACCCTGCGGAATCGGCTCCAGGATCCAGCCCGGTAGCGGAGCGAGTGAAAACGTTCGACCTTCGATCCGTCTCCCTGCTCGTAGCGACGCTCGGTCTCTTCGATTACCGGCGCGGCCAACCTTTTAAGCACCTCGTTCGCCGTTAAACCACTGACGTGCATGCAATTAGATTCGGATTCCATGAAATCCATTACCTCAGGCTTCGCAAACTGGCTGTCGCCCCGGTAGACGATCAGTGTGCGGGGCCATTCTCGGCGTAACCGCTTGACGATGCGCCGAAGGACCGAGACGACGGCCGGGCCCTTCATCACGGTCGGCTTCAGAATGGTCGTGATGAGTTTGCCGGAAATACCTTCGTAGACATGCAGCGGCATGTAACAATAGCCGTTGTAATAGGCGTTGAAGAGCGTAAGCTGCTGACGGCCGTAGGTCTGGCTATCGGTATCATCAAAATCGAGCACGATGAGAGCCGGGTCTTCATCGTAGGAGGCGATGAACTGCTCTGCAATGCAGGTTGCCATGCGATAGAGCTGCGCACGTGAGGGCCGGTTCAGAAAACGTGATATCGTAGGCTGCGAGGCCAGAGGAGCCCCGCTCAGCGGAAGACGCCCGGCTGCCATCTTGATGATGGGTTCAAAGCGCAGCGCATTGCTGTCATTACCGTCCTCGTAGCCGGCTGCGATCTGGTATACACATTGGCGTAGGAGTTCGCGCGTGCTGTGTAAGGTGTAGCGGGAATCGCGCGAATCTGAGAGCACGGCGGCAGCGGCCTTTGTCAGACCAATCCGATCATCGACCTCTTTTAGCAGCAACAATCCGGCATCGCTCGAGAGTGCTCCGCCGCTGAAGTCAACGTAGACCGGTTTCTTGCAGACCGCCGAGGCTTCAAGCGGTGCGTTTTTGTCAGAAAAGAGGTCCTGATGTACTTGATTTATGCCGTGAAATGTGCGTTCTTGAGTTGAAAGAGAGTTCATGCGATGGCGCCTCCTTATTTGAGTTCTAACCTGCTTAAAAATAAGGATTTACAGGCACATCATATGGACTCTTTTTTTATACGCGTGACTTATTCAGGCTAAGAGCTCTATTAATGACCTACAAAGTCAATATCTGAGTGAAATATATTATTCGAATAACCGACTTTTCGGGCCATCTATAACACATCTGTTTTCTTTCAGCCGTTTCCACATCAGAAGCGACATACAATAATGTACAGAATGATTACGGGGATTCTTTCCCGACCCGGTTGGTCTGCCGTATTTTTGTTGCTGCTTGTTGTACAAACTGATTTGTGAACAAGGATAAGTCCAGGAACATAGTGTGCAATTTTAGATGATCCACATCGGTATTATAGGTTCCGGCGTCATGGCGCATACCCACGCCGAGGCGTTCTCGGGGATTCGCGGTTGTGTAATCCGGGCGTGTTGTGACACGGATGCCGCGCGGGCAGCAGAATTAGCAAGACGGTTTGCTGTTCCGAACGTCTATTCCGATTTCCGGCATTTGCTGGCAGATCCCTTGATCGATGCCATATCGATCGTGACACCGGACCCGTTACATGCCCCGATGAGTATCGCGGGAATCAAAGCGGGGAAACACGTACTCTGCGAAAAGCCGCTGGCGACATCGGTTGCCGATGCGCAAAAGATGGTCGTTGCGGCAAAACGCGAAGGGGTGATCACGATGGTCAATTTCACCTATCGCAATGCGCCCGCCATCCAGAAGGCGGCCCATATCATTCAATCCGGGCAACTTGGTGAGGTTCGCCATGTTCAGGCAAATTACCTGCAGAGCTGGCTTACCGGCAATCAATGGGGCGACTGGCGAACGAGCCCGCAATGGCTCTGGCGGCTGAGTACCGGTCACGGCTCCATGGGTGTACTCGGTGACATCGGCGTACATATCCTGGATTTCGCCAGCTTCCCGGTGGGCCCGGTGAAGACGGTAAACTGCCTGCTGAAGACCCTGCCGAAGGCGCCTCGCAACAGGATCGGCCGGTACCGTCTCGACGCGAATGATACAGCCATTATAAGCGTTGAATTTGCCAACGGGGCTGTTGGATCTATTACGGCAACGCGCTGGGCAACGGGAAAGGCTAATTCACTGACATTATCCATCCACTGCGACAAGGGGGCCCTCGAAGTGGACCTGGATCGATCGGAAAATTCACTGATGCTCTGTACAGGTCGGGATATCCATCGCACGCTCTGGAAAGAAAAATCCTGCCCGCGGACACCGACCATTTACCAACGCTTCATCAAAAGCATTCGAACGGGCAAGAACGAACCTCCCGACTTCGCGCGTGTGGCTGAAATTCAACGCGTACTTGATGCGTGTCTGCGTTCTGATGCAACCGACAGCACTGTTCGTGTCTGAGCGGTAGGTCGACTGATGCCGGTTCCGGCTGTTCTTTTCTGTGCTGGCCTTGACATCCATGATTCCGGGAATGACCTTTATATCGAAACGTTTCGATATTTTTTCTCGTCCCGGTTTCTTAATCGTTGTCTGATAGTCCTCACGTTTTCTTCCCACATGTAGAACTACTGATGATTCTTCCGTCCATATACGCGGCTCTTGAGAGCCGATTTCGATCACGTGACCGGTACCGCACACTCCTGCCGAGCATATTTATCGTGTTGATGCTTCAAACAAAGCTCAGTGGCTGTGATTCAGGTTCACCGGTCGATAGTGAAACGCCGTCGAGCCCGGCTTCGGTCCTGAATTTCGATCACCTGGATTTTCTGGGTGAGAATATTTCCCACGGCGGGGAAACGCTTCGATTGATTCACATCTATTCGGAATCGCCGGGATATTCATGGGTTGCAGACGCGGATGAAGGCATGGCTGCTGTCGACGATGCGGCCAGGGCTGCCGTAGTCTACTTGAATCATTATGCGTTTTCGGGTGATCCCGGTGCCCTTGAAAAAGGTAAGCAGCTTCTTCGCTTCATCATGTATATGCAGACATCAGAAGGTCTGTTTTACAACTTCGTATGGGACAATACCCTGCGCATTAACAAAACCCATCCGAACAGTCGTGCCGAGCGCTTTGAATGGTGGGCGAGTCGTGCAGTCTGGGCTTTGGGAACGGGCGCCCAGGTCCTGAAGAATGTTGATCCCGATCTGTCACAAGCCGTTGCAGCGCGCGTTCGGCTAACGTACACACATCTGGAAAAAATGCTGGACCACTACAACCAGTTCGGTTTTCATGGTGGTGATACCGTGCCTCTGTGGCTGGTTTCCGAGTCGGCGTCAGACGCAACGAGTGAACTCCTTTTAGGCCTCACAGCGCTGAACAGTGCGTATCCGGATTCCGAGCTGAGACAGATGATCGACTTGTTCGGCGATGGATTGGCAGTCATGCAGAAGGGAACGATGGCTTCTTTTCCCTTTGGCGCACACGTTTCAGCTCCGGGAATCTGGCATGGGTGGGGGAATTCCCAGACGCAGGCCCTGGCCGAGTCGGGGCGCCTTCAGAGTGCCATTTTAGAGGCTGACAATTTTTACCCACATCTGCTCATCAGTGGATGGCGTAAATCCTTTTCTATCACGGACATTTCGTCAACCGAAGAATTTGAACAGATAGCGTACGCCGTCCGATGCGTCTCGGTGGGCCTGATCAAACTGCATGAAGCAACCGGAGACGCGCGTTATGCAGTTATGGCTGGACTGGCTGCGAGCTGGTTTTTCGGAAATAATGTGGCCGGTACAATGATGTATGACTCATCTGCCGGTCGCGCTTTTGATGGAATTTCGAGTCCGTTTCAATTCAACAGTAATGCCGGAGCCGAGTCAACGATCGAGGCCCTGCATTCGATCATGGAGGTTGAACGAATTCCCCAGGCAAGGGTGTGGATGCGGGCGGTCGCAGGAGAAATACAAGAAGTCACCCGGAATGAAAAAAATTACCGATATCGGATATTTACCAGAACGGAGGGAGGCAGCGAAATTCAAATTGCTCTTGTGATGAACCTCTCCGATGAAATTCTGCTTGTTCTGGATAATGAGGCCCTTCAAAATCTTCTTGAAGACTGACCTGTTCAGGAGCAAAGTTTGCGGTGGACTTGACTTTACGTACGATGAGTGCAATATTAATATCGAAACGTTTCGATATCAGTTCGATACCATGCTCGGTACGCAGCGAAAAGTCACCATTAAAGAGGTTGCAGCAGAAGCAAACGTTGCAGTATCCACTGTATCGCTGGTGATCAATCAAAAAGGGTACGTCAGCGAAGCCACTCGAACCCGGGTTGAAGCAGCGACTGAAAAACTGAGTTTCGTACCGTCAAACGCAGCCAGGCAGCTCATTTCCAGAAAGACTGGAAATATCGGTTTCGTGACCCGATCCGATCATTTCGTGCGCAATGAGCCATTCTACACCCAGATATTTCTGGGTACCGAGTTTGAAGCCCGCAATCAGAATCATTACATCCTCCTTTCTACCATTCCCTCACCATATTCACCCGGTACCGATACGCCACGATTTCTTCGCGAACGAAACGTAGACGGAATTCTCATTGCCGGTCGGGTTGATCCTTTGTTCATTACGGAAACAACGGATGCCGGGATACCTGTCGTATTGGTCGATTTCGAATATTCCGGACTTCCCGCGGTCATTATCGACAACCAGACCGGAACACGGGAAGCCGTCGATTACCTGATCGCAAAGGGGCGCGTCCACATCGCATTCCTGGGCGCCGAAATGGATCATCCCAGTATGGAAGCTCGCTTGGAAGGATTCAGACTGGCCATCAGTAAGGCCGCGGAGATAAGGGACATTGAGTCGGAGATTCTGGTCGTTGACGGAGAACCGGACCACGTGGCCGGTCAAAAACTGAGCATGCAACTGTTTTCCCTTGACCCTTTCCCCACCGCTGTTTTTTGTGTCAACGACGCAATAGCATTTTCCGTCTTGGAAATGGCTGCCGAGCGCGGAATCGTAATTCCGGATGAGTTGGCTGTCATCGGTTTCGACGATGTTCCTCGCTCATCGCGCTCCGTACCACCTCTGACGACGATTCGCGTCTACAAGGAACAGTTGGGCGAACTGGCTCTGAGGTATTTATCGGAGCTGTTGCAAGACAACACAGAGAACTCGGGGTCATTCGATCGCGGATCCCATAGTATCCAGATACCTGCCGAACTGATTTTGAGAGAATCGGCTTGATTGAAACCAAACCACTGTCCATTCACATTATCAACCGAGGATAGCACAATGAAAACATGTTTACAATGTTATTGGCGCAAGGCAGCGCTTATTATTATTCCCATCGTAGGGATGTGGCTGACAGCAGCCCCGGGATTTGCTCAATCCGGTATTTCCCAACTGCTTTCTGCCTCATCGGCGCAGAACCTGCTTTCGAATGGTGGATTCGAGGTCAACAAACCGGCCTATTGGGATCCTTCGAACGCTTCGGCCGAGTGGTCCACCGAGCAGACCCGTACGCGGGGCTTCAGCCTCAAGATTTCGGGCGCCGGCGAATCAAGCTGGGCACAGAATGAGGCGGTACGCGCCTGGGTAGGCGGAATTCCCGGGGCAGGTACTCCGGAAATCGTTGTGGGTGGATGGGTATACACCGAGGGTGTAAATACCGCGCCTGGCAGTGATGCAGAAAAATTCCAACTTGTCTTTGAGTTTTTTGACGCTGCCGGTGCCGACGTACTGGGTGCGCCCGTGGTGATGGATCTACCCCAGGACCAGACTTCTTCCGGTGCGTGGGTGGAACTTTCGAGTCTGGACGTGGGCGCCATCAACCTGCCGAGCGAACGTGCCGCTACCAGTGTTCGGATTTCGTTTCGTAAAGGCGCCAATGCCACAGGGGCGGCCTACCTGGAAGACATCTTCATCAAGAAAGCAGATGAAGGCGCTGATGGATGGGCCGGCGACTGGTTCAATGCCAACATGGACGCCGGTGACGAGTGGTATTACTGGTGGGACGGCATGGCGGGCGGAGGCGACTTTCCGGCCGACCAGCCGCACTTCATGCACGTCACGAGCGAGCAGGCCCACAGCGGAAACAACAGTCTGAAGATTGAAGCCAATGGAGTGAACGGTGATGAAACGCCTGCCATCTCCCAACGCGTGCCCGTGACTCCCGGCGAGCCTGTACTCTTCAGCTTCTGGGTCAAGCATGAAGGAAATACGGATCCAGGGGACATCGGTACGGGGCAGAACAATCTGGGCATCACGGCCCTGTGGTACGACAACCTCGAAGGCGGATCTGCCGGCTTCGGCGAAATCGGAGGGGTCGACGTAACCTACACCGGAACGTTCAACGACCTTCCCGCCGAGCAGCTTATCCCGCTTCTTCTGCAGCAGGAGTCGAGTGGCTGGACGCAGTATGCCGTCATTGCTTATCCGAAGGATGGTGCTGTCGGAGTCGAAATGCGACTGCGCTACTACCACCAGTTCTCCGGAGCCACCTACTGGGATGATGTGTTCATCGGCAATCTTGTGGATATGATCGCTGATCTGGCTGATTTGAACCTGCTTTCGAATGGTGGATTCGAGGTCAACAAACCGGCCTATTGGGATCCTTCGAACGCTTCGGCCGAGTGGTCCACCGAGCAGACCCGTACGCGGGGCTTCAGCCTCAAGATTTCGGGCGCC
>JACZYD010000161.1 GCA_022571255.1 Bacteroidota bacterium
TACACAAATCGATATTTATAAAGCGGATATCGAATATTTCGAGCCGTTTCGAATCGCGATCATGGTCTCGACACGCACGGAAAACATCTTTGTGCGAATTAATACGGACGAAGGTATTTACGGCATGGGAGAGGCCAGCCCCACGGGTCCGATCACCGGAGATTCCCAGGACTCCATGTTTGCGGCCGCCACACTCCTGGCTGAACTGCTGCTCGAAATGGATCCGCTTGCCATAGACGTTCATACTCGATCCATGCGGGCGTGCTTTACCGGAAACACGACGATCCGAAGCGCCTTTGATATGGCGCTGTACGATCTGATCGGCAAGGCTTCTGACCTTCCTCTGTATACTGTATTGGGTGGCCAGAATCGGGAATTCTGGTCGGATAATACCATCGGAATCGGAGAGCCGGAAGAAATGGCGCAGACCGCGGCGGCCTTCCAGAGTGAAGGATATAAGGCGATCAAGGTGAAACTTGGCACGGGTGCGGAAGAAGACATTGAACGCATTCGGGCGATCCGGGAGGCCGTCGGCGATTTTATTCCGATCCGGATTGATGCGAACCAGGGGTGGGATTTCCCGACGGCATGTGAGGTGCTCGCTCGTTTCGAATCCATGTTCATCCAATACTGCGAACAGCCGCTTCCGGCTTGGGACATCGACGGATTTATTCGCCTCAGGACCAGAACAAATATTCCGTTGATGGTCGACGAATCCCTTTTCGATCATCACGATGCCCTCCGACTGGCCAAAAACGAAGCGTGTGATTATTTCAACATCAAACTGGCAAAATCAGCCGGTATCCACACCGCATTGAAGATTGACGATATCGCGCAGGCGGCCGGTATCGCGTGCATGGTTGGCTGCATGTCCGAGACGCGTCTCGGGTTGAGTGCTGCAGCCCACTTTGTCAGCGCACGTCCAAACGTTCGTTTTGCCGATCTGGACAGTCATTTTGACCACCGTGTCGATCCGGTCATCGGTGGCGTAGAGATTGGTCCGGAAGGCGTCGTGCTCACGGACTCGCCCGGTCACGGTGCCGACATAGACCCTGGATTTCTGAGGGATTGCGATCACCTGATTGTCGAATAAAGATGGCCTTCGAAGTACAATCACACGGCGGACTGGCTCGGTTGAACCGTGCCGTAGAAAACTCGAATCCAGTTGATGCCGTTGTCTTTACGAACGGCTTGTTGGACGTTGATTTTGCCAAAACATGTCACGGTCTGCTTCGCGGCAGTGATAGATTTCGTGTGGTCGCAGTCATTGACCGGGTGCACGCGGGGAAGGACGCAGGCGACGTGATGGACGGGCACCGGATTGGCGTTCCAGTATTCAAAAAACTGCGCGGATTTCTCGAAAAAACAGAGGATCCGGTGTCTTATTTCGTCGTCGGTGTGGCTTATTCAGGAGGCGGTTTACCGGACACGTGTCGCAGTGAAATCGTTGCGGCGCTCTGTAACGGAATGCACATCGTGAGCGGATTACACGAGTTGCTTTGTGATGATGAAGAATTTGCTGCGTTGGCCCTGCAATATGAGGTAGACCTCATTGATGTCCGCAAACCCCGTCGGGCAAAAGACCTCCGTTTCTGGACGGGCGAGGTAGAAGACATACCGGCGTTGATTATTCCGGTGCTGGGTACGGATTGTGCCGTCGGGAAACGAACAAGCAGTCGGTTTCTGTGGAAGGCTTGTCGAGAGGCGGGAATCGAGGCCGAAATGGTTTTCACCGGACAGACCGGATGGATGCAGGGTTTTAAACACGGTTTTCTTTTTGATGCGACACCGAACGATTTTGTAAGCGGAGAAATCGAACGTGTCATTCTGGAATGTTATGCCGACACACAGGCTCGAGTTATTTTTGTCGAAGGGCAGGGAGCCTTGCGAAATCCATCGGGGCCATGTGGATCGGAATTTCTGGTTTCCACGAATGCTCGCGGCGTGATCCTGCAGCACGATCCGGAGCGGTTTCACTTTGTGGATTACGAAAACGCAAAGGCCCGCATTCCGACGGTAGAGAGCGAAATCGAGCTGATTCAAATGTATGGTGTGGAGGTTCTGGCTGTTACGCTGAATGAGCAATCCTGGCAGGGCAGCCGAATGGAAAAGTACCAGATCGAGCTCGAAAAACGCATCGGTATCCCGGTGGTTCGTCCGTTGAGCGAGGGTGTTGAACGACTCGTCCCGCTGGTGCAGTCTCTTCTCTCGGATTCTGCGTAAATAAGTCGGCGCGAGGAATCATATCTGAGCTCCCGCCATACCATTCGTCGACGAGACCCAATCAGGCAGACTTCCATGTCATATACCCTTCAAATCGGAGATGCAGCGCCCGATTTCGTGCTCCCTGCCACCGACGGCAAAAGTTATTCGCTTCGTGACTTCAGGGAATCCCCATATCTGGTTGTTTTTTTCACCTGTAACCACTGTCCATATGTAACGCAGTCCGACGAGACAACCCGTGCCACGGCAGAGAAGTTTGCGCCGAAAGGCGTGGCCTTCATTGGAATTAATTCCAACAGCGAATACACATACCAGGCAGATGATTTCGAACATATGATCGAGCGAATGCGCGTCCATGGATTTCCTTGGGTTTACGCGCGCGACGAATCACAAAAGACGGTTGCCGATTACGGCGGACTGAGGACACCGCACTTTTTTGTGTTCGACGAAGACCGCAAACTGGTCTACACGGGCCGCGCGCTGGAAAATCCAAGGCGACCGGATTCTGACGTGGAAAACGACCTTGAGAGGGCGCTACAGGAGTTGACCGGTGGCAAGCCGGTTTCGCAGCCGCTTACGAATCCTGTCGGTTGCAATATCAAGTGGGAGGGCCAACTGGCCCATTGGATGCCGGGCGATGCTTGCGATCTGGTTTGATGAGCGAAGAAGACCTCAAGGTGCTTCCCGGCGCCGGCCGATTGGAATCCGGCCGATTGGAATCCGGCCGAATTCACTCCATCGACATGCTTCGCGGCCTTGTGATTGTGCTCATGGCGCTGGATCATGCGCGCCTCGGATTCGGGTTCACTTCGTTCAGTCCGTCTGATATCACGATGAGCACGGTCGGATTTTTTTTTACGCGTTGGATCACCCATTTTTGTGCGCCAGTTTTTGTGTTACTCGCCGGAACGGGTACTTATTTGTACGGCCGTAAAATCAACGATTCCGGTAGACTGAGTTTGTTTTTGCTGACCCGCGGTTTATGGTTGATTTTTCTTGAGCTCACCTGGGTAAATATCGCATTCAATGCTGGTCTGCCCTGGGTAACAGGCGGTTTTTTTATACAGGTGATCTGGGTGCTCGGCGTTTCCATGATTGTGCTGGCCGCGCTCATTCATATGCCCATGCCGTGGATTGTCGGCGTCTCCATGGTTTTGATTGCGGGGCACAATACGCTTGACGGCATATCAATCCATGATGCGGGCTCACTGGGCAAGATCTGGGCTTTCTTGCACGTACGGACACTGGTTAATTTTACGGATCCACTCTCGTTCCGTGTGTTTGTGTCGTACCCGTTGATCCCGTGGATTGGCGTGATGGGACTGGGATATGCCCTCGGATCCTGGTTTTTGCTCGATGAGAAATCGCGTCGAAAAAGGCTTACGATTGCGGGTCTGGCTCTCATTGCAGCCTTCGTCGTTTTACGAGCGACAAATTTATACGGAGATCCGGCCATGTGGACTGTGCGGCGAGAGGGTTTCTTTTATACGATGATGTCGTTCATCAACACGACAAAATATCCGCCGTCGCTTCTTTTCCTGTTGATGACGCTCGGGCCATCTCTGTTGATTCTGGTCTGGTTTGAGCATGTCGGCAGTTGGCCGCGACGTGTTTTACTGGTGTTTGGCAGGGTCCCGATGTTTTTCTATTTATTGCACATTCCATTGATTGTACTCGCATCGGTCGCTTTCTGGTATCTGAAATTCGATCTCGTGATATTCTTTCTCTCGAACTGGGGAAAGATCCCTGTTGAATACGAGCCGAACCTGGCGATGGTCTTCGTTTCGTGGTTCCTGATTTCGCTTGCGATGTATCCCATGTGTAAGGCGTACGGACACTATAAATTCAGTCCCGCAGGTCGGGCTCGCCACTGGCCAAAATTCCTCTGATTATAAAACGTTATCCAATTGTCACACTTTTGTGACAATTGAGATCGACTGAACTGCGTCTATAGAGTGTTTGCTGTAGACCACTGCTCAACTTTACCGATCGGAGAAGTGAATCGACGAACAATACTTCTATCTGCTGTGC
This sequence comes from Bacteroidota bacterium, assembly GCA_022571255.1. Taxonomy (GTDB): domain Bacteria; phylum Bacteroidota; class Rhodothermia; order Rhodothermales; family UBA10348; genus N075bin62. Next base: position 4,255 of record JACZYD010000161.1, read on the forward strand.
TTTTGATGGGCCACGTCCTTGCCCCGGTGAGTTTTGGTCAGAATCGAGAGGAGCCGCTGCTGAAAGGCTCATTTTTCGACGCGAATACGGCCGTACCGCTTCATGGTGTCCATGTAACAGTAACAAGTCTTGCAGACACGACCTGGAAGCAGGGTGTTGTTTCAGGAGAAGACGGAGCATTTTCACTCGGCGTTCCCGGTGCCGGTTTTTACCGGATTCAGGCCTCTTTTGTGGGTTACACACCTTTCCGAAAAACCACTGCTGTCGGAAAGAACGATAAAGATCTCGGAGTTCTGATGCTGATTCCAGATATCTTTCCACTCGACCGGATTACGGTGGAAGCCGTTCGGCCCCGGGTGGAAGTGAGGGGCGACACAACGATTTATAACGCTGCCGCATTCAAGGTACATCCTGATGCAAACGCCGAGGACCTGATTGCCAAAATGCCTGGCATCATAGTCGAAGACGGTGCTGTTGAGGCGCACGGTGAGCCAGTGAGGCGTGTGCTCGTTGACGGCAGAGAGTTTTTCGGAGACGATCCGAGCGCTGCCCTCCGCAATCTCCCGTCCGAGGTGATCGACCGGGTGGAAGTGTATGATCGGTTGAGCGATCAGGCGCAGTTTACCGGTTTTGATGACGGTAACTCGGAAAAAACGATCAATATTGTCACACTTCCCGGCCGAAGTAACGGGCAGTTCGGGAAAGTCTACGGCGGGCTCGGAACGGAAGACAGGTATATCGGCGGCGGGAGTGTTCATATATTCGACGACGATCGCAGAATTTCTGTGATCGGTCTGACCAACAATGTGAACCAGCAGAATTTTACGACAGAAGATCTTCTGGGCGTGGTGGGAAATGCGGGTCGACGGGGAAGTGCAGGGGGACGAGGTGCCCGGATTGGCGGCGGCGGACGCGGCGGCGGTGGACGTGGCGGTGGCGGTGGACGTGGAGGTGGTGGAGGACGCGGCGGCGGCGCGAGGCCAGGAGGTGCAGGTGGCGCGGG
>JACZYD010000050.1 GCA_022571255.1 Bacteroidota bacterium
GAGAATGCATTCCGGTTTTTCATCAATGCCTACGAGCAGAAATACCCCAAAGCGGTTGAGATCCTGACCAAGGATAAAGAAGAACTTCTCGCTTTTTACGACTTTCCGGCTGCGCACTGGATCCATCTCAGAAGCACGAATCCGATTGAATCCACGTTTGCTACCGTGCGTCTGAGGACCGCAAAAACGAGAGGATGTCTGAGCCGGGAGACGGCGCTCGCGATGGCGTACCGATTATGCGTGGAGGCTCAAAAGAAATGGCGCAGATTAAATGCGCCTCACCTGTTGCAACTTGTAGAAAAAGGAATCAAATTCACCGATGGAATCACACCAGACAGGATCGCCGCCTAAACCTTCCATACACAACATTTGGGCATAGCTCCTCAGCCCAGAGCGGTCTGTGATCAGCGATATGCCGTTTTAAAGTCTTCCCGAAATACGCCTCGCTTCGAGACCAAGCACTGCTGAAAAATGGTGCGCGATCAAAATCGAAAACTCCGGACTTACCTGTATACGCCTTCTTCATACCTCCAGCATGGAACATGATCTGATCGTAATCTTTGTCATCCTTCAGGCTACTTCCAATCTGTGTTGAATGCTCGGGAAGCATCAAGCCCTTTTTCTTAAGCGCGCGAAAGACGGGACTCGAATCATCTTTTTTTGGAAGATTCAAGTCTCCCATGATCAAGATATTTTCCGAATAGGCCCCCGCACCTTTATTTTTTAAGCTGGCCCAACGAGCAAGCGCATAGGCTTCGAGGGCTCGCCGGTCCTCGTCTTTGTAGGAATGGCTACCGAAAAAAAGATGTGCTGAAACAGCGATAAAAGTTAAATTCTTTGATCGAAATGCTACGAGGTATGGATTTCGGTCAAACCCGCTGAAGGAACCCGAAACACCTTTCATGCGGATATGTCGATGAGCACTGGGTGGTACCGCGACTTCTGCTGCCACTTCAAGCCGTTCGAGCTTGCGACTGTTATAAAGAAATCCTGCACGTTCGTCGTTACCTGCCGTATCTGAAAGCACGACCTTGTATTTTGCTCCAAGATGCCCCATAAGAGCACCCAACGTAGTAAGATCGTCGGCGATCTCTTGAATGGAAATCAGATCAAACCAGCTCATTACCTCAGCCATAAGGGCAAGATCGTTGTCCGTGCGTTTTTGAAATCCGAAATTCGTGAGATTCCAGGTGGCGGTCAGCACCTTACTCGCCGTCTTCGCAGGTATCTTGCGATACCGCTTTGTCGCCCTCAGGGCATCTCGTTCAGTCGCCAGATCATATGTAAAGGTGGGGGTTTCTTTATCGTGTGGAACCATGGTAATTGCCTCGCAGGGATAAAGTGTGGCCATTCGAGGGGCCCGTGACATAACGCTCTTTAAGAACGTCCAATATTAGAAATACAGGACTCTGAAATATAAGTTGAGAGTGCACTACCAAGTTGCGCATCGGACTGCCAGGGGACAGGAGCCAAAGTGCATGGCAAAACGAAGGAGCGCCCATCTGATCTACTGACAAATACATCATCAAGCGAATGCCGTCACTCCCGGAATGTCCACACGGCCGACAAATTGATGACGGTGAACTTGTCCCACTCGTCGAATCCAGGCGAGTAGGACGGCTGTTGGAGCCGCGTCATATCGACTTTCAGGATCAAAGGGTCTGCTCCTTTCATCAGCAAACGGACGGGCACGTTTATACCTAGACCATAGGTGAATTCCTCCAGTTCCACACCAGGGTTTCCAAAACGATCAGCCTCACTTACATCTTCGTGGTACGCACCCAGACGGAGCTGCAATATTTCGAGGAGTGAGATTTCCACTCCTCCCCTGAATCCGTCTCGGAATTTTGAATTTGTCAGTCCTTGATACTCGCCTTGCAATAAAATACCGAGTGTCTTCAGGCTGGAGGATTTGATTTGATGATGTCCCCAGAAACGCTGGTAAGTCACTCCAACTCGGTAGATTCGAGGAAGCACCTCTTTCGACGTCTCGACATCATCACCCGTGTAGGTAAGCCGGGCGTCCGCAATGTTTGACAGACTGAGTGCAAAGCTGATCTGCTGACCGTCTTTGCTTTTTTCTCCCAGAGGAAACACCTTTACGATCCCGAAATCGATGGGAATGGCCTTGCCGAGAATTACGCCGAAATCGTTACGAACATGATTCACATTTACTCCGATGAATAAATCCTGGAGTGGCTGGGCCGCAATGGTCAGAGTATAGAGCGACGACGTCCACTCGAACGGACCTGGCTCCGGACTCGAAACAGTCTCGAGACCGGATTTGAATTGAAATCCAGTAAGACCGACAACGATATTCCGGCCAACAGGGACCGTTGCACCTGCAAATTTAAAATCTGCATCGTCGAGCGCGTAATACGGGCTGGCCATCGACGTGTTTAGAGAAATACCTCGGTTCGGCCCGATCAAAGCAGGATTATAAAAACTCCCGAACGCGTCGGCGCCTGTCGCTGGCATGCTCTTTCCCAAAGCTTCCGCTCTCGCGCTGGGCTGCCTGCCAAAATAAAGATCCTGCAGTGTGCCGATGTAGTCTTGAGCGGTCGCCGTCTGTGACCAACTCGTCAACAGTACAAATCCTGTCAAGAGAACCTTGAGAATTTGGAAATTCTTCTGCATCTGCCTTGTTATTTCTTGCTTCCAGTCTTGCAAGAATAAGGTGCACAATTCAGTAATGATATACGGATCCGGGCCCCGTTTTTCGTAGTGATTCAAGAGCCTGTTTGGGCTAGCGAATTGTCCGTATCCTCCCGGTTGGTGAGTAAATAGAGCAGCGGTACCTGTATAATGACCAACTACGCTTAATTTGCTGCGAACAGTGAACAGGAATCAACGGCATCATTTATCGATGAGGCATTTTTTAATTGCTGCTTGTTTATCAGTCGTGGCGTCCTCCAGCGATGCGGCAAGCGCGCAGAACGTCGAATTCATTCCGTCACTCATTGTCGGTGCAAGTGAGCATGCGCCTGTCGAAGCGATGTTGGCAGCGTCGCCGGTATTTGTCCTGACCGATCAGGAGGCCAGGATTTTCGTCGGAGACGTGAATGGGACAAAGATCAGGGTATATGGACCAGACGGCGGTTTTCTGTATGTGATTGCAACCAACGGCGCGGGTCCTGGCGAAATTAAGCGAGTGTCCACCGGGTACGTTTCGGGTGCGGAATTGTGGCTGGCCGACGAATCCAATGCCCGTCTTTCCATATTTGATGTCAAGAGCGGCCGGTATATCGATTCGCATAAACTCAGCGGAGTACGCTTATTGAAGAGGGTACTTCAAGTGCCGAATGGTTTCCTGTTCCTCTCGAAGAGGCTGAACCCGGACACAGGCAACTATTTTATGCTGCACGAATTCGACCTGGTTCTTGGGGCAGTTACAGACTCGTTTGGATCTTTTGATGATCTATGGAGCATCAACGATGTATTTCGCGATGAGGCCGGAGGGATCGTACCCGGAAATGTTTGTTTAACACCGTCGGGTGAGTTGCTTTACGCTCCATCGCTCTATTCTGGCGTCATTTTCGGGTTTGAACGACACGAAACAAACTGGAAAGCGACTCGAGAGCTGAATGGACATTTACAGGTGGATGATCCTTATTCGATCAATGACGGTAACCTGGAAATCAGGTCGGAAAGCCGGGGACTGTTTTGTCTGGATGACGGACGTGTTCTGCATTTCTCCATGCAGTGGGATAAACAAAAACAGTTGATTGCAGAACTGTTTTCCTCCGAGGGTCAATGGTTGGAATCCGCATCCGTCGGTGGAATCGTGTTTCCACAGCGAGAATTCTGGGATTTCAATGTGAATGTATCCGCAATCGATACACACGGCCGATTTTTCATCACGGACGCCTCGGAATCCGGGTATCCACGACTCAGAGCCGGCAAACTGCGATGGGCCTTACTCAACGCACGATGAACTGCTGAGTCTCCCAGAACCTATCACCGGAATACTGGGCGAACTCCACTAAAAACCGTCCTGTTCTACTGTAACAGTCTGATTATTGAGAGGTCATCCCGGCAGTTCCGTGAATCCCTTTCGAAACGAAAGCCTGCCGCATTTCCCTGGCGACGGCGGGAATGAGAGGTGTGCCCACAATTTGGTGAATCTTGGAAACACATTCGCCCAACAAGATCCATCTGGGAATCGGAACATCCGTTAAACGTATTTTGAATTGAATCCAGGGATATGTGTCTGGCATATTGTCATCTGATCGATATGTGTTGATAGTTGCGCCACATATTATATCATAATTATAGATCGTTTTTTGTCCTTCGTAATAACTCGTGTATCGATTATAAATAACCTTAATTCATGCGTTTAGCTCGCCTATTTGCCCGGATTCTCGTAAAGCGTTGACTGGCAGACAAATACTGCGAACTTGAATCCAATAACAGATTCATCCGCAGGCTTCCCAAAGCGAATTAGTAAAGATTTCAGGGTATCTGTACCAATAGTATGATTTCTTTACTAATCGGTGTCTGGCTCTCGCTCCAGCATTTTCCCGAGGCCGCGAAGTGAGTAGGTGGTGAGCGTTGTATCCCGGCGCAAGTACAGGTATTCTCCCTGAACGATCGCCGTCCGGACACGGGCACGAATCCGGCTGCTGACCCGAAAAGAATGATCATACCGGCCATCGCGCGCGCGGTATACGTCGATGACTGTGTTGAGGCTGTCGGCAGGGGCCGTATTGATTGCCTGAACGTAAATCGATTCGCCTGACACGCTCAGTGCTATGGCGAACAGATCGAAGCCCGGTTCGAGTCTTATCTGAGTCCTTCCGGATACGTCTTTCACAACGACCTCCGGACCCGCATGGTCACCGGGGCCAATGGTCTCGGCAGCATAGAGCAGATCACCGCTGGAGGAATACTGCAGGAGTACGCCGTAGAATTTCGGTAGATAGAGCATTCCGAGACGGTTCGCCGACAGGTAGCCATCGAGATTTAGACGACCCAGTATCCCCTCGCCGGTCTGTTCGGGAAAGGTCACCGAAAAGTCTCGAAACGAATATTGGAAAAGACGGCCCGGTACTGCAGATTTAGTATAGAGCCCACCATTCTGACCGAACGCAAAATTGACGAGCAGACCATTGTAGTCCTGAGAATGCGAATAGGAGCCATCTTCCAAATGAAAGAAATCGATTTCGCGGCTCCCCCGGTCCATGACGGCAAGAAGAGAATCTCCGAGAATCCGGATGCCACTCCCTCGACTGATCTCACCCGGGCCTTCGCCCTGGCCAGCGCCGTAGATCGTCCCAGGCTCGCCGTTTTTATCGTACTTCTTTATGAGGAAATCTGCTCTGTCAAACACGTAGACATTTCCGGATTCATCCCCCGCAATCCTCGATGGTCTGAAGAGTGGCGCTTCTTCCCGGTCTGTTATCGTCGCGAGCTTCGTTGGCTCGCCTTCACGCCACAACCTCGCCCCCGGCTGTGTGAGCACGGAGTCGACCGCAAAATCTGTGAAATCAATAGACGTGTACACGAGCGGCACCGTGCTGTCTGCGTCGCCGCTCTTACAGCCGCCCAAGACGAGGCTGAGAAAGACAATGACAACGAATGCTGTCTGTGGTCGAGCAGAAAATTTCAACATCACTGAAAAGAAGTTTGGTTTATTTCACAACCCGAATGCTGAGTTTGACGACGCGCGGATACGGACTGGTCTGGAAAGCGTACACATTGCCGTCTCGGGATCGACCGAGCGGAGATCCAATAGCAAGCTCATCGATGGCTTCGTTTTCATAGGAGTATAGCAGGTGCCAGTCTGCGTCATAAATGTCCAGGGAGCGTGTTTTTTCCACATAGGGTATGGGGCCCCCGTAGTATCTGGCGACGTATTCGTCTGGATCAAAAGGCTCCCTGGGCCAGGATCCCAGAATCATGCGGTAACCGCCTGCGAACTCAACGGGCGGGCTGATCATGCTGAAATTGAAGCCGGTACCTCCTGTCCCGTCGGTCGCCGACCCGCTCTTTCGATACAGGTCTACTTTCCGGCGCATCACGCTGAGCGTATCCGATTCCATTGTCCTGACTGTCCATTCGTATCGCAATGTATGGGGCATGCCGATTCCTTCGCGCGTAGCTCTGACGGAACCCGGCACCATCGGCACGAAAAGGGGCGAATGTTCCCCTTCCGTCTGATCAATCGCATACTCCCCCACCGCTTCCCAACCGCGCCTTGCATTGAGAAACACTCCACTTACGATATATCCACCGAGCATCTTCTGATCCTGAGTGACAAGGATCGAATCATTGACAAATCCGGAAAGAGAGAGTCGAGAATGTCCGATATCGCCGTAGACCGTCGATTTCAGGAACGTGCCGTCGAGAGCAAATTCATCCAGTCGTGTAAATCCCTGATTCCCCACGATCAAACGATCAACCCCATCGAAATAAATGGATGACGGGCGAGTCAGTTCGCCCGGGCCCCGGCCTGTCTCCCCGACCGCCCATCTGAGATTTCCGCTGTCGTCGAATGATTTTATCCGGTCCCTGTCCAGCAGGTACACATTCCCGTCATCATCCTCCGTCAGGTGAGACACGTCTGAAATCATTTCATCGTCGGTGCCGTCTTCGCGGCCGAAACTGACGAGCTCTTCTATGTCAAGGTGAAATGAATCAGAATCCTGTAGAGACCCTGCATAGTCGTTTTCTATAATGAGGGATTGCTCGGCAGATGTTGAGCAGCCGAAGAGCATCAGGCTGAGAATCGCCAGACCTGCAAATAAAACCGGCAGCTTGATCGCGGTATAAATTTTTTCGTATTGCTTGTTCAGATTCATATTGATCTCCATCTGATTGATCTCCATCTGAATTATAAAAGTGCTACGCATCCCCAACCATCGTACGTGGCTGCGGGAAGAATAAACTGGCGGACGGGATCTAATAACGCCCGCAGAAAATTCCAGCGTTCAGTGCGCTTCTGAAGTTGCCCCACAATCAGCCCGGGATGAGTCTTTGCTACGTCAGCAAAAGACTCAATATCTCTGCGCGAAAAGAACGGATCTTTCTTTCGAAAGAACTGCTCCATCAAGTTACTGTCAACACAGAAGTCGGCAGAGACCTCGTTTGCCAGCCGTTCATCTTCCGGGTCATCCACTCCGAGCATTCGGAGCTCATCTGCGGTGTCGACCTTCGCACCATCCATTCCGTCTCCATTGAGGACGTGCTCGATTTCATGCCTGAGAGTGAACCAAAAATTATCGATCCTGTCGTAACGCAAAGACATTCCAATCACGGGTGAATTGTCGATCCACAAACAAGCCCCCTCAATTTTTCCACCCCGAAGAGCCTCCACGATAACGAACCGGACTCCGGCGTCCTGTAGAAGACGCGGAACATGGGACACGTGTTCAGGCTGGCTGCGAAGGCTCTTCATTTCTTCTACGGCCTTCCTGAGTGCATGAGGTGAGTAGTCGGGCACTACCATGGTCCGAGCAATCTGGCTGACTCTATACAGCCAGGCCCGTTGTTCCTTTGGAATTTCGTCCGCGTGAGCCCTTCGCGCCGCGAATGAGAATTCTTCGCTGCCGATGCTCTCGTTCTTGAATCGAACTACTTCATCAACGAGCCGATCCTTGTCTCCACCCTCGATCCAACCCCTCTTTATCATTTCTCGTACTGGAAAGAGATCGATAATCTCCGCCCGATCCGAAATTGCGTCCGAAGCCTCCGGCAACCTTGATATATCGTATCGGCGCTGTAAGCCCAGCATCAGACCTGGAGAGATGCCGAATGCCTTTCCGAGCACCAGTGACATCTCCGCTGTAACCCCAAGCTGCTGCTTCAATAGTTTATGTACGGTCTGCTCGGGCACCCCGAGTACCATTGCGAGGTCGCGCTGCGCCCATCCCCGCTCGGCCAATTCCTCGGAAACAAACACCCCCGGGTGTCGAGCCATTCTTGATCGTCCCATTTTCCTCACCCCTTATGATAATCTACCAGCTCAAGAGCAATGACCGTCAGATCCCCTCCTGACTCAGATTCACGGATATAGTCGAATCGATCCTGCAATCGCTCAGCCAAAATCTTTGAATACTTCTTTTTCGAGTACGTACCGTCGTCGAGTTTCTTAAGCTCTTTCGCGTGAAAATGAAGTTTCAATCCGAATTACGCGTATCTGTTTCAACTACTCACCTGCTTAACGTCAGTTGGTAAGTTGTTATTTCAAACTCGCGGGAAACAATAGGAGGACGCCCCCTCCCGAAAAACTACGCCGCACAAGTGTGATTCAAAAAAGGCCCTCAGGGAGTTGGAAGCTTTCGATTACCGGCCGGGGGACATGAACGGAAAGAAAACCGCGTCCGGTATTGCCATCGATTGTCAGCCCGAAACTCAAATTGGGAACCAGTACAGATCCCAGGAAGCTTCCATCCCAGTCGAAAACAATAATACGTCTTCCAAGATTTGTGTTTTCGGCTTCGTCTGAGAGGTCCTGAGCGGCGAGTAATCCATATACAAACTTATCTGTCACCGCCAAATCGACGAAACCTCGGCGTCCATCTCGCGGGCCTAACAAGTATGGTCCAGCCGTTACGGACAGGATCTCGCCTTTTCGACTGTAAATTTCGACAACATCGACATTATTCAACGCAACTGCGATGCGGGATACATCGGCTTTGGAATGTGCTTCACCTCGATAGTCCAGCGCCAGGCGTGGATCGAACAACGCCATCGGGAAAACGGCGTAGGATTTAAGTACGTCTCCGTTCAACTGTGTTTCCACAAGTCTATTCCCGTTGAATATCCCATTTACCAGGAAACTGCTGTCAGAGATGATGATCGCGTTCAGTGCTAGTCCATCAAGTGGCAAATCGAACTGCTTTTCGACGGCCGACAAGCCATGGGAATTAAAGAGCAGTATGGACAGCCGATGGTTGCCAGCATCGAACACACTGAATCTTTTCTCGTCAATAAAATCCATAGACCACGGACGCGTGAATTCATCCGGGCCTTTTCCTATCGTACCTACGGTTTCAATTAACCTGCCGGAACCTCGCTCGTAGTATCTGAAGGGACTACCGGACGAAACATCAATCACGACCAGTACGGAATCATTTGCGATCAGGTCGGCCGGAAGACCGAGGTCTGTATCGTCCACGAGGATCTGTGAGTCGACGGTGAAAGATGGGCGATCATTCAGACTGAATAGATTCGCTTGAATCGGATAGGATAACGATGGATCAAGTTTGCGACTCGTGCACGACGAAAGAAGCAGAGGAATTAAAATGAGAAATCTCGTGATCATACGTCAACCTCCACTCTGTATTTGATCACGGTACCCGTGGTTCTGGAATAAATAAACACATGGCCATGCCCGTCAGAGGCCATGATCGTGCCCTGAAACAGCGATTCCTGCTCGTCGGCATTCAGGGAATAAATCAGATTCCAGTCGTTGTCGTAGAAATCCAGCGTCGATCTCGTGATTGCTGCCGGGCGATTTTCTCGTGACGCTTTAAGGTAAAAAGCGACCAGCTCGTCTTCATTTTCGGTCCATTTCGCCTGGCCAATCAACCAGTCTTCATCGAGCCTGAATGGTGCTGATAGCGAACTATATCGTGCTTGGAGTAATCCGCTTGGTATCTCAATCATTTGTGGAGCAGAAAGCCCTTCCAAATCGCGAATTATTTCCTTCGTAACGGTTCCGGATTCGTTATAGATTCGAAATTTAAATTCGTCCAGATCCGGAGCGACCAATTGGCCATCCAGAGTTTCTGCGGAGAGCAAGCTGAATAGTCTGTCATCGACTTCCATTCCATCCGTAAAATCAATGGTGAACGCACTCGCTACCCGCCAGGCATCTCCCATTCTCACCATTCGGATTTCTGACCCGTAAAATCCTCTTACGAATTCAGAGAATGCGAGAGTTGAATCGTTGAGTAAACCGTGTAACCTCGGTCGGGACATTCCGAGATCCTGCATTCCTATCGAAAACACGAGTTCACCATCCATCGTGAACTGGTCCAACCGGGCTCCTCCCTGATTATGGATATACAGGTATTGTCTCCCATCCGAAACCAAATTCCCGGGTTGACTGATTTCCCCCGGACCCTCACCCGCCTGCAGCCGAGCCCATAGAAAGGTCCCGTCTGCTGAATAGGCTCGTAATCTTCCAGGATTGGCGTCCAGTACATACACCGTGTTCTCTGGCCCGATGGCCACCTGAGGCCATTGTCCGATGATCGATTCGTCGTCGTCAGACTCGAGACCGTACTCCGCCACTTTGATAAAGCGGACACTTTCCGCGGCGCGATCATTGTTTTCCGGGTACTCGGGGTTGTGAACGACCCCGCGGTCTGGTTTCTCGCTCGTACAGCCCGCAAAATGCAGGACAGTCAGCGCAAGAAGTACGAATCGTTTTAAACAGGTTGTATTTGCCATGTTTTAACAGGCTTTGATCTGATTAATGATCCGTGAAGAAGCAATTGAGCAACATCAAGCTACCGAGGCGGATTCACTTCGACTCGGTACCGGCCTAACTGCGGGAATCCTGCTCTCGTTGAGGAATAAAGAAAGCCGGATCCATCCGAATGCAAGATCCCGCGGGGCCCTTTTCGCACATCGCCGTCGTCAGGCCACGAATAAAGCAGGCGCCAGTTCTGATCGTAAAGATCATACGTTCGAGCGGTCTCGATGTCCGGAGCTTCCCGGGAGATTATTTTGTTTGTAAAATCATCCGGGTCATCGATGTTCGTAGGCCACGAAGCATAAACCAGATAATATTCTTTGCCGACCCTGACGGGAGCATACAAATTGCTGAAAAAACGAACACCTCGCATTCCGTTCATGTCCATGATTCCCGGACGAACGAGATCCTCCATTGCCCGGGTCACTGTTCGGATGGAGTCTCCAGCCGCGCCATAGAAATCAAACTGATACTTTGACGGGTGTGCGACAACGATTTCACCATTTAATACACTGACGTGCGAATTGGAACTGGATCCCTCAGGAAACTCTACTCCTTCCGCCTGATCGATATCGATCTGGGATTCCACCAGAATATTATCGCCAACCGCGATCACAATGACCGAGATTCCAAATACGTCAATGTCCTGGTTGGCCGCCGTCATCACCAGACGTCCTGGATCAAGCACAACCACGAAACGGGCATTTCTATATCCCAGTTCGCTGATCGAGTGGCTCCTGATAAAACGTCCCAACGTGTCAAAAACCTCCAATCGAGCTCCCCGCTGATTGGAAATAAAGAGTTGATCTTCCCCGTTCCAGACGACACCCCATGCGTTCATAAACTCGCCCGGCCCTTCGCCCTCTCTACCAACGCGCCACCTGAATTTACCGGCCGAGTCGAAAGAAACGAGTTGATTGGCACGGCCCTCCAACATGTAGATGTTTCCCTCACGGTCTGAAGTCAGCTGCCCGAGCGAAGCGAGAATCTCTTCCGCCGGCTCCTCCTCCACGCCGAATGTCTGCTCAAGCACAAATTGAAACGGTGGCTCCGCTATGTCCTGCCACATTCCGTCATAAGGATTCTCGATAAGGGCCTCGTCAAGCAGAGAGACATCTTTGTCAGCACTGCAGCCGATTACGAAAATCAGCGAGAACCATATCAGGGCCAATCTGGTAATGGGGCTATAACACCTTTTCATTTTCATTCCTCCACGTCAACAAGTTTCAGTCGAACGATGTAAGGCTCGCCGGAGTCTCCGGTTCGGACGCCCCACGCGTAGTCGCCACGCATCACATAAATCGACGTTTTTTCTGGGACTCGGACGTTGCCGAGATAGGTGCCGTCTGAAGTAAAGACATCGTAAACCTCCGGCTCGCGCCAAGACAGCGGTGGAGGAGTTCGTTCGTCGACCTCGCGTGGTTCGATGCCCGTCTGTTTTTCAGCCAGTCTGTACAATTGTACCCAGATCCTGCCGTCTTCATCCGCCGTCAGCGATTTATACGGTGGTTTAGAACCTGGCAGTGTCGGAATTTCGGACGTCATATTCCTGCCCTGGTATTTTTGTCGCCAATCATTAACCGCCTCCCATTCAGCACGCTCTCCGGACGTGAGATCGACAACCCGGGAGTCGCGTTCCACGATGATTATCTTTCCGTCCGTTTCGCGGATCTCGAATGAATACGAGTCAGAAAATCCGACCACCATTTGACCGTTTCTGCTGCGCGTCCACTGTAGCGATGGGAGAAATCTGCCCCCGATTTCGTCTTCCTTCCCCAGAATGGTTGGATTCCGAACGGTGTCAACTATAGCCCCTGACGGATCAAGATGAAGTAATCCGATTTTCCAGGGCGAGCCAGGCTGTGGTCTTTCAAGCATGATTTTCAAAAAGAGATGGTCTCGATTGTCAGCGATCAGGGCATCGCCCGTAAACAAGCCGGATTCGAGGGGCCACTGGACGTCGAACGTGCCGTCGGCATGGTAGAAACTCAATCGTCTGTTTCGTGCGTCGCGGGTTACGAGTCTGCCATCAGATAAAATCGACATACCCAGGATTGCATCCAGATATTCACCGGGCCCATTCCCCTCTCCGCCCAGCGTTCGAACGTAGTCCCCGCCAGCGTTGAAATAACGTATCGCTGGTGCCTGACGGTCATACGCGTAAATACCACCTTCCGAATCGACAACCATCGAACCAATGGATCCGAACATCAGATTCTCGTCGCCATCGAGTTCGCCGATCGTCAGCTCTTCCACGAATGTGCGCGGATGCTCCCAGACTCCTTTCCCTCCTGATCGAACAATCGTCGTATCGCCACTCACGACGCGGCTCGGACCAGATGAACCACTTGTCGAGCAAGAAGAGATCATCGCCATCACACAGATCCAGAGCCATAAAATCCGCATAGAATATTTCCGGCTACCTGTCATGATTGACCTCGCTTTTTAATCGTCGTTCTGTTTAATAATTTTCGCCAGAACGCCGGGCTACGATTACGCTCACCGAGAGAAAGCACCGCAACACTTGCAAGCGGCGCCAGAAGCGTCGAAGCGGCAAGGCCACCGACCACGGTCACGGCCAAGCCCATCCAGAAATCACCCGAGTCCGGAAACAGGAGCAGAGGCAACATCGCGGCAATCGAGGTCATCGTGGTCGTGTACATGGGTCGAAGACGATCGCGCGCGGCCAGGCGGGCCAGAACCGACGAAGGGGTGGATGGACGAAGATCTCGAAACTGCCGAAATCGATCCACCAGAAGAATGCTGTCGTTCACGGCGATTCCCACCATCAGAATCGCGCCGATAAAGGCTCCTTCCGCAAAATTGCTCTCGGTCCACATAAATCCAAGAGCCACACCAATGCCTGCGAGTGGAACGCTCAGCATGACCACAATGGGCAGCTTCCACGACTCAAACACCGCAGCGGTAATAATGAACACCAGGAGAAACGTGGCCAGAAGCACCCAGCCGAAGGCGCGCTGTACTTCGCCCGTAAAAAAAGTGAAAGACGCTTTCTTAAGTGAGTATCCCACCGGAAGCGCAAATGCGCTGAGTTCCCGTTCGAGAAATTCGTTGGCCATCTGCGGCGGACCCCGGAAATCGATCGCTATGGTTCTTTTGTATTGCTGATCGGTCCGCTGAATGGCAGACGGGCGCTCTTCGATGGTATAATCGGCCAGCCCCGCCAGACGAACCACAGTACTGTCCGAGACGGTAAACGGACGCCCGGAGAATCGGTCGATATCGATGGTTTCGGCATCCCTTACCACCAGCCGAACGGGTGTCTGCACATTATCCTGGAGGTCGATGCGCCCGACACGGTTTTGCTGCGAAAAAATCGGGGCCATCATGCCGGCCAGTTCCTGGGACGATACGCCCGAGCGAATCGCGGCGTCAGGGGTCCAATCAATACGCAGGACCTGCCGCGCGGAGCTGAATCTTCCCCACCGACCCGCATTCAAGTTTACGCCGGCAACCCTCCGGCTGCGAGACTGGATTTTGGATGCAAAACGACGCACCATCGCGTCCAGATCTTCGTAGTTCGGTCCGAGCGCTTCGACCCGCATCCCGGACATGCCGCCTCCGAATCCACTCGAATATCCCTGCGGAAGGAGCCCGCCCACGTAGATATAAATACCCCCGATATTGATTGCCTGCCCTATCAGTCTCTCCCGCATGACGTACGGCTCTGCTGTCTTTAGCGCCGCCTCGTGAAACTGGACGCGCATATTCGCGGATGTTTTATTGATCTGCGTAATCGTTCTCGACACGGACGCAGACGCCAGCGCCACGCGTTCGAACTGCTGCATCAACGAGTCCGCGCGGTCGATGGGATGCCCGGGCGGAAATGTCATACTGACCGAAACCTCCGGCTTTCGCTCGAAACTCCAGCGCGATCCGAATGTGATCGATCTTGTGAAGGGACGCATCACGCCGCCGAGCGCCGGATCCAGCCATTCTCTGGCGTCCCGGACCCAGTCGGTATCCATGACCGCGTTGTAGACACCCGCGAACCGGTCGTGCGCGCTGCCGATTTCATTGTCCTTGCGATCGTCCGTCATTCGAGACGGCAATTTCCAGAACGGAACACCGAGCAGCAGAATGAGGGTCACGATCGATATCCGAGGGAACTGGCTTACCAGCCGAAACGGGAAAGCAACCAGTCCTTTGATGAATGGCCGCTTGCGCGAATGCTCCACGTGTTCCGGAAGGAAAATCCCGGCGACCGGCACCAGAAGCGCCGCTGCGGCCAGCGACGCGGCCAGGGCCAGGCTCACCACAACCCCGAATGGCACGAATAAGGACTGCAAATTGCCACTCAGATAGATCAAGGGCAACATCACGGCCATCGTGCTGAGTGTGCCCCCGACGAGTGGCAGCCAGACAATCCGAAGCGATTCTACGGCCGAATCCGGGCCCTTTCGGATGAGCAACTGCTCTACGACCACGACCGCGTTATCCACGAGAAGACCAAAAACGAGCACCAGCCCCGCAATGGTCAACAGATTAAGGGATAAACCAATCGCTTGAAGTGCGATCAATGCGACAGCCAGGGCCACACTCACGCTGAAGAGCACCACAAATGTCGCGCGAACACTTCGAAGCATGAACAAAAGCACCAGAATGACGAGCAGAAAACCGGACCCGCCGCGCCAGCCAAGGTCACGAAGCTGCTGGCGCACATCAACCGTTTTGTCGGCGACGACGATGAGCCGCGTATCCGTGGGTAATCTTTGCCGCTGCTCCTCGAGCGACGCGTAAACAGCTTCTGCCACGCGTACCATGTGGCTGCCGCGCGATCGATCAAGCCGCAGCGCCACAACGGACAAACCATCGACGCGGCTGATGCTTGTGATCGGGGCCGCGACGACTTCGACATCGGCCACGTCCGAGAGGGTGATGCGAATCGTTCCGTCGGCTGAAGCGCGAAGTACGACACTGCGATAGCGGTCCAGATCGGTTTCGGGAGAGCGCAGCAGGAGTGCGCTTCGCCCCTTCCCGCGCAGCCTGCCGTAATCCTCATCCCCGAGCAGGTCGAAGAGGCGGGACCGGACCAATGCCGGGCCGATGCCGAACGCAGACAAACGATCCGGATCCAGGGTGATGCGGAGTTCCCGTTCAGTCCCGCCGGTCACGGTAATTTCCGAAACACCGGGAATGCTCTGGAGCTTCGGTTTGATTTCCCGTTCGGCCATGCTTCGCAGCACATCGGGAGCCATCGGACCAACCAACTGAATATCCATGAAACCCTGTTCATCTTTCAGCTCGGCCGGCACCTGTTTGGTAAGGCGGGGCGTTACATGATCGGGTAAGACGTTCCTCAGAAGCGTCAGCTGCTCGTTGACCTGTGCGACATAGAGTCCAAGATCTGTTGTTTTGAGGATCTGGAGGCTTACAAAAGAACTGTTTTCAGACGATCGGCTCTCCACGTGCTCCGTGCCGGGCACGCGCTGAACGGCGCGCTCAATGGGAGCTGTGATATAGCGCTCCACCGCACGCGGCGAAGCCCCTGCCCAACCGGCCGTAATATGAACCTCTTGCAGTTCAACCTGAGGAACCAGTTCAAGGGGGATCTGCGTGGCAGACCAGATTCCCGCCAGAAGAATGGCCGTCGCCCACGACAAAACGGCAATGGGCCTGTTTGTCCATTTTGTGAGCCAGTGTTTATGCAGCGCCCGGCCCCGGTATGGTTGGGCTGCGTTCATTCTCCCCTCGCCACAAACGTATAACAGACCGGGACAACAATTAACGTAAGCATGGTCGCAAGAGACAATCCTCCGACAATGGCGATGGCCATGGGCGCACGCAGTTCAGCGCCCTGACCTATGCCGAGGGCCAGCGGCATAAGCCCGAGCACGGTCGTGATGGTCGTCATCATGATGGGACGGACCCGGTCACGGCCTGCGCTCAACACCGCCTCTCGGAGCGGCATCTGTTCGCGTCGACGCTGGTTGATAAAGTCGATCTTGACGATAGCGTCGTTCACCACAATCCCGACGAGAACAACGCTCCCGGTAAGGCTCATGAGATTTATCGTCTGCCCGGCGAGTGCGAGAATCAGCGCAACACCGGCGGCTGCCAGAGGCACGGTCAGCAAGATTACGAAAGGCTGAACCAGGCTTTCGAACTGGGCGGCAAGAATCAGATACACGAGCAAAAGGCTCAAAAGAAGGCTCCAGAAAACGGCTCTCAGGCTTTCTCGGAACGCCTCGTTGGCGCCGCCCACACGGGCCCGAATACCGAGCGGCAGTACCGCGCTCACCTCTTCATCTATCGCCGAGATCGCCTTTTTCAGATCACTTCCGGGAGCCACGTCTGCGAGAATACGCAGCACCGGCGATTGGTCGGTTCGGTAGAGTGAAGCGGGCAAAAGGGTGAATTCGGCATCGACAAACATGCCGAGTGGCATCTGGCCACTTCGGGTGGGTATTCTCTGGGCGAGGAGCATTTCAATGGACTCAACGCCGGTTGTCCGGAGGACGATCGGAATGTCTTCGTTGATGGAGCGAAGTTCTGTTGCTTTTAGGCCACGCGCCGACGCTTCCAGGTAGTCACTGATGGTCGACGAAGAAACCGAAAAACGGGCCATGGCCTCGCGGTTAAAATGGAGCTGGTAGGCGGGTACGTCGAATTCATCCGCTTTCCGGACGTTGGACAGCTCGTCGCGCTTTGAAAGGGCCGCAAGAAGATCCAGATAGACGGGCTCGGCGTCTTTGCGGCGGTCGCTCTCAAGATCAATAAAAATGTCTGCCTCTTCGTTCGAGAGTAACATTTCGAGCTGCGTGCGCACCGGCTGAAGCCCTATCTCGAGGTCGTCCGGGAAGTTCTGCCCGCTGAGCCACGTGGAGATGCGACCGGCAAGACCCCTCTTCTCCGAAATCAGGATCAGATCCCCTTCGTAGGACGGACGCGGGTCGAGCTGAAGCCGCGCTTCATCGCGCTCGCCGAGATCGGCCAGTATATGGTCCACATCCTGCCTCGATGCAAGCATGTTTTCAAGCAGGCTGGCCCTGGTGCTGATCAGCGGCAGGTCCGAATCTGCAGGCATCATGAGGTGCAATCCCACACGACCCTGATCGGTGCGGGGTATGACCTCGCGCGGCAGGGTCCAGCCCACAAATCCAGCCGAGATAAGAAGAAACAGTGTCATCAGCAACACGATGCCCCGGTGGTCCAAACTCCACGTCAGCAAGCGTTCGTAGGTCAATACAAGCGAACTGTACCTGTTGTCCGGCGCGACCTGTCCGCCGTCAGCGCCGTTCTTTTCTGCGCCGCCCGGTTCAGGTTCAGACCTGGAATAGGCTGCGATCAGGGGAACGACGGTCAGACCGACGAGGAGAGATGAAATGAGAGAGCTCACGACCGCCAGCGACTGGTCCATAAACAAACGCCCGGCAAGCCCCTCAACAAAGGTCAGAGGGAGAAAAACGGCAATCGTAGTCAATGTGCTGGTCGTAATGGCCCCCGATACTTCTCCGGCTCCGCGAATACCGGCGTCGAGCATCGACTCTCCTTCGTCGCGAAGCCTTGCAATATTCTCCACAACCACGATCGCATTGTCGACCAGCATCCCCACGCCGAGCGCAAGACCGGAGAGCGAAATCATGTTGAAGGTCACATCCAGCAGATCGAAAAAAACCAGAGTCATCGCAAGAGAAAGTGGGACCGCGACGGCAACAGCCACGAGCGCGCGGCGACGTCTCAGAAATACAAATAAGACCGCAATGGCGAGTAATCCGCCGAGCATCACGGCCTGCGTCACGCCAGAAATCGCTTCCTCTACAAAACGGCTCTCATCAATGACCACGTGCAAGTCAACATCATCCAGCTCTGAATCGAGTTCCGAGATGGCGCGGCGCACCTCTTCGGCCGCCCGAACGGTATTTGCATCGGGCCGCCGCTCAACCAGAAGCATCAGAGTTTCCCGGCCGTCGTAGCGCACGAGTCCGCGACGCTCCTCCACGCCTTCGCGCACTTCGGCGACATCCCGAAGACGAATGGGGACGCCGCCAACACGGGCGATGACTGAATTCGCGATCTCAGTGATCGACGTAAACTCTCCACTGATCTCCACAGAATATCGAAACGGGCCCCGGCGAATCGATCCGCCCGGCTGTGCCATGTTTGCCGAGTTCAACGCGTTGGAAATCTGGCTGATTCTGATTCCATGCGCGGCCATTCGGGATGGATCCAGAATCACGTCGATTCGGCGATCAAAACCACCGGTCACAATCACACGGGCAATATCGCGGAGCTGCTCAAGTCGCCTTGCAATGACCTCCTGA
Organism: Bacteroidota bacterium; assembly: GCA_022571255.1. GTDB lineage: Bacteria > Bacteroidota > Rhodothermia > Rhodothermales > UBA10348 > N075bin62. The sequence continues at coordinate 18,709 of JACZYD010000050.1, forward strand.
CCGAGGCGTTTGATGCCCACCAGATCTGTTCTCCCGGATGGTCCGGCGTAAGATATTTCCGCTCCCGACGCGCGGCTCGTTTTCGATTGCGACAGCGCGATAATCATAATCGGACGGTCGTTCGGATTCATTCGCAATACGACGGGCCGATCGCTCTCGTCCGGCAAACGATCGCCGAGCCGGTCGATCTGCTCTCGTACGTCAAGCAGCGCAAGATCCAGATTCGTGTTCCACCCGAAATCGAGGCGAACCATGCTCCCACCCAGCATGCTCCGCGATGTGAGACGCCGCAGGCCCTGCGTACCGGCGACGGCCTCCTCGATGCGTTCTGTGATACCGCGTTCGACCCGTTCGGGAGGCACATCCGGGTATCCTGTCCATACCACGAGGGTCGGGTAACGCAAATCGGGCAACAGATCCACCGGCAATCGCAACCACGCCACTACGGACATCACGATGACGAGCATAAAAAACGCCGTTACGGTGACGGGGCGTTTAAAACAACTCGTAATCAGAGCTTTCATGCGTGTGGGGCGCTGCGTTGACTAACGAATGAACTGATAAACTTCCAACCCCTGATTGCCCCAGTCTCCGTTTTCGTCCGTTTCGGGAACCGTCGTAAAATAGAGCAGCCCGTCGCGGGCACCTGCGATGTAAAGTTTAACAGGCCCCATGTAAATCGGCTCGGGTGTCAGGACCACTCCGGAAGTAGAAATGATCTGCAGCATACTCCCTCTGTCAGACGTCTCCCTGTCTTCAAACCCATTGGTTGAATAGACCAGGAGCAGATCTTCATCGAGTAAAAACATATACGGGCTCACTGAGTGCTCTCTCATAATGGCGTTCATCGCCTTAATCATATCAGAACCCCTCAGGCCACCCGGTATGTCGTCGCCATACATCCGGTACATATCCGGGACCGAGCCTATTGTGCCCAGGTCCACACCCGTGGAATCATACACTTGTATAAGAGGACTTGTCGGCAACAAGCGAAATAACCTGCCGGTGGCATCCTGAATGAGATTCATCGCGGAAATCCGATTCAGAAAATTTCTCTGGTGGTCACTTTCTCCAATTTTCCTGATCACCTCGCCATCTCGATCGTAATGGTTGATGAAATGTCCGTCTCGCGTCCTAACAAACGTGTAAATCTCATGGTCAGCCGTAAACACGTTTCCGCTGTATGAGGTTCTGATATTTCCAGTGATATAATCGCATTCACCGCTGGAATCAAATACCACGTGTCGAGGGCCGTTTTGCGGGATAAAAATGGACCCGAGAGGAGAAAAAACGACATCGGAGGGTCTCCACTCAAATCCCGGATCACAAGGCTCGACAGAAAGTTCTTTCAGGAACTCACCATCTGGAGCAAATAAAAAGATCTGACCCGGCTGCCGATCAAACACCAGAAGTCGCCCGTTAGCATCGATGACAATTTTCGTGATGGAGCCAACCAGGACGCTATCTGAAAGCTCAATTCGGCCGAGCCTTTTGAAATACCGCTGAAACGAAGCACTTTCAATCAGCAGCGGTTCGTTATATGTTATCGAAAGGAGGTGTTCAGCAACAAGGGCTGCCGATCCGTGAAGTGCCGTTCGCCCGACGGATGGTACGGGTGGGGCCTCGTCGCTCACGCACGCGGCAAAGCACAAACAGGAAATAACGAAACAGGCTCTCAGAACGATATTAGACATCTGCCACCTGCCTAAAATTCTGAAAGCGTACGCACGGCGCCCACCTTCACTCTCGCGTCGTGCGAGAGCGCGTGGTGCCCGGCAACCGCGACCGAGTCGCCCGGACTGACGGGCTCAATAAGTTCAACAAGATTCCCTGATCGTTTCCCGACCGTCACATAGACCCACTGCGCCCTGCCGTCCTCCACAACAAAAACCAGATCCCGACCCTGTCTGACGAGTACAGACTCTGTAGGGACCACCAACCGATCGGATTCCCGGCCGATTTCGAGTTCGACGTAGGCGAACAGACCCGAAATAAGGCGGCCGCGAGGATTGGCAAGCGACACACGGACCCTGCCGGTTCCTGTGTCCGGATCGATGCTGGGGTTAATGGAAAAGATGGAACCCGTAAGAACCGTATCTCTAAGCGCCGGAATCCGGACCCTGGCTGTGCCACCCGGAACGAGATTCACGAGGTCGGCTTCAAGCACATTCACGTCAACTTTCATGCGTGTGTCATCGCGCAGCGTCAACAGTTCGGTTCCGATTCCAACTCTTTTTCCCACTTCCGTCTCGATATCAGAGACTCGACCCGCAAAGGGTGCGACGACAATGGTGCGAGACAGTCCGAGCCTGGCCCGGTTGACGCCCTGTTCGGCAGCACTGAGGCCGGACATGGCTGCGCGCACCTCGTCCCGCTTTCCTCCGCTTCGAATCTCCATGGCTTCGAAATTTCGCGTGGCGACCTGAAACTCATCGGCAGTAATTTCGCGACGCTCGAAGGCCTCCTCTGCCCGTAAAAAAATCTCCCGCGCATTCGATAGCCGGGACGAGTCGGGGCGGCCTCCACCAACATCCCCGACGATTAACCTGGCATACTCAGCCTGGGTCTTCAGCAGAATGCTTTTTGCCTCTTCAAGGGTAATTTTCTCGTCCGTATCGTCGAGGCGAATCAGTACATCTCCTTTGTGGACTCTATGGCCTTCTTCAACGGGCCGTTCCCGGACAACTCCGGAACCCTCTGCGCTGATTTCGGCGACGCGCCACGGCATCAGATGACCGGTCGCTTCGGCACGAAGCACAAAGTCTGATGGTTCCACAATGATGACCTCGACCCGGGCGCGAGACACGACTCTTTCGGTCTCTGAGGCAGCATTTGAGTCTGCGGCCTCGCCCGTGATCGTAGGCCAGAAGGCATACCCGGTCAAACCAACAACGGCGAGCACCAGTATGATGCCTGCAACATGCCAGGGCCTTATTCCGGAACGGGACAACTGAGCACTTGTCATTGCGGCTTTTTCGGATTAACAGGTCATCTTTTCACGCTGCACATTGCAGACTACTGATCACACAGTTAATCTTCAAGGGCAACAGGCGGTTGTGTTAAGACTAATGGGAGCTGTGAACGTTTCTACCGGGCGTGCAGTCTTACCGATGGAATTGGAGTTGGAGTTGACCCTTTTCAGCGGACAAGTGTTAAGCCGCTTTTCGATTGCCGATCCTTGCGCCGTTAGCGACTCCACTCCTCGGCGCATCTCAATTATTTGGTCCGGTCTATGATTATTTTCTTGTGTGGGATGCAGTTGGTTTATGCCAAGCATTCTATCACGAGAAGTGGATCAGAACTCCGTGATCATGCCAGTGCCATTCAGCATGCTTTATTCGACCGTCTCTAAATTCTCAACTACTAATTGGACACATATCAGTAGCTGATCATAACTATGCGAAGACGAACGTAATTCTGACTTCCTTTTCAGTTGGCACGAGTACGAATCGCCAATTTTATTCTGATGAATGAACCGCCCAGCGAATATCGGAGACCGATTTATGTGATTACCGCATCCAGATTGTGAGTCTGTTTGCGGCTGTGAAAGGCTTCTTCGTATTCCGCTGGTGAAATGTAACCATTGGATTCGAGAAGCCTTATTCTGAAGGATATTTGAATCCAGGATCAGCGACTCACGAAATAAACCGCCCCATTCCGTGAGAGAATCAACCCTTCTGGGATCAACGAAATGCTGGTTTTTGGCTCTTTGAGGTTTTTTGTACTTCCGAGATACGTGATCTCACCGTCTACCACACTAAGTCCAAAATACTCTATCTCCGTGTCGCGAACATCCAATTGATCCAACACGCGACGATTCCGAAGGTTTGTAACTTCGAGGACGGCATAGTTGTCGCGGAGCCGCTTGATACCGGAAAAGAAACTATAATCGCGCATAACGATTTCCAGAATTCCTGATGACGTCGAGTATTTCTGTTTGCCGAGAATGAAATCCGTCAATTGAATCCCGTCTACAAGTTTGCCGCCGCGATTAAATAAATACAGATACGGAAATCTTTTATATACAACAAGGAATCGATCGGCGACTGGAAAGAAGCGCACGATTCCCTGGGAGATCAGAGGCCGTTCGAGCATCCAGTGACCCTCCGTATCGTATGTCGATACGAGAGTGCGACCGGCCATTCCGTTTCGGTCGACTACGGCAACCGATT
>JACZYD010000162.1 GCA_022571255.1 Bacteroidota bacterium
GCCGGGTCGCCGCTCGTACTGTCAGATTCTGACACCATATCGTTCGTTCGAAATCCTTCAGACAACGTTTTGTTCACTGCGCTCCTGATCGCCTCGGCGGCGCCGGATTCGCCCAGATCATCCAGCATCATCGCGGCGCTCAGTATTGCGGCGATTGGATTGACGGTGCCCTTACCCGCCAGATCCGGCGCGCTTCCGTGTACGGGCTCGAACAACCCGACCGCGCCGCCTATACTGGCCGATGGTAACATTCCGACCGACCCCGCAAGCGCCGCCCCGAGGTCAGACAGGATATCGCCAAACAGATTTCCGGTGAGCACCACGTCAAATTGCCGGGGATCGAGCACCAGTTGCATGGCAGTATTGTCGACGTACATGTGCCGAAGATCAACATCGGAGTATTCGGTCCGATGCAGATCCGTGACCACGCGGCGCCAGAGTACAGAAACTTCGAGAACGTTGGCTTTGTCCACCGAAAGGACAGATCCACGCCTCTTGCGGGCGTAGTCAAACGCAATTCGCGCGACACGACTGATTTCCTCCGCCGAATATCGGAGCGTATTCACGGCAACGTCTTCAGCCAGGCTTCTCGGCTCACCGAAATAAAGCCCGCCCGTGAGTTCCCTGACAATAAGAAGGTCCGTGCCCGCCACGCGGTCGGATTTCAGGGGAGAATACAACGCCATGAAAGCATCAACCCGGACCGGACGCAGATTACAATACACGTCGAGCTCGCGCCGCAATTTCAGCAATCCCGCTTCAGGTCTTTTCTCAGCAGGAAGATCGTCCCATCGGGGTCCGCCAACTGCCCCAAGAAATACAGCATCGGCGTTTTTGCATGCCTCCAGCGTTTCATCCGGCAGGGGTGAACCGGATTCGTCAACTGCTCTGCCGCCCACCGGGTACTCGTGAAACTGACAGGTAAATGAAAAAATCGCACTCATTCCGTTCAGTACACTCCGTACTGATTCCGTCACCTCGGGACCTACACCATCACCCGGCAGCAATATGATTCGATGGTCCATGTTTATCAGGCAGCAGAAGCCTGATGTTCGGTCTTCATTATATCGTCCTTTCGAAGCCAGGACATCATGGCACGCAAACGTTTTCCTACTTTTTCGATCGGATGACCAGTCGTGTTTTCCTGCATTTTTTTCATTTCAGGCCAACCGGCTTTGCATTCGGCAAGCCACTCTTCTGCAAATTTTCCGGATTGTACTTCGACGAGGATCTTTTTCATTTCCGCCTTGACGTCTCTACCAATAACCCGTGCCCCTCTCGAGTACCCACCGTACTCGGCAGTATCACTGACAGAATGATTCATTTTCTCCAGACCTCCTTCGTAGAACAGGTCGACGATGAGTTTGAGTTCGTGAAGACATTCAAAATATGCCAGTTCTTCGGCGTAGCCCGCCTCCGTAAGTGTCTCATAACCCGCCTTGATTAATTCAGCAACACCGCCACAGAGCACGGCCTGCTCGCCGAAAAGGTCTGTTTCTGTTTCGTCCTTGAAATTGGTTTCAATGACCCCGGCGCGCATACCCCCGATCGCCTTTGCGTAGGAGAGTGCAAGTTCGAGGGTATTCCCGGATGGATCCGCATCGACGGCGACCAGGCACGGTGTCCCTTTTCCTTCCTCAAAGGTTCGCCTCACAAGGTGCCCGGGTGCCTTGGGCGCCACCATAAACACGTCTACCCCATCTGGTGGCGTAATCTGACCATAATGGATATTAAATCCATGCCCGAACGCCAGAGCCTTTCCGGGAGACAGGTTGTCTGCAATGTCCAGTTCGTACACGTATTTCTGGTGCTGATCAGGAATCAGCATCATGACCACATCTCCCCACGACGCGGCTTCTCCGATGGTTGCCGTTTTTAATCCCTTACGCTGCGCTTCCCTTTCCGACGGCGATCCTGCACGAAGCCCGACCTGCACATCGACCCCTGATTCCATCAGGTTCAGGGCGTGTGCGTGCCCCTGGCTTCCATATCCTATTACAGCTACTTTTTTTGATTGAATGTGAAGCAAATCAGCTTCGTAGTATACCTTCATTTTTGTAGGTCTTTGGGTTGGCTTGTTATTCTGCATCTTCTTCGAACTCCATTTTTCGGCGCATGGCAATACGGCCGCTGCGAGCAACTTCAAGAATCGTGTATTCATCCATCATGCCGATGAAACCGTTGATTTTCGCTGGAGGCCCGGAAACCTCGAAGGTCATGGTCTCGGTGGTGATATTGACGACGCGACCCCTGAAAATGTCTGAGATTCCGGTCAATACGGATCGATTGGACGCATCTGCCGCAACTTTTACGAGACACAGTTCTCTTTGAACGTGCGGCGCCTCCGTAACGTCGTCAACCGAGAGTGTGTCGATCAGGTTGTCGAGCTGCTTAACAACCTGAGCGATTATTCTGTCAGTACCGGTGGTAACAAGTGTCATTCTCGAAATCCCCGGTTCATTCGTTTCGCCGACCGACACACTTGTAAGATTGAATCCGCGCTGAGAAAACATGTTGATGACACGATTCAGGGCACCGATCGTATTTTCGAGTCGCAGCGTGATCATGTGCTGGTGATTTTTTTCCCGCTCATCTTCAAAGACGGGCTGTCCTGCAGCACGGCGGCGAAATATCTGTTGATCTGTCAACATTTGATTGGATGTTGGTTCTGGTTTTGTTCAATCCTGTTCTCGAAATCGATTTCATGCCACATCACGAAGATTCCCCCTCGACGTGATCATCTGATCGCTCGCCGCTCCTGCAGGAACCATGGGAAATACCATCTCCTCCTTCACGACACGAAACTCCATTACGGCCGGACGGTCCGTTACTTCCCAGGCTTCATCAATCGTCTTTTTTATGTCGGATGGATGGCTGCAGCGAAGCCCGACACAGTGATAAGCCTCAGCAAGTGCTACAAAATCGGGATTGGTTGACTCCAGGTCGGTGTGACTGTACCGCTCTTCATGAAATAATTCCTGCCATTGTCGAACCATTCCAAGGTGGCCGTTATTCAGGATGACGACTTTTAACGGAATCCCGTGCGCCGCAGCGACCACGAGTTCCTGCGCATTCATCAGGAATCCGCCGTCACCGTTTATGGAAATGACTGGTAGATCGGGCGTCTGTGCCGACGGATCCATTCGACGTGCATTTCGAAGACCGAATGCAGCACCAATCGCTGCCGGAACGGAGAAACCCATCGTCCCGAGACCACCGGACGTAATATGTGAACGCGGCTCGACATACGAGAAGAATTGAGCGGCCCACATCTGGTTTTGCCCGACGTCCGTGACCACTATGGCATGCCCGTTCGTTTTTTCACGCAGGGCTTTGATGACGTTTTGAGGTCTCAGGAATTCATCGTCAGGACATTCAAGCGGGCACGTTTTCTTCCATTCTGCAATCTGTCGCATCCATGATTCAGTATCCTTGGGTTCAACCAGCGGATCAAGCTGATCGAGCACGTGAAAAGCGTCTCCCTGTATGGAACAATTCGCAGGTACGTTTTTCGAAATGCAGGCGGCATCGATATCTATATGTATGATTTCGGCGTTTGGAGCCCATTCAGCAATTTTGCCGGTTACCCGATCGTCGAAACGAGCTCCGACTGCAATCAACAAATCAGCATTTTGAACCGCCTGATTGGCGTACCACGTGCCGTGCATGCCGAGCATCCCGAGTGAGAGTTCGTCCTCTTCCGGGAACGCTCCAATACCATGCAGTGTCGTCGTTACCGGAATGCGCGTCCGACGGGCAAAAGCCGTGAGTTTCGGCCCTGCGCCTGAAGAAACCGTGCCTCCGCCCACATACAAAAGAGGCTTCTCGGCACGGGCGATCATTTCTGCCGCCTGCTCGACGGCGGCTGTGTCTCCTTGTGTCGGAAAACTGTATCCGCGAATATTTACCTCGTCGGGATACTCAAATTGTGCTGTGGCGGCCAACATATCTTTCGGGAGATCGACCACGACCGGGCCCGGTCGACCGGTCCGTGCGATATAGTATGCTTCTTTAACTACCCGTGCGAGGTCGTTAATATCCCTTACTAAATAGTTGTGATTCGTGATGCTTCTCGTGATTCCTACTGTGTCACATTCCTGGAAGGCGTCGTTTCCAATCAGATGCGTGGGCACCTGCCCCGTAAACACCACGAGCGGAATGGAATCGAGATACGCATCGGCGATTCCGGTCACGCAGTTCGTTGCTCCCGGCCCACTCGTAACCAGCACGGTGCCGACCTTGCCGGTTGCTTTCGCATACCCTTCGGCAGCGTGTGTTCCGCCCTGTTCGTGCCGGACGAGAATGTGCTCGAAACCCAGGTCAAGCCTGTGCATCTCATCATAAATCCCGATTACCGCTCCGCCCGGGTACCCGAAAATCACATCCACGCCTTCGGCTTCAATGGCGCGAAGCAAAATCTGTGAACCCGTCATTGTCTGGCCATTCAGAGGATGACTGCCCGGCGATCCTGCCGATGAATCGCTTCCGTTTGACAGGAACGAGGTTCCGACGGCTGCTCTCGTGGCCGCCCGGTGATGATAATCATAACGAAGTGCTGCGGAGCTGCTCATGATTTTTGTGTTGATTGAACAAGATGTCGATTTAAGCCAAGTCGGTCAAAGCGTTGATGTTGATTGTTTTAGAGCAAAGTCGAAATCCGGAACACGAAGAACCGCGCCTTCCGATGCGCTCGTGACCAGATGTGCGTAACGTTCGAGGTAACCTCCCTTGATGCGAAGCTCGAACCGGTCAAGGTCCGCCAATCGCCTCTGAAGTTCTTCGTCACTCACCAGCACGTTTACAGAATGCTCGCCGAGGTCAATGCGAATTTTGTCGCCTGGTTGAACGGCAGCAATGGGACCCATCGCTGCTGCTTCAGGGGAGCAGTGACCGATGCACAATCCTCTCGTACCCCCGGAAAAGCGGCCGTCTGTAAGAAGCGCGACCTCTTTGTCCAATCGCATTCCTGCAAGTACCGACGTGGGCTGTAACATCTCCGGCATTCCGGGGCCACCGCGCGGACCTTCATACCGAATGATGACGACATCCCCGGCTTTGACTTCCCCACCCAGAATTCCCGAAACCGCCTCATCCTGCGACTCATATATCCGGGCAGTACCTTCAAATATTTGTAATTCTTCGGGTACGGCACCGGTTTTGACCACACAGCCA
>JACZYD010000051.1 GCA_022571255.1 Bacteroidota bacterium
CGTGAGCGAGATCCTTGTACTGGCGCACGAGGGCGTCGGTGTCCATTCGGGAGGCCTTGACGCTGGTGCGGATCACGTATACCCCGTCGAGGCGACTCTCGGCCTCGATGCGCTCCTCCTTCCTACGATAGGTGAACCCGCCAGAGGTGATCTCGAGCTCGAAGTGCTTGGCGACCTTGTATTTGCCGAGCACCTTCCCGGCGCGCAGCCCGATCTGGTCCTGTCCGCGAAGGGGATTCCTCTTTCGGCCGGTCGCGACGACGATCTTCTCAAGATCACGCTCGGTGGCAACGAGGAGCGCTTCGCGCTTGTGCGCCCGCTTGTGGGCAAGAAGCGGGTTACGGCAGGCTACGAGGCGCTCGTCGGCGTAGCCGGCAGAGGTGAACTGGGTTCTACCCTGATTTGGTGGACACTTCTAAAAAGGCCGATATTGGCCTAGGAGGTGAACCATGCAACGAAGGAGAAAGTTTTCAAAAGAATTCAAAGAAGAGGCCGTACACCTGGCATCGGAACCCGGTATCAGTACACGTCAGATTGCCGGCGAGATCGGTGTGAATGTGTCTACGCTCAGGCGCTGGTGTAAAGAAAGCCATAACCAGGGAAAAACAGCGTTTCGAGGTCAGGGTCATGCCCGCGATGAGGAAGTGGCGACACTCAAACGAGAATTGGCTCGGGTGCGTAAGGAACGCGATTTTTTAAAAGATGCGGCGGCGTTCTTCGCGAGCGAGCTGAAGTAAAATTCGTGGTGATGTCGCATTTGTACGAAGAATATCCTGTTCGCTTGATGTGCCGGTGTCTGCGCGTGTCTCGAAGCGGTTATTACGCCTGGCGGCGCCGTAGTGACTGCGCCAGAAAGCGTGACAATAGAAGACTACTGACTAAAATCAGGGTTCTTCATTCCGGTAGCGAGGGTGTATTGGGCTCGGGTCGTATCCATGCACGGCTCCGCGAAGCGGGTGAACGATGCAGTCAGAACCGTATTGCACGCCTGATGCGGCTCGATGGGTTGCGCGGTATTCCATCGCGTCGTCGCTGGGGCTTGAAACCAACAGGTGAGCGCCCTGAGGATGTCGAGAATCATATCAACCGGGATTTTACGGCTGAGGTGCCGAACACGAAGTGGGTCATTGATATTACCTACATCCGTACGGCTGAAGGCTGGTTGTATTTGGCGGCTGTGAGAGATCTCTGCGATGCGGCAATCGTAGGCTGGTCAACGGACAAGAAGCAAGATACAAAACTGGTGCTCAAAGCCGTTCAATCGGCTATCTGGCAACGCAATACCAGAACGCATACGATCTTACATTCTGATCGGGGCTGTCAGTTCACAAGTAAACAATATCAGGACTTCTTAAAAGAGAACTCAATTACGAGCAGTATGAGTGCTGTGGGCAGCTGCGCCGACAATGCAGCCGCTGAGAGTTTCTTCGGAATCCTGAAACGAGAACGGGTGAACCGTCGCAATTATGCAACCCGTGCAGAAGCACGTTCTGATATATTTGATTACATCGAGCGTTTTTATAATCCGGCCAGACGTCGTAAGATCACTGGCCCTAAACTGGACAAAACGTCCTTAACTCAACTGTCCACGGAAACGGGGTAGAACCCTAATAGCTCAGCATGCAGATGAATACATGCGCCTCGACGCGCTCGGCGAGACGGTGATGAATCGGGCGCACCTCGAGATGCATGGTCTTCAGGCTCCGAAAGGCCCGCTCCACGTGAGCAAGATCCTTGTACTGGCGCACGAGGGCGTCGGTGTCCATTCGGGAGGCCTTGACGCTGGTGCGGATCACGTATACCCCGTCGAGGCGACTCTCGGCCTCGATGCGCTCCTCCTTCCTACGGTAGGTGAACCCGCCAGAGGTGATCTCGAGCTCAAAGTGCTTGGCGACCTTGTATTTGCCGAGCACCTTCCCGGCGCGCAGCCCGATCTGGTCCTGTCCGTGAAGGGGATTCCTCTTTCTGCCGGTCGCGACGACGATCTTCTCAAGATCACGCTCGGTGGCAACGAGGAGCGCTTCGCGCTTGTGCGCCCGCTTGTGGGCAAGAAGCGGGTTACGGCAGGCTACGAGGCGCTCGTCCGCGTAGCCGGCAGAGGTGAACTCGAAAAGGTCCTGCTCGTCGAAGAGCGAAAGCTGCAGCGCCTCCTCCTCGACGAGCGCCGCGATGGCGGGTGCGCGCAGCGCGGTAATCCAGTCCAGGCCTTCAAGCGGGCGAAGCTCTTTCTCGATCCGGGCCTCGGTCAAAAGGCCACGGTCCGCTACCCAGATGACCCGCTCGATTCCCCAGCGCTCGCGGACCTTGAAGATCTGAGAAGCAAGCGTGCTCGGATCTCCGGTATTGCCCGGATAGACCTCTACACTTATTGGACACCCTTCTGCGCTGCACAACAGCCCCACGACGATCTGCAGCGTGCCCTTCTTCTTGTCGCGGCTGTAGCCCCGCTTGGCCAGCGGGCAGCAAAGTCCCTCAAAGTAGGAAGAGGTGACATCGTAGAGCACGAGCGTTGCTGGGGCAAGGTGGCGCCGGGCCAGCTTGGCCTCGATCCTCGCTTGGCGCGCTCCGAGCCAGTCCATTGCGGCGTAAAGCTGATCGGCGCTCACTCCTTCGACCTCAAGGGTCTCTCCCAGCGTACTGGTGGCCGTCTCAGGATCAAGCATCCTTGCGACCGCCAGGCGCGAGCTGGGCGCGAGCACCCGCGCGGCCACGAGCGCCAGCGCGCGGTCCCTTTGCGGGCTGCGCCGAGAAGCCAGCAATTGATCCAGCTTCAGCTTCTTGATCGTTCCCACGACGGCCGCTACCGCGCCGTGGGGCAGACTGCGTTCAATTTCGAGCTCGTCCTCGGCGCTAACGAGCGTCTCGCCGCGTAAGACGCGCTTGAGCACATCGAGCGCCTCCGGGGGCAGCTTCGACAGATTGGCCAGCGTGCGTTTGCGCACCTTCTTGCCCTCGCGCCATCCTTCGCGGAGGAGGACCGTGGGCGGGGAGTTACGATTGGGAACTACTTCTATATACATATGGCCATAATAGACCACTAACAGTATAATAGCAAGGATATTATTGTGATTTACATGGGAACATTATGTAAAACATTATTATTCACTAACCCTTTATATCAGTGTGACTTTCCGACTAGATTACCCCGTCCTGAGCACTGAACTTCGGTTTAGATAGTAGCGGTATTCAAGCAGAAAATCGTCAACTATAGCGTCAATAGTCAATAAATGAAAGGCCGTAAGTCCTATCTGTAAAAGACTTACGGCTTAATTCTCGCGGAGAGGGTGGGATTTTGCTCGCTGCGCTCGCAATAGCCCAGAGGAGGGCGTTAAGCACAATGGCCCCTGCTCGCTACGCTCGCTCGGGTCGTTTCATTTATTCCATTCGCAAGCAAGCTTGCATGGATAAAATGAAAAGCCCCATCTGCTTTCGCAGACGGGGCCAATATGCTTGCGGAGAAGGTGGGATTCGAACCCACGGTACCGTTCAAACGGCACACTCGCTTTCCAGGCGAGCCCCTTCAGCCACTCGGGCACCTCTCCGGTTTCCGTTCTGACATCCTGTTGATCTGCGTCCTTATGCCCGGACAACAAGATGCATTACACTTCCATGATCTCCGATTCCTTGTGGTCCAGGAGCTGGTCGACTTTTGAGATGTAGTCGTCGGTCATTTTCTGGAGCCGATCGTCGCATTCATGACCCATATCTTCCGGGAGGTTTTCATCCTTTACCGACGATTTGACATGATCCTTTGAATGTCTTCGAATATTTCGGATCGAAACCTTTGTTTCTTCACCACGGGTACGGGCCGTTTTTACGAGATCAATGCGTCGTTCTTCAGAAAGCGGTGGGACGGGCAGGCGTATTACGGATCCATCATTGGACGGGTTGATGCCCAGATTGGCTGACTGGATCGCCTTTTCAATGTCGGCGAGTGCGTTGCGATCCCAGGGTTGAACCACAAGAAGGTCGGGTTGCGGAGCGTTCACGCTGGCCATCTGATTCAATGGCGTTTGCGAACCGTAATAATTGACTCGGATATTTTCCAGCATGGATGGAGACGCCCGGCCAGCGCGAATGGATTTGAGCTCGCCGAGCAGATGATCGACGCTTTTCCTCATATGCTCATTGGCGTCTTCCACTATACGTGTTAATTCTTCGCTAATCATATTCCTACCCCACATTACTTCTTGAAATCAAGCGTTCAGCCGGCGGATACAGTATCAAGTTCGTCGTTATTCCAATGTACCAGTGTACCCACTGATTCGCCGCTGACAACCCGCATCAGATTACCAGGGACGTTCATGTTGAATACGATGATTTCCATTTCAGAATCTTTGCAAAGCGTAAAGGCTGTCATGTCCATCACACGAAGATTATCACGGATAACCACGTCGCCATGTATGCGCTCGAACTTCCGTGCGTCAGGAAATTCTTCAGGATCGGCGGAAAATACTCCGTCCACACGAGTACCCTTAAGAATCACCTGGGCGTCGATTTCAAGAGCACGAAGCGCAGCGGCGGTGTCGGTCGTGAAATAAGGATTGCCCGTCCCACATCCAAAAATCACTACACGACCTTTATCCAGATGTCGGATGGCTCGTCTGCGAATGAAGGGTTCCGCGATTTCGTTCATGACAATTGCAGACTGAAGTCGCGTTTTGAGTCCGGCATGTTCGAGGGAGTCCTGAAGGGCCATGGCATTGATCATGGTGGCCAGCATGCCCATGTAATCTGCGTGGGCTCTTTTCATGCCTCCGGTAGCATTTTCTACACCTCGAAAGATGTTTCCGCCGCCAATAACAATCGCCACCTGCACGCCGACCTCCATGACCTGCTTAACTTGTTTAGAGAATCCGGCTAAAACCATGGGATCAATTCCGTCAGATTTTTTGCCGAGTAGTGCTTCTCCGCTCAATTTCAGCAAGATTCGCTTGTACCGAAGTCCGTTTTCAACGTGGGATTCCTGGTCCGCCATGGACATTGACTACCTCATTTTTTTGTAGCGGCAAGCTAACGAGAACCGCCTTTTTATACAATTCACGTTTTTAAGCGATCCTGGTATAAAGCAATGTGTTTTTTACATCAAAGGGTCTGTTCAAACATTACTAAGCGATTCGAACCTATGGCCTCTTTTTGATTCAGGCTCAAAAAAAAGCGCCGCCCGATACCGGGGGCGCGTTCTTCATTTCGACCGAGGGCAAGGTCAGAAAACGGGGGCGGGGTCATTCGCCCAGAACAAACCGAATAAAACTCTTTATTTCCACTTTTCCCGCCGCGAGCATCTCTTTAACGGACTGCGAAGAGTCCTTTACGAATGGTTGTTCCAGAAGCACATTGTCTTTGTAATATCTCTCGAGCTTGCCCGATGCGATGCGGTCCACGATCTGCTCCGGCTTTCCATCGAGGATGGCCGCCTCACGCGCAATCTGTACTTCTTTGTCCGTGATTTCCGACGGAACTTCCTCTCGACGTGTTGCGATCGGATTCAACGCAGCAACCTGCATGGCAACGTCTCTGCCTGTTGTGTTGTGATCGCCGTCGCCACTGATGTCTACCAGTACACCGAGGCGGCTGCCGGGGTGGATGTAAGAAACGATTGTCCCGTTTTCACTGTGTGCAACAGCGTGGCGTCGTATCTCAATTTTCTCCCCGACTTTTCCCGTCATGGTGATCAATGCATCTGAAATAGAACCATGACCGTTAAGATCGAGGGCAAGCAAGGCATCCCGATCAGCCGGCAGATTGTTCAGGACCACATTACCGATACTTGACGCGAAATCCTGGAACTCCTGGTTACGGGCAACAAAATCTGTCTCGCAGTTGATCTCTACAAGAATAGCCGTCTTGGAATCCGGCGCGGATCCTGTAATGATCAATCCCTCTTTCGCCTCTCGATTGCTCCGCTTGGCCGCGACCTTCTGACCGAGTTTACGAAGAAGATCAATGGCCCGCTCAAAATCACCGTCCGTTTCAACGAGTGCCTTCTTGCAATCCATCATACCAACGCCCGTTGAATCGCGTAGTTTTTTTACTTCTTTTGCAGAAACAGCCATTTCTTCCTTCTTTTAAAACATGAATTAATATCGATACACAGCTCACTGAAGGTTACTCAGCAGTCACTTCTTCCTTCTTCGGCTTTTTTACGATCCGCTTTTTGGCCTTTTTCACGGTTTTCCCGCTTTCTTCGGAACCTTTTTCGGGGTCTGAACGGGCTTCGGATGGCGCTTCAGTCGTCGCGCTGGTTTCTACTTCGGCTTCTTTTTTTGCTTCAGCATCAGCATCTGCTTTGGCCTTGGCCGCGGCTTTCTCTTCGGCGGCTTTCGCTGCGGTTGCTTCTTTGGCGCGTTGCCTCTTTTCTGCAGCTTCAGCTTCTACCCGATCCCGCTCCGCCTTCGCGATGGCCTCCTGCTCTTCCCGTTCCTTTTTACCCTCCATGATCGCGTTGGCGATGATGCCGGTGATCAGATCAATGGACTTGTAGGCGTCATCATTCGCAGGAATCGGATAGTCAACCAGATCCGGGTCGCAATTCGTATCAACCATGGCGATGACAGGAATTTTGAGCTTCCTGGCTTCCTGAATGGCGATATGTTCGCGCCGGATATCGACAACGAAAATGGCCCCGGGGAGACGGGCCATATCCTGAATACCGGTCAGGATTTTCTGAAGTTTCCCGCGCTCGCGGGCCTTCATCAGTCGTTCCTTTTTCTTCAGTTCAGCGAGCGAGCCGTCCTCTTCCATTTTGACGAGCTCTTCCATGCGGCGAATGCTCTTTCGGATGGTCGCGAAATTTGTGAGTGTTCCACCAAGCCAGCGTTCGACCACATACGGAGAGCCGCTTTCCTCGGCGTGTTTGCGAATGATTTCCTGGGCCTGCTTCTTGGTTCCTGCGAAGAGGATTCGTTTGCCGCGTTTTGCGTATCGGGCCGCCGCATTTCCAGCCTCATCCAGAAGTTTCTGGGTCATATTCAGATTGAGAATATGAATGCCGTTACGCTTCATGAAGATGAAGGACTTCATCTTCGGATTCCAGCGGCTGGTGAGGTGGCCAAAGTGGGTACCGGCCTTCAACAACTGTTCGATCGACGCTCGATGTTCGGAAATCTTCTCTTGCTCACTCATAATTTTGTTTTTGGGTTTATCCGCTACGCCGTTCTTCTGTCCAGAGAAACCCATCGGGTCACCCCTCTGTCCATCCAAGCGTATGTGTCGTTTAAATAAAAGAACCCTTTGTCGCGTCGCCGCGACTCAGAGCATTCAGCGACGAAGATCATCGCTTCACTACAAAACAAATTCGATCTAACGTTTCGAGAACTGAAAGCGTTTACGCGCTTTGGGCTGGCCGGGCTTTTTACGCTCGACCATTCGTGAATCCCTGGTAAGGAATCCGGCGGCCCGCAGGGGCTTGCGATACTCCTCGTTGCAGGAGACAAGCGCGCGGGCTATTCCCAGACGAATGGCCTCGGCTTGGCCGGTCTGACCGCCGCCTTTGGCGTTCACGACCATGTCGAATGTGCCCGCCGTTTCCGTCACATCGAACGGAGACAGAATCGAACGACGCCTCCAATCGAGCGGAAAATACGTTTCCAGATCACGCTTGTTGATTACTACCTTCCCGGAACCCGGACGGAGATAAACGCGTGCCACCGCATTTTTTCGTCTTCCTACCGCGTTGTATTGAACAGCTGCTGCCATAGTACTGATATCAGTGTCGGTTGTCGATCTACCCCTGCAGTGTGATCACTTCAGGGTTTTGTGCTTCATGCGGATGATCGGCTCCCGCATAAGTTTTGAGTTTCCTGATCATCTGCCTGCCCAGGGAGCCTTTGGGAAGCATGCCTTTCACGGCATTGTCAACAATGAACGTCGGCTTTTTAACACGGACTTCGCTGGGAGACAAACTGGTCAGTCCGCCCGGGTACCCGCTGTGCTTGTAGTACGTTTTGTCGGTTTCTTTCGCACCTGTAAAACGTACTTTATCTGCGTTGATGATCACTATATAATCACCCGTATCCACGTGCGGAGTAAAACTCGGCTTGTGTTTACCTCGCAACATGGCGGCTACCTGGGAGGCGAGTCGACCCACCACCTGGTTTTCTGCGTCAATCAAATACCACTTGCGTTCCACCTCGGCGGGTTTTGCGCTGATTGTTTTAAAACTGTTTACATCCATCGGGACTCTCGGTCAAAATAAATCCTTGGTAATCTCGCCGGAAGGATTGCCGACGCTGCCGCTATGGGGGTTCGCTGACCGGTAAAAGCTTCGCGAAGAATCAAAACAAGACCCACCCCACATTAGCACAGCCCACTAAAGTACGAACCAATATCACCCTCGTCAACGATGTTGTGCTCGTCTCGGTGCGGACTGTCTGGTTCAATCCACCAAAACAGGCCGCATCTGACGCTGAAGGCCTTCAATGGTTTTGTTGAGGCGTAATCTTCTGGCATTTTTGACAATCGAAGCGCTTGAATTGAATCTTGTGAACAGAAGCGTTCGAAATGAATCAAAAACTGCTTGTTTCTGCGGGGCTGTCAGGAACTGTAAGCGGTTCCTAATTTTTTTTCGGAAAACTGTTCGGTTTTGTCCGCTGGCTGCTCTATTAATAAGTAATCTCCCACTGGATGTCGGCATCGCCCCCGAAGGTGCCCAATTCCGGCCCCGTAGGATACTGGAGCACACCACCTGAAGAATGTCATATCGACTGGATTTGCATTCGCTCGATGATTTGGCGGCACGACTGCCGTTTCATCTGGATTCGAGTGCTGAAGTGAACGAAGCGTACTCAATATATCTGCGATCCCCGTCGCCGGAGGCTGCAAGACTTGTAGATCTCTGGACGTATTGTTTCATCCGCCGCTACTATCTGATCAAGTTTCTGAAAGAGCATTCGTTTCAGGCCGGCGAACTTGAGTCTGTCGTTGAACAAACGTACAGAAAAGTGGAAAAAGGGCGCATGTTGTTGAAGCAGAATGATCGTTATGCGCAGTGGGTGAGTGTTGTCTGCAAGAACAACTTCATCAATTTTGTGACCCGGCGAAGTCTCGTGACAACCGTCGATGACGTTGAATTACTTGACGACCTTGATGTGTTACAGAGTGAGGAGGCCGAGTCGTCTGAGTGGTCTGATCTGGAAGTTGACGCCGGCATTTTGTACGTGGCTCTGGCACGTGCAATTGAAAAATTACCCTCGTTTCTGCGGAATGTCACCAGAATGCGATTCGTCGAACAGCTTTCTTACGAGGAAATCGGCCGGATGACAGGCTTGTCGGTCGCCACCGTAAGAGCATATATACATAAAGCCTGCACCCGGTTCAGAGAAGACCCGGGCCTCGGAGCGTTTAAATCCTGGTACCGATAAAAAAATTCGCCAGGAAGGTTATGCCTGCAAACTTATGTGTCCTGTAAACAAATATGGACCGGTTTCCCGAGATGAAATCACATAATACCATGTCGAAGATCAAAGAAACACTGCGAGCCTTCAACGAGTGGCTTGACGTAACAATCAGCGCGACATTTCTGTCGACACCGTGGACATATCTGCGAACCAGAAACGAGATTACTCTCCCCGTACCGGGTAACATCAGGCACAAGTCTGTCGACCGGGGTCGGCTCATTGATCGAATTGCAAGGAATCTTGACTGGTATCTGGACGCATATCCGGGACTCGATAGGGAAGAAAAACGCACCATCGATGCCCTCGTTTCGGGACGACCGGAGTACCAGAGCAGAATTCGGGAAGCCAGAAGAATGGACGAACTTCTTCATGACGCCGGTGCGCTGATGGATGTCAACAGAGACTCTGAGACCGTCCGTTTTGCGTTTGTGTCCGAATACGTCTCGGCATCGCTCATTCCCAAAAGCCTGCTGATGGCGCTGTTGCGTTTCAGACGAAGACTACCGGGAAATGCCAAAGTCGCCGCATCGTATAACGATTATCAGGAGCGCGAGAGCATGGACGAGTTATCCGTGCTTCGACCGGCCATCGATCACTTCGAGGCGATCAGCGGGCATGTGATCAGAGAATCCCAAACGGAATACATTACCGGAACAGGGTATCGCCTGAAGTTCTGGGAAAAAACACGCAGGGGAATCAGCGGCGTACCGAAAAGAAACGGGGACAGGGAGGCCAAACCGGGCAGGCGTGAAAGGGTTTTCAGCGCTGCATCGTCTCTCGCAAATACCTTTATGATTGTCGCGATTGTAATTGTCGTTTTGTATTCAGCAAACTATTCAAATCAGAGTCCGACCGAGCGTATGGCTCACATTCGTTCATCTGATTTGAGCTGGGTAGAAGTAGGTCTTTCTGATAGAGGGTTGCTCTCGGATTGGGAATTGAAGGCCTACGAGCAATATGAGCGGGCAGTTGGTATTATCGCAAGATCCAGGAAATCCGTATTTGGACTTTTCAGAACGTACCGATCCAAAGATTTGTATCTGGCTCGACGGATTCTCGAAAACACGCACAAAGATCGTAGAATTGCCCGGCGCCAGATTCCTGAGGCTCTTCTGTTGCTCGGTAAGTTAAACTTCCTGTTGGGCGACATGGACAAGGCAATTCCTGCACTCAGAGATGCCAGTTATCAGGATGGACCGGCAGCAGAAGAGGCTGACAAATTTTTGCACCTGTTTGGGCCTCAAAACTGAGACCTGTTCACAGGACCCTGCGAACAGGCCCTGAAAAAGGGTCTCAAGAATACGTATTCAGCATCACCGGCATGATGAGCATCATTATGTTCTCTTTGTCCCTCTGCTCCAGTGGTGTCACAACGCCCGCGCGGTTCGGAGATGAGAATTCAAACAACACTTCCTCCCCGTCTATGTTATTCAGCACTTCTGTCAGGTACGTACCGTTAAAGCCAATCACGAGCTCGTCTCCGTCGTAATCACACGGGACACTTTCGTGGGCAGAACTGGCTCTTTCAAGATCCTCCGCAGATATTTTTACTGCATCCGAATCAACAGAAAGTCGGATCTGATTTGTCATGGTCGATGAATACAACGCAACGCGTTTTACAGCCGCCAGCATATCGGCGCGGTTGATGGTCATCCGCTTTTCGTTCTCAAGAGGAATTACAGCCTGGTAGTTCGGGTATGGTTCGTCGATCAGTCGAGCGAGCACGGTGGTTTCGCCAAAATCAAAACTCGCATATCCACTGTCGACACTCAAGACGCACTTGCCGTCGGTTGCCACGCGAGCCGCCAGAGACATCGCCTTTTCAGGAACGATGAAATCGAGTACTTCGTCGGAAGTAAAATTGTCCATTGTCAGCTTTACAAGTCGATGTCCATCTGTTGCCACTCCGCGACCCGACTCGGAATCGATATGAAAATAGATGCCCATCATGGCAGGCCTGAGTGCGTCCCGACTGACGGCAAATCCTGTTTTCTGAACGGCCCGTTTCAGGAGTTCACCCGTCGTGTTCACAATTGAACTCTCGGAAAGCTCGGGCAGGGCCGGGTAGTCAGCACCGTCGTGACCGACCATTTTGTATTCGCCACGGTCGGTTTTCAGAACGACATTAAAATTGCTGTCCACATAAAACTGAATCGGCAAATTGGGAAGTGCCCTGAGCGTATCGATAAGTCTCTTTGCCGGCACTGCAACACGAGGCGGTCCGTCGTCTGCGACCTCCAGGGCAAGGCGCTGAACAATGGAAATCTCCAGGTCCGTGGCGCTGAGTTTCAGTTTTCCCGTGTCAGTTTCGAAAAGAATACACTCAAGAATCGGGAGCGTACTTTTTGACGGAACTGCACCGTTTACAGTCTGAAGTGCCTTCAGTAATTCAGCGCTTGAAGCCTCAAATTTCATAGTGTCGGAGATGGATACTCTCGCAATAGATAGATCGGAAGAAGTTAACCGACGGAAGGACTCAAATCTACACCCGTTGGAAAAACCGCTTCGATTTATCGACTTCTTAGTTCAATCTTGTGGCGGATCTCGGCAATCATTTCACGAAGCTTTGGCTCTGTATCAATCTGATTCTCGACACTCTGGTTCGCGTGAATTACAGTTGAGTGGTCTCTTCCGCCAAAATGCAACCCGATTGTTTTTAAAGAATGCTGCGTGAGTTCTTTACTGAAATACATCGCCACCTGTCGGGCCTGCACGACTTCCCTTTTTCTTGTTTTGGCTCTCACCAGGTCTTCCTCGATCGAGAAGTAGTCGCATACGAGGCGTTGAATCTCTTCGATGGATAAAGTGACGCGAGTGTCCTTTATCAGATCGCGCAGCACCTCGCGCGCGAGGGGCAGATCTATCTCTCGTTTGTGAAGCGTACCGAAGGCAAGCAATCTGATGAGCGCTCCTTCGAGCTCGCGGATGTTGGATTTTATATTGTGCGCAACAAACTCCATTACATCGGCCTCGATTTCAATTCCATCCTCGACCGCTTTACGCCGAAGAATTGCGATTCGTGTTTCGAGATCCGGGATCTGCAAATCTGCTGAAAGTCCCCACTGGAACCGGGATAATAATCGTTCTTCGATTCCTTTGATATCTCTGGGGGGCCTGTCCGACGACAAAACGATCTGTCGGCCGCTTTGATGCAGCACATTAAAAATGTGAAAGAATTCTTCCTGCGTCTTTTCTTTTCCACCGAAAAACTGGACATCGTCGATAATCAAGAGGTCGATCTGGCGGTAAAAAAGGGAAAATTCACTTACGCGATTATGCTGGATCGCCTGTACAAACTCGGTGGTAAACCGCTCGCTGGATACATACAATACTGTGTCGCCGGGACGATTTGCCAGAACATAGTTTCCAATCGCCTGGATGAGATGGGTTTTCCCGAGGCCGACCCCGCCGTATAACAAAAACGGATTGAAACTTGTCCCACCCGGATGCTGAGCAATTGCAAGTGATGCACTGCGGGCCAGACGATTACAGTCTCCTTCGATAAACCGATCGAACGTATAGGTGCGATTCAGTCGACTCTCGACTTGCACTTTTTGAATACCTGGAATCGCAAAAGGATTACGTATCGGATTCTCAGTCCTGGGGAGGTGCGAATTGGAGAACGGGTTGTCGGTGTGGAGTGGCGAATTGCCGCGTCCGATTTCAGCAACACCGGATTTCCTCGTGCTCGAAACGAGATCGAGAGGCTGCGGCTCATTGGCCGGGTGCCTGGCAGGTAATAACATGGACTGGCCGTCCTGACCCTTCAGGCGGTTCTCCTGTTTAATAACGATATCGTAATAAAGGCTGCCGAGAGGGCCCAGAACTTTCGTGATTGTCTTGCGAATCAGCGTGAAGTAGTGCTCTTCCAGCCATTCAAAAAAGAAACGGCTCGGGAGCTGAACGGTCAGTTTGATTTCATCGTTTCCTCTTTCCAGGTTTACGACCGAGAGAGGTTCGAACCACGTTTTGTAACTCTGTCCACTGATGTTGTCTCGAATGATCTCGAGGCACTCTTTCCAAACCTGTTCAGCGGATTCGTTCATTCTTAGTTTATTTCTCAAGTCGACAGAGCCACGTCCGTCGCGTTTTCGATAATCAGTATGCCAGTTCGATTCTTCCCTCGTTATCCTTCAGATCCGTGAGACGTCAATGGAAATGTTGCCGGTTATACACGACTTTTTCACACGGACATCTTTTCAGTCACATCCTCTCATGCAATCGGGATTCAGTGCGGGTTCCGAGGTCTCTCACATACGCCCCGAAGCTTACACTGCACAAACCGTTAATTTTAAATAACTTATCTCTGTATTAAACATTCCGGCGACGTCTGGAAGCGAAAAATCAACCAGTCCACCACAGGCTGAAAAACCCTTCTTAGCGCTCCGATCAGGATCGCCAACAAGTTATCCACATCCATTCCCGACGTCGTTTCCGATCATGCTGCCCGGGTTCTGCACAGGAAACGATACTTCACAGCCGTGGGTGAAACTTGAGGAATACCAGAAGCCTTACCAGTTCAACTGCTGTCCAAGAAACGCCCGGCGGTTGTGAGTCGTCCGTCGAACGGATATCAGATCGAAGTCCCTGCTTGATTCTAATGACTACGCAGTAGAAGTTCAAGGTCCAGGCAAAAAATTTCTTTGCTCGATACCATGACGCACTCCCAACGGCTATCTCACGCCGACGATGACCACAATAGGTTTCACGCTTTTTTGGTATTTGAGACAGAACGATGTTTTGCGATGCGCTTTATAAACATCGTATATTAGTAGGCTGTATTTACGTCAATAATACCGGGCCGGCAACGGTTTCATGCTTCGGATCGACATACGAACTCTCGAAATTGGACAACATGAATTCAACCTTGAGTGTACTCTGGTTGAATTGGATATGGAGCCCGGTAGGATGGAAGAGATACGCGCGGATGTTAAACTTGACTACGATGGAAAGGAGGCGCTGGTAAACATAGCTGTCTCTGCCGTTGCCCACTTGGTGTGTGACAGAACCATGGAACGGTTTAAACTCCCGGTCAACGGAACGTACACGGTACTGTTTTCGCCGGGTGATGTTGACGAGAATACGGGAGGCGAAGTTAGACCACTCGCCGCGTCAGATGAAGAACTTGATATTACAGACATAGTGCGGGACACGTTGTTGCTCGCGATTCCGATCCGAAAGATCGCGCCTGGTGCTGAGGATACGGAAATCATACAATCGTTTGGCGTACCCGTTGAACAAAACAATATTGATCCCCGCTGGCAGGCCCTTGCAGCGTTAAAAGACAATACCGATTTAAAAGATCATGCCGGAAGCGATGGACTTCTGGATAATGGTTAATCACTAATTCCGAAATATTGCTGCATTATGGCAAATCCGAAACGGAAACATTCGAAAGCTCGCACTCGCTCACGGCGTGCAAATTATTACGGACGATTAAGCGCGCCGACCACTATGGAGTGCCCGAACTGTGGTGACACAAAGCTCTTGCACCGAGCATGCCCCAACTGTGGGCATTATCGGGGTCGTCAGGTAATCGAAAGAGGAGAGGCGAGCTGACACCGTGCCATTTCGAAGGCTGTTGTATTTTTTTTACTTCGCCAATCCTGTCTTTTAACGTAGAGCATGGCTATCCGAGTCGCTGTAGATGCAATGGGGGGCGATCATGCCCCGGAGATGGTTATACCCGGTGTGATTCGGGCACTTGAGAAAGACAGCGAACTCGAGATTCATTTATTCGGGCAGGAAGATCAGCTTCATTCTCTTCTTTCCGGATCGAGCAGACCGATAGAACGTCTGCGTCTGATTCATGCCCCCGAAGTAATCGGCATGGGTGAATCTCCCGGGGCTGCGCTTAAAAACAAACCTGATTCTTCCATCCACCGTGGCCTGGAATCCTGTAGACGCGGCGAAACCGCAGCATTTGTCTCGGCAGGGAATACAGGAGCCGTGATGGCAGCTTCCCTTTTTATTCTGGGAAGGCAGGCCGGTGTAAAGCGGCCATCCCTGGTCGGATATTTTCCGACGCTTCAGGGCCATTGCATACTCCTGGATGCCGGCGCGAACGTGGACTGTAAGCCGGAGCACCTGGTCCAGTTTGCCAAGATGGGTTCGGTGTACGTAAAAAAAACGCGTCGAAAGGAGAATCCGAGTATCGGTCTCATGAATATCGGAGAAGAACCTGGAAAGGGTAACGAACAGGCCAAGAAAACGTATGAGTTACTCGATAAAGAGGAAGCCCTGAATTTTGTGGGAAATATTGAAGGCAGGGATGTGCTTCGGCATGCAGCGGACATCGTGATCGCAGATGGGTACGTCGGAAATATCATGCTCAAATTCGGTGAAAGTGTCGCCGTCGTGGTCCCACAGATGGTCGGTGCTGAAATGAGTCGAATAGGCATGTCTCCCGAAGATCAGCAGGTAGTAGCGCGGGCTCTGAAGGGAGTTCGAGATCGCTTCGATTTCCAGGAGTACGGCGGGGCACCTCTTCTGGGGGTGAACGGCACCGTGATAATCGGTCATGGAGGATCCAATGATCTGGCCTTTGAGAATATGGTAACACATGCGGCAGAGATGGTGCGAGAGCATGTGACAGAATCAATATCCGACGCACTTTCCGCATGAATTATCCGGTCTACCTTTACCTTAAAACCAGACTCTGACACATGATACACGCGGCTATTACAGCCGTCGGACATTATCTTCCGGAGGATCGCTTGACCAACGCGGACCTGGAAAAATTGGTAGATACGTCCGACGAGTGGATTCAGAGCAGAACGGGAATCAAGGAACGCCGAATATTGCGGGACCCGACGAAAGCCACTTCGTACATGGCCACCAAGGCGTGCGAGATGATTCTTGAGCGACGTCAGATCAACCCGGAAGAAATCGACACAATTCTGGTAGGTACGGTTACACCGGATATGCTTTTTCCATCAACTGCATGTCTGGTTCAGGCCAACCTCGGTGCCTCCAACGCGTGGGGTTTTGATATTTCCGCTGCCTGTTCCGGTTTTTTGTTCGCGTTGACAACCGGAGCGAAGTTCATTGAGTCGGGCCACAGTAGAAAAGTGCTCGTGATCGGCGCAGATAAGATGAGCTCCATAATGGACTATACGGATAGAACGACGTGCATCATTTTTGGTGATGGTGCGGGCGCTGTTTTACTCGAACCCGACACAGACGGTTTTGGCGTTATTGATTCTATCGAGCATGTAGACGGTTCTTATGGGCATATTCTCTGCATGAAAGGAGGAGGAAGTCTGCACCCACCAAGTATTGCCACCGTCGAAGCCAGAATGCATTACCTGCATCAGGACGGAAAGAGCGTATTCAAGTCGGCCGTGAAAGGTATGGCCGATGTCGCCGAACGGGTCATGATCAAGAATGGGCTCACGGGCAGCGATATTCGATTCCTGGTTCCCCATCAAGCCAACCTCCGGATCGTGGGAGCTACTGCGAGTCGGCTGGGAATATCGATGGATAAGGTGATGATGAACATCGAATATTACGGAAACACCACAGCCGGGACCCTTCCATTGTGTCTGGCCGATTGGGAAGAACAGCTACGGAAGGGAGATAATTTGATTTTGGCGGCTTTTGGGGGAGGATTCACGTGGGGCGCGTCGTATGTAAAGTGGGCTTATGACGGAATAGCCGGACCCGGTTGAGAGTGCTCCCCCCAATTTCTGCAGACAGAGTATAATCGCTTCATACAGAGTGAAGCTCACGCATCGAAGCAAGCGTCGATAATGTCAAAAACCGCATTTCTTTTTCCTGGACAGGGCTCTCAATATGTGAGTATGGGAAAAGATTTGTACGAGGCCTCGTCCGTTGCCAGAGACATGTTCAAACGCGCAGATCGAGAACTCGGTTTTTCTCTCACTGAATGCATGTTCGGATCGGGGACTGCGGACGAGCACGTCCTCGAAGAGGAATCCAGAGCTTTGCGCCAGACCGAGGTGAGTCAGCCAGCCCTGTTTGTGCACTCGTGTGTGGCGGCGACTCTTCTGACCGAAAAAGGGATTCATCCTGATGCCACAGCTGGGCACAGCGTAGGTGAATACGGGGCACTGTTCGCAGCCCGGTCCCTTCTGTTTGAGGACGGACTGCATATTATTCGGCGCCGCGGCGAACTCATGGGTGCGGCCGGACGAGAACGCCCCGGAGCCATGTGCGCGATTATAGGCCTTGACGATGAAATCGTTAAGCGAATCTGTGTCGATGCGTCGAGGGATGGAGAGGTTGTCCAACCGGCAAATTATAATGCGCCCGGACAGATTGTTATTTCGGGGGATGTCGCTGCAGTCGAGAGGGCCTCGAATTTTGCCTCTGGCGCCGGAGCCGGGAAAACCGTTATGTTACCGGTGAGCGGTGCCTTCCACTCTCCACTTGTGGAAGAAGTCCAGACGGGTCTGGAGAGCGAGCTCGGGCAATTGAATCTTGCCAGACCAGCTTGTCCGGTTTACCTCAACGTAACCGCTCGTCCTTCGAGGGAGGAGAAGGAAATTCAGGATCGACTGATCGAACAGATTACTGCACCCGTAAAATGGGCACAATCTCTGCTGGCCATGCACGCCGATGGTATAGAATCCTATATTGAAGTGGGTGCCGGTCGCGTTCTTTCCGGCCTCGTCAAGAAGACGCTGGATAGAAGAACACCAACGGCGCGTGCAGGAACCAACGAGGAGATCAAGACCATAATATCGAGCAGCTAAAAGGAATACTACATGCCCGGAATATTCGATCAGAAAACAGTCCTCGTTACCGGAGGAACCCGCGGAATAGGAAAGAACATGGTGAAGCGTTTTTCGCTGGAAGGAGCGAGGGTTGCTTTTACATACAAGTCATCTGCGAAGGCGGCCGATGAACTGGTTTCAGAATTAGGAACCGACAATACGATTGCCATTTGCGGCGACGCCGCCGAGGCGTCCGCTGCCGATGAGGCCGTCCGCACGGTACTGGAAAACTGGGGTAGTCTCGATGTTCTTGTTAATAACGCGGGTGTGACGCGTGACAATCTGATGCTTCGAGCAACAGAAGAAGATTGGGATATCGTTCTCGATACCAATCTGAAGAGTGTGTTCAACTTCTGTAAAGCAGTTTATAGAACGATGATGAAGCAGCGCAGTGGCCGAATCATTAATATTTCGTCTGTCGTCGGCGTTACCGGGAATGCGGGGCAGACCAATTATGCTGCTTCTAAGGCAGGAATCATAGGACTTTCAAAAAGTCTTGCGAAAGAACTTGCAAAAAGGGGCGTGACGGTAAACGTAGTAGCACCGGGTTACATTGCGACGGACATGACGGCAAAAGTATCGGATGCAGCCCGGGAGGCCATGCTGGGTCTGATTCCTGCAGGTCGAGCGGGTGAGTCGAACGATGTGGCGTCCGCCGTTCTTTTTCTTGCCTCCGAGGAGGCATCTTATATCACAGGTCAAGTGTTGCATGTTGATGGCGGCATGGCAATGTAACTTCATTCATCTCGATCATCTCGTTCATCGAAAATCCTATTCCATGGCTGTGCCCAGAAAACCAAGCGCCTACACGTCTGTCATTGACCTGACGTCCCGCGCACAGGAAAAACGAAGTGCAGACCGCGCGAAAGCTCAATACGTCGAACCCGACCCGCCTCTTGAAGAAGCAACGGTGGACAACTTGCCTGCGCGATTGCAGAAGGTCATACAGGTCGCCGGTTGGTCATCCTTGATGCCCGTCCAGACGAAAGCCATCCCGTATCTGCTCGATGGCCGCGATATGATTGTGCAGTCCAGGACGGGGTCCGGTAAAACGGGGGCTTTTCTGCTGCCCCTCTTTCGGACACTGGATTTGAAAAAAAGGGAGACTCAGGCATTGATTTTGAGTCCCACAAGGGAGCTCGCCCGGCAGATCTATGAGGAGTTCAAACGTATTCGAGGAGACGATGCTCTCGAAGCGACGGTCATCTATGGCGGCGTCAAATATGGACCGCAGCTGGAAGCGTTGCGTAGCGGTGTTCAGATCGTCATCGGTACGCCAGGGCGCATACTGGATCATCTTCAGCAAGGTAATCTGAGGCTCGATAAGCTGTCGCAGCTCATTCTGGATGAGGCCGATGAAATGTTATCCATGGGGTTTTACCCGGATATGAGAAAGCTGCAGGGGTATCTGCCGAGAGAGAGGCAGTCGAGCATGTTCAGCGCCACGATGCCGGTTCGAGTGCGTAATCTGGCGAACGAGTTTTTGAGAAACCCGGGCTTTTTGTCTTTGAGCAGTGACTCAATCGGTGTCGAAACGATTGAGCACACCTATTATCGAGTCGAGGCCATGCAGAAAGACCGGGTGCTTGT
Organism: Bacteroidota bacterium; assembly: GCA_022571255.1. GTDB lineage: Bacteria > Bacteroidota > Rhodothermia > Rhodothermales > UBA10348 > N075bin62. The sequence continues at coordinate 19,727 of JACZYD010000051.1, forward strand.
CCGTCTCATCGAGATGGAAAACCCGGAGAGTGCCATCATCTTTGCCAATACGAAGCGTGAGGTTGAATACGTCGGTCATTTTCTTCGAAACTACGGATATGATGCTGCCAGTCTTTCGGGCGATATGTCACAAGCTTCTCGAGAAAAGGTGATGGCCCGCATTCGGAAAGGTCAGTTGAAATTCCTGGTCGCGACGGACGTTGCGGCGCGCGGAATCGACATTTCGGATCTCAGCCACGTTATCATGTACGACGTCCCGCAGGACGCGGAATATTATATTCACAGGTCAGGACGAACAGCCCGGGCGGGTAAAGCCGGTAAGGCGATTATTTTGACTACGATCGATGACCATAGAAATCTGCTGGCAATTGGCCAGCGGTACGGAATTGTTATGACAAAATCAGATGTCCCGAGCGATGAAGATGTTACCACCAAGGTAACTGAACGCCTGACCGTGGAGCTGGAGGCCAGGCTGCGGAATCGCACAAACCTGGAGAGGGAACGTCTCGCAAGGTTCAAACCGTTGGTCAAAGATCTTGCTGCCGAGGAACCGGATCTGCTCGCCATGATGCTCGATGAGCTGTATCACGATCTTCTGCACAGACCCCAGAATGTACCGAGCAAAAAACGCATTCAAGATCGCAAGTAAACCTCGATTCATCCCGTAGGTATCGACATGATTACAGCCATTTTCGCTTAAGTCTGTCTGATCCCGGTCGATACATGGAAGTGCGTGAAGTCCCGGAACCCCTCCGAGACCCCGCTTCAGGCACTACCATTCAACTACGGGACGTAAGATGTATATTGACGAACACGTACTGGCGGCCTACCTCTCCGGCGAGCTTTCCGTTGAGGATAGAAAAACTGTTTCCAGAAAGTTAGTGGAGGATCAGAGCCTTCGAAACTGGCTCCATATGGCCAGTCTGGCGCTTTCAGCTGCATATCAGGAACAAGAAGAAGGCCCCAGCATGCGTCTGCTCTCGACCATGGATCCCGTATTTCCGGGTATGTACAACGAAGACAGAAAAGCCAGTAGCATTGAACGCCGCGCGGTTTGATCGCTGGTTGGTTCGGGGCAATCATTTCGGAAAGAACTTTTTACGCTTCCAGTCTGCATTTCTGATCCCCTGTTCAGGGGATTATGCAATAATCGAGACCTGATTTTAGGTATATACTGCAAATTCGTTTTAAAACAGGAACAAATGGGTCGATTCGTCTAATCAGGGTGGGTAAATTCATCGAGTTTCTCAAACAGCTCGAGCGTTTCTCAGACAAATCATATTCTTGATGATTGAGGTTATTGGACTGACCAAGCGTTATGGCGAAGAAAGAGCCGTAAACGATATTTCTTTCAGTGTCAAAAAGGGGGAGGTGCTCGGATTCCTCGGACCAAACGGTGCCGGGAAAACGACGACCATGAAAGTCATTACGTGCTTTCTACCGCCTTCTGAAGGAACCGTGTTGGTAGATGGTCTGGACGTTCGAACTAACTCTCTTTCCGTTCGATCGAAAATCGGATATCTACCCGAAAACACACCTCTTTACCAGGAAATGACTACGCTGGATTATCTCCGTTTTGTGGCGTCCATGAGAGGAGTCGATTCAAAGGTGCAACAGGTCCGGATCGCTGAGATGGCAGATGTCTGCGGACTCGAAAGCGTCCTGGGTAAACGAATCGAGGCCTTGTCCAAAGGATTTCGTCAACGCGTCGGACTGGCCCAAGCGATGATCCATAAGCCGCCGATTGTCATCCTGGATGAACCGACGACCGGGCTTGATCCGAATCAGATTGTGGAGATTCGCGAACTGATAAAGAATATCGGGGTCGATCGGACCGTGATCCTGTCGACCCACATTCTGTCTGAAGTCGAAGTATCGTGTGATCGTGTCTTGATCATTAATCGTGGCGAATTGGTTGCTGACGGAACCCCAAGAGATCTTCAGGCTGGGTTTGCCGGCGATCAGACCGTTCGATTTGGCGTAAAATCCGATGCGGACCCTGTTAAAACCATCTTGTCAGGCTGGAATGGTGTTCAAATAACCGATATACAAGACCTCTCTGACGGGGAAACAATGTTTACCCTCACAAGCAGCAGAACCGATGATTTGAGACCTGAGTTATTCAGGTTGGCGGCAGATGAGGGGTGGATTCTGTCAGAGCTCAGCCGGGTGGCTGTAAATCTGGAAGATGTATTCCGCGATCTGACTCGTGACCAGGGCTTGTGATCAGTTTTTGAAACGACTCAAAATTGTCAAGCCGAATTTCTTGATTCCTTTTCAGAACATACCAATTCAATGCGAGAAACGTGGATTTTAGCCAAGAGGGAGCTGCACTCATACTTTGACAGCCCCACCGCGTACGTGGTAATGAGTGTCTTTTTACTTTTTACCGGGTGGTTTTTTGCGTCGACCCTTTTTCTTGAGAACACGGCATCGCTCCGCTCTCTGTTTAATCTCGTTCCGTTCATATTTCTGTTCTTTGTCCCGGCGGTAACCATGAGCTCGTTTGCCGAGGAAAGAAGAGCCGGCACGCTGGAACTGCTGCTGACCTTTCCTGTGCGTGACTGGCAGGTTATCGCAGGAAAACTGATTGCCGTAATGACGTTGCTCACCGCTTCGATATCGCTTACGTTGGTGTATGCGGTGACGATTTCAATGCTGGGTGATCTTGACGCAGGCGCCACATTCGGTGGGTATTTCGGACTGATTTTACTCAGTATGGCAACAGGGGCTATCGGTTTGTTTGCATCGAGCCTGACGCGTAATCAGATCGTGTCATTTATCTTGGCATTCGGCATCATTTTCGTACTGTATATGCTCGACAAGGTGGGTCCGTTTGTGCCCGGATGGATGGCAGGATTCCTGGAATATCTCGGGACAGATTTTCATTACAGAAACCTTCTGCGTGGCGTGATGGAAACCCGGGACGTCCTCTATTATGTTACGTTGACGATTTTTGCGTTCGTTCTCACCT
>JACZYD010000052.1 GCA_022571255.1 Bacteroidota bacterium
ACTGTGATTTCGGTTCGTTCGGCGGAAAGTATTACACCGCGCTGAACCATGTTCTCAAGTTCTCGTACGTTTCCAGGCCAGGCGTACGACGCAAATCGATCGGTGAGATCTGTCGCGATGGTTTTGTTTTCAAACTCATACAAACGACAATATTTCTCGACGAAATGAGCTGTCAGTAACGTAACATCTCCTTCTCTCGCGCGCAGGGGAGGGACCGTCAGCGGGAATACGGACAGTCGATGGTAGAGATCCTTACGAAATGAGCCGTCGATGATGGAAGTGCTCAATGACCGATTGCTCGTGGCGATCACACGAACGTCAACTTTCTGGATTTTTGTCGATCCGATCTTCTGAAATTCGTGCTCCTGAAGGACGCGAAGAAGTTTTGCCTGAATGGCCTGATCGATTTCGGTAATTTCATCCAGCAATAATGTGCCGCCGTCTGCTCGTTCGAAAGCACCCACCATATCATCGATCGCACCCGTAAAAGCTCCCTTTCTGTGACCAAACAGATGGCTTTCGACCAGCTCCCGGGGAAGATTGGCACAATTCAGAGTAAAATACGGCCCGGCTGCCCGGTCGCTCATCTGATGGATCAATTTTGCCAGAATCTCTTTCCCCGTTCCGGATTCGCCCATGATAAAAACGGGCGCCGAATTATTGCTCACTTTGGGGAGGACCTTTTTCAGTTTCAGTATGCTTTCAGACTCCCCTATATACTCGACTTGCGATGACGGATCGCCGATCGATTTCGTATCCAGACGTCCGGATTTCTTTACAGGCACGTTTTGATCGAGCGATTTCTGAACTCGCTCAACCAGTTCTGCGGTAGAAAACGGTTTGGGTATATAATCGATGGCTCCGTGCTGCATCATTCGCACAGCGTGCTGAACGTTCGCATGTGCTGTGATCATAATTACTCGCATCCCGGGATACTTTTCTCTGATGTGACCCAGAAGTGCAAACCCATCCATGTCCGGCATCATGAAATCCGTGACGACGAGATCAAATGATTGTTCTCGAAGGGTTTCTACTGCCTGAACAGCACTTGAACAGCAGGTAACCACCATTCCGTGCCGCGAGAACAATCGTTGAAACAGGCTGTGCAGCAACTGTTCATCGTCTACGAAAAGAATCCTGGGTTCGTGGTCCATCTTCGGCCGGCAACATGAGAAGTGCAATCACTCTACAACACTTCAATATACTGGCCAAGGGGCGTATTGGCACTACTGGAGTTTGACTATCCAGCTGCGGTTTTCTCCCGGTAGACGGGAATTCGGAATGTGAATTCGGAGTATTCAGATTCGGAATTCGATGTAACCGTCAGGTCTCCTTTGTGAATCTGGGCGATTCGCCGGGCAAGGGTCAGCCCCAGGCCAAGGTTGTTGGATTTCGTGGTGTAAAAAGCCTGAAAAATTTGCTGGGCCTCATGGGGGCCGAGTCGACTTCCCGCATTTCGTATCGCATATATAACGCTTTTCCCATCGTCTGACTGGTATGCAGAGAATTGGATGGGAGAAGAGGTGGGGCCGTCCGCTTCAAGTGCATTTCGAAGAATGGCGATAAGTGCCTGACGGATCAGTGATTCATCGGCACGCAGGTCGATATCGTCCAGTAGTATATCGTCCAGCTTGATTCTGTTGATTTCCGAATCAGCAAGAGCGGAAAGGACATCTCCGGATATTGAAGCCGCGGGAATCTTATAAAAATGGGCTTCAATGGGGCTGTTATAATGTTGAAGATCTGAGAGTATGCCTTCAATACGACTCGTACTCTCGAGAACCCTGAAAGCGAGTTCGCGTTGCTCACCCGATTCGATGCTCTCGAGAAGAAGATCTGTATAACCTTCAATCCCTGTTAACAGGCCACGAATTCGATGGGCCATGACTTGTGCAAACGACGCAAGACTTGGTTGTTCATCCTGGGGAAAGCGGTTGTGCAGGGCAAATCCAATCGAGGGACGGTTATCCGCAGGTGGACGGCGAAGACGTGTTCTTCGAGCCGCAGAGCTGCGCCTATTGATTCGTTCCGGTTCAGACGAGTAATGTTGCATCAGGCCAAGGACGATAGGTTTTAATATTCATTGTCGGACGGAAGGGAGAGAGGGCGGATGGTGGATCCGCTGTTGCGAGCAGCAGCATGATCGGCATTCATCGCCGGACCCGACGTGGTGATGACACTGGAAGCGCACGCGTTGGAGATTGCGTCACTCAGGGAGTGCAGCACATCCATCAGGGCTGATACTTTCTGATATTTCACAATTTGGTCGTCAACGAGAATCTGCCATACGGGATTTTCCAGGCAACAATTCATGGACACACGTTTGCCTGCCGCATAACCCGTTGAAGTAGAAAAAAGACTTGCCGCATGAACAATCCAGAGCAACGGGTACGTTTTTGGCGCGTGAGTGGACGGATCAGGAGCTGAATTCTGCGCGAGAATTACTGTAAGTGGTTCCGGGAAGTCCATTTTCCTACCCAGGTATTCTCCTGCTTCATTGTGATTCAGTCCAAACGCGAGCTGTTCCACAGAGTGCAGGTCCGTACCTTTAATCTGTTCCCATAGGGATGATTCACCATAAACGCCTTCTGCCTGTTCTTCGAAATTGTGGAAAATCAGATGTTTTCCGATATCGTGCAGCAGACCTGCGGTGAAAGCTGATTCGGCGCCCATGACTTTCTCACCAGCCAGCCTCGCGGTGATCATGGCTGTGGCGAGGGCATGACGGATGAGCGACCTTTCAGCAAAAAATGTCCTGTCCTGCTTTCCATTTTCAGAAGTGACCTCTTCACATCCTGATGTGCCGGAAATCATTCTGACGATGGCTGGGCCGCCCAGTACGTGAAACGCTCTCTTGAGCGAATCGACGGTGGAACGCATGCCGTAATAGGAACTGTTGGCCCTCTTGAGAATCCATACCGCAAGCATGGGATCGTTTACGCAGATCCGAAGGAGCTCCGGCATGTCAGGGTCATGCCCACGTTCAGCGAATTGAATCGCATATTCCCTTACGGCCGGAGGAGCTGGTCTTCGGAGTCGAAGGTTCATGAGCGACCGTTCTCGATGATGTTTCATTGGGTTCATGTCCCGGTGTAGATGGTTCGGACACCAAGTCCGCAACAGGCTGATATAGAGGTTATGCCGCCGTTCGCAGTGCGCCGCTATTGGTCAGAGCACGAGCTTCATCAAGTTGCCCTTCCCGAATGCAGAGACCCACGAGTCGTCGTCGAAGCAGTTCGCTTTCAGGTCGCGCTGCATACGCTGTCCGATAGAGCGGGAGAGCCTGTTTGGTCCAACCGCTTTTGACAATAGTCTGCAATAACTGATCTGTATTTTCTATCGGCGAACGATCGATCAGAAGGGCAGCAGCTGCCGCTGCATCCTCGGGATGACCACGATAAAGAGCGAGACGAAACCAGTCTTCCCGAATACCGTCTGGCATATTCTCCAGCCCGTCCGGGAAGGAACGATTCAGGTGGTAAAAAACCTGATCCCATTCTCCTAATTGCCAGGCCCACGACGCGAGGGCTAACTCGACTTCGTCACTTGCCAGAGTTTCGTCCCATCTCGGGGTACGTTTCGGGAGTGGAAGATTCAGAAGTTGCAGGTATGCGGCTGCGAATCCTTTTCGAAGGGAAAGAATATTCAGTAGAATGCGATGTGCGGAAAACTGATTGGGGCATAAATCAAGAGACCGACCTGCTTCGCGTTTCGCCAAGTCCAACGCACCGAGACGAAATTGCGCCCACGCGAGTCCGACTTTGAGTGCTGCGCGTTCCTGGTCTGTCTTTTTTACGTTTTCGGAGAGTCGTTCCATGGCAAATGTCCGCGCCAGTTCGTTCTGTGCACTCGCCAGAGCAGACCAGACGGGCACAATGGAATCATATGGCAGTTTTGTTTTTCCGAATGTGAGATCTGGGAGCCGATACGATGAAAGGTGAGCATCGGAATGCGCCGAAACAGAAAGTTTTTGCATCATGACTAATTCCCGGTTTGTCCTGTCAAGTGGATAGATATCCTTCGATGATGCCGACTTACTCAAATGTTCGGCCAATGCCGGAACAATCAAAAAACAGCTCATATTGCCAGATTTACTGACAGTCGGGGGGAATGATTTTCCGAATCACATGCCACAATTTCCGTTTTAAAGTCCGATACTGATCTTCTGAAGATCAAAATCCAGGTCAAAAAAAGGGTCCCGACCAGCAGATCGGGACCCTCGTACGCGGTCGATGTCGACCGTACGAATCATATCAGATTATTTTCGAAAAAAAGGCCGCATCCGGCCCGTTCAGACACCGGGAGAGTCCACGTGTACAAAATTTCGGTCGTTTCGTCCACGAGAAAACCGAACCTTACCGTCAGCCGTGGCAAATAACGTGTCGTCTCCTCCCCGGCCGATATTGGTACCGGGATGGATTTTAGTACCGCGTTGCCGAACAATGATTGCTCCTGCGCGAACAGACTCCCCACCGAACGCCTTGATTCCGAGCATTTTGGGTTTTGAATCTCGACCATTCTTGGTCGAACCCATTCCTTTTTTATGTGCCATTCAGGTTTCCTGTTCGATTACAATAAGATATGGAATTTCATCAGATCGGTTATGCATCAGCTGCCCACGGAGACGGCATCAATTTTTATCCGTGTATAAGGCTGACGGTGTCCTCTGGTCACGCGATACCGTTTGCGGCGCTTTTTCTTGAAAACAAGAACCTTGTCAGCCTTGACATGGGCAACAACCGTTGCGTCTACTTTTGCTCCACCGACGGTCGGAGTTCCGACGTGCACTTTTTTTCCATCAGAAACGAGCAGAACATGTTCGAACGACAGTTTATCATTCTCTTCTGCCCGTTGGCGGGGTACATACAAGTAGTCATTTTCTTTGACCTTGTACTGTTTACCAGCTATTTCAACAATTGCGTACATTTGTTATCCTCTTCTTCAGAGCGTCGGGTTGGTTACCGGCGCGAGAGTTAATATCAGGATGTCGTACCGGGTTACACCGGTTACCGAAAATCGCAACCGTACAGAGCAGATTTAAAATCTGAAGCAGCTTTAAATCTGAATTGCACAGTGCATAAAAGTAAGGCACTCTGTTGCCTGCAGACAACAAACCCTGATGCGGAAATGGTTAAAGCCTGATGAATCTCTCGTTGGAATCGGTATGTTATACATTGTCGGCAGCCCTGTTCCGCTCGGAACCCGCCATCGACGGACATGAACCCTTCCAAGATCCTTTGCATCGGACGAAATTACACTCGCCACGCGGTAGAAATGTCGAGTGTTATTCCGACAGTACCCCTGGTTTTTCTGAAACCTCCCTCTGCTTTGATCAATCCCGGAGACGAGATTGTACTTCCAGGGGTTTCCTCGGATGTGCATCATGAGGTGGAACTGGTTGTCCGTATCGCAAGGCAAGGGAAGTCGATTCTTCGAGAGCAGGCGATGTCATTCGTAGAAGGATATGCTGTTGGACTTGATCTGACCGCTCGGGATATACAGGCGGAAGCCAAGAAAAAAGGCTATCCATGGTCGGTTGCAAAAGGATTTGATACGTTTGCGCCTCTGGGGGCTTTTTCTCCAGTCAGCGATATCAAGAATCCGCACGCACTTGATATTTCTCTCTCCATTAACGGAAATGTTCGGCAATCAGGCAATACGAGAGATATGATTTTTGACATTCCGTTTCTGATCGAATACCTGTCAGGAATATTTACGCTCATGCCGGGAGATCTGATTTATACCGGTACACCCGAGGGTGTCGGACCTGTCGAAGACGGAGATGAGCTGGAGGCGAAGATTTCAGGTCTCCCGGTCCTGAATGTTCGAGCGCGACGGGCTGGTTGAGGCCTGAACCTTCTGCCTTATCAACTCGGGATATATTCTGTCGATCATCTCTTCTGCGGATTCGCGGTGTGAGATTATTTCTGTGTCGCCGTTCTCGAGAATCATGATTTCCGCCGGAAGTGGTCTCAGGTTGTATTCGGACGCCATCGACATTCCGTACGCCCCGACATCCATAATTGCCAGGATATCTCCTTCTCGTATCTCTTGGACCTCTCGGTCACGGGCAAAAAAATCGGCCGACTCACAGATGTTGCCGACAACATCGTATGTACGGGGCACGCCGTCGGGATTGGAAAGGTTATAGATGGTGTGATGGGCGCCGTAGATCACGGGTCGAAGAAGATGGCCCATTCCAGAATCCACGCCCGCAAATATTCGATCGTTCGAGGGCTTGAGCGTATTTACTTCCACGAGCAACGTACCAGACTCTGCTACGATATATCGACCCGGTTCAAAGATGAATTCCAGGTTTCGAGACGGATGCTTCGCCCGGTATTTTCTCAGCGGTTTGATAATAACAGACTCCCATTCCGCCATATCGAGTGGTTTTTCGTCGGGTCGATAAGGCACACCCAGACCACCGCCGAGATTCAAAAATTTCAAATCCGGAAAATTCAGGGCCGCATCGAGTAACACGGAAATGGCTTTCCAGATAATCCGTGTTTCCAGAATTCCGGAACCGATGTGTTGATGGAGGCCGATAATCTGCAGGTCGAACTCGTGGGCGACGGATATTATATCATCGATCTGGTCCACGCTGATTCCAAATTTACTCTCCTCTCCGGCAGTAATTACGTGGGCGTGATGTCCTGCTCCGATGCGTGGATTCAGGCGAACGCAAATTTCTGATCCCGGATACGTTTTTCCATACTGCCGCAGCCGGGACAATTCACCGATGTTGATCGTAACACCAGCGGACGCAGCTCGTCGCATCTCGTCGTCCGTCATGTTGTTCGACGAAAAAAGTATGTGTTCCGGAGCAAATCCGATTCGAAGGGCCAATTCGAGTTCGGCTGGAGATACCGCGTCTACACCCATTCCTTCCTTATTGATTTGCTGCAGGATTGGTCGCAGTGAATTGGCCTTCATTGCGTATAGAAGCCGGGACGAAATTCCCGCAGTATGCTTGCGGAGCGTTTCGATCTGAGAATGGATTCGGTTCGAATTGTAAGCGTACGTCGGCGTTCCGAAATTATTCGCAATTTCGAGCAACACTTTTTTGTTTTCCGGTACCCTGGATGTCATCCGATCGCTGCCGCAGAGGCGGTCCTAAAGAAGAAGCTCGGCCAGCACGTAATCGGCGAACAGGATATTGACGCAACTGACGACAACCGCACTGGTCGTGCTGCGACCAACACCGTCTGCGCCACCTTGGGTAGTAAATCCTTTCCAGCACGCGATGGACGTGATCAGATAACCAAAGGCTATCATTTTTGTCATACCGTAGTATACATCGAAGGGTTGAAAAAATTCTCTCCCACCCCTGATAAATGCTTCAAAGGATAAATATCCCAGGTATTCTCCTGCAAATCCACCTGCTACTACGCTGACTACCACGGATACTACATAAATAGCTGGAAACATGAGCGTACCGGCAACGATGCGTGGAAGAACCAGATAGCCGATCGAATTTATACCCATCGATTCGAGGGCATCGATCTGCTCCGTCACCCGCATGGTTCCGATTTCTGCGGCGATGCTGGCTCCTATTTTTGATGCGAGCACGAGCGCGGGTACCAGTGCGGCCATTTCCAGCATCAATGTCGGAATGACGGCCGAGCCGATGGTATCTTCGGAGAGAACCGTATTCTGAAGCTGATAGGCAGTTTGAACGGTGAGTACAACGCCGGCAAAAGCACTGGCCAGAATGATTACGGGAATCGATTCGACACCTATGTGGAGCAATTGTCGCATCAGCGACTTCTTGAAGACAGCAACCTCCCCCACGGAGCGAAACGCCTTCGCGATGAATATCGCGTAGGCGCCAGCGCTCTCGAAAATTTTGAGTGGTCCGGTGAGTGTCAATGTATTGTGTGGACGGGTCTAACCAGTGTGCGTACGGGAAAATACTGCGAACCAGAGTTCACGTAATGATGTAACCTGTGCACCTCGCTTCGAATTGGCTGATCCAATGGCAAAGGCGAGACTCCATTGTGCGAACAGGGTTTTGTATGCATAAATGAGTGAAAATTTCGGGTCATAAATGTGAGTTGCCTCCGAAGTTACGCCATTCAACTCGATGATTTTGAAATTCGCTCCGCTGCCGAGAAGATCTTCGCCTGTAATGCGAACGTCGAAGCGGCCAAAATAAAAGCCATCAAACGCCTTCGCCGCATTATCAAGTGCACGGGCAAAAGCGGATGATTCTGTTCCGGTCGCATCCAGAAATATTGCGCCGCGACTGTGCGTACCGATTTCGACGAGAGGAATTGACTCACCCGGTTCGGGTACCTGTTCAAGGTCGCCCGCATAATGTTCGAGGTGATATTTTGCCAAGTAAATGGCCTGCGGATCGTCGAGGATAAGCCGCTCGACGGTTCGTTTCCCGTCTCCTGTAAGTATTACCGGTCTCTTGTCGGTAATAGAGAATATGTGGCCATATTCCTCGTCTGGAAACCGGTAATAAAAAACACCGAACTCGTGTCCCGGTACGAATTCCTGAATGATCGTAGGGCTTTTCTTTTGTTCGAAATACTTTTCGATATCTGCAGGATTCCGGGCGATCAGGACATTTTTGCCGCGTTCCCCTGCGACCGGTTTCAGTACGATGGGGAAAGCGAGGGCTCGCGAACTCATGAACTCGTGAACGATGCGCAGGGGGTCGGCATCCCCTGGAATTTCCATGAACTCCGGTACGCATCCTCCGGGAGCAAGAGCCGATAGAATAGAGAATTTTGATTCGCCTCTGAACCCTCCGTTTGGAATCGCCGGATTAGCGGCGGTGAATAACGTAAAGGATCTGTATCGTAATCCCAGATAGATGATGTACAACACAACCGGGAAATAAAATATTGCAAGCGGCCAGTATTCCCACCGCGTTACCCGATACCATTTCGACAGAAGCAATCTGCGTCCGCGGTACGTGAATAAAGACGGGAAAACGTGTACGAGTGTGTAAAGCGTGACCAGGAATACGATCAGGCTTGCCAGGGCATATGATTCATACGCATTATAAAAAGTCCAGAATTCTGCTCCCGCCAGCGCAGAGGCTCCTACGATCAGAGGTGTCCATACGGTTGCAGCAAGCAGGAAATAAAGCAGAAAAGTCCGAAATGGAGCTCTCATGACTCCTGCAGAGAAATACGTGGCAAATCGGGTTCCGGGGATAAATCGACTTGTAAAAATCAATTTCATGCCATGTCTCTTGAACCATTCCTCGCCTCGCGCCAGGCGTTGGCTTGATACGAACCACTTTACGGGTGCGACCGTCGCCACTTTGTGTCCGAGAGTTCGGCCGGCGGCATAGATCAATACGTCACCAAATACGATGCCGCCAAATGAGGAAGCCAGCGCTGCAGTCATCGGTATCGTACCACTGGCGACAAAGAGTCCAGCAGCGATACATGCCAGGTCTTCACTGACCAGTGTGGTGATGATAATCAGACCGCAAAGCACAAAAAGCCCGGCTCCGGTTGCAGGGGGTCGAGACGAAATATCAAACGGCAACCTGGATCGGGCGAGACGTTTCGGTGAGGCCTCTTCGCGCACTGTTGCTCTGCCCTGCTCTACGCGATCTACAAAAGATGCAATCAGAGAGGCAAGAGTATCGGGCGATGAAAACGCCAGACCGTGACCACCGGATTCGAATGCGTTCAGTTCTGATTGGGGGACGATACGATAATGCTCGAGGGCAACACGAAAAGGCACGAGTGAATCTTCTTTTCCGTGTATGATCTGCACCGGTTTTTCCATGCGGAGCAGTGCACCCCGCAGTGGGCGTTGATCCGTATCGTAAAAATTACGCGCATATCCGGTGTTGAGCATGGCATCGTCCATCCAACCGAAATGTGGAAATCCTTCCTGAATGAGCCAGAGGAATGCCAGTTGAACTCCGTGAACAGCGTGGTTCAGGTGATAATTACCCATGAGTTCGAGCTCCTGCACCCCGATTGCCGAAAGCAACGTAATACTGGCTACGCGCTCTGGAGATATTTGACTGACTTCGATAACAACTCCGCCCGACATACTGTACCCGACGAAATGGGCCTCTGAGACGTGAAGGGAATCAAGCAGTTGAATCATGTACTGTGCGTGAGCACGCACAGAATAGTCAGGAACAGGAAAAGAGGACGCAGCAAACCCTGGTAAATCCGGAGTAATCAAGCGATATTTTCCAGTGCGCACCAGCGCTCGGTGCATCCCCATCATGGAATTCGAAGCAGCCGGACTGCCATGAAGAAGAATCACCACAGGGAGCGATTCTTCAGAACCCTCGTCCGTGCGGTTTTTCTCATTCTTCGCCGGCTCTGTGTCTACGTAGGAGATGGTTACAGTTCGCTCACCGGTCTCGTCGGAATCAACAACGGCGACATGAATCGATTGCTGATCTGGCCGCGCGTTATGATCCGGCGTTAAAAGTCGTGTAACGTGCGAAGCGACGAGCAGTGAGACGAATATCAGCAGGGAAACTCGTCTCCAACTCGGGCCAGAACGACCGGCCGGGATTGTGGTAGATTCCATGCTGGAAATTTCAGTCGGTCGGATGAAAGATTTTCTTCACGTGATCGTGCAGACCAGCGGCCAATATTTTTCGATCGGAAGCCATTACGGGGTGTTTGCCGTATACGATGCGTGCATCGAATCCTTTCAGTCCGAGCATATCGTAAGCATGCGGTGAAAATGACATGGAGCCCCACCAGCAAATGGCATCAGAAGCAGGCGGATCTTCATTGTTCGTTGTGTAACTTATTGCTGCGTAATGCACAGGAAAGTTATCCCTCGCTGGATATTCCAGAAGGGAGGAGTTGAAGCGACCAACATCTCGCCCGCTTGTTGATGTTCCTTCCGGGAAAAACGTTACACCGTTTCCGGCTTGTATCGTTGATTCAATCAGGTTTCCTATTCGGATGACGTCTCTGGCGCGTTTGCGGTCGATGAATAAGGTTCCCGCCTGGCTTGCCAGTAAACCGATCAGGGGCCATCCTTTCACATCAGCCCTGGAAACAAGAACACAAAGAGATGTCGCCTGCAAAATCAGCACGTCCACATACGACAGGTGATTGGAAACCAGGCAGAAGGGAATTGAAGGGGCCCGCCCCTCTTGAGAAATTGCTATTCCCATGATTCTACAGACAGATCGAGACCATGATTGCACCATCCAGCGTCGAAATATCTGCACGGAACGAGTTGACCAGAACATGACGATTCTACCAATCGTCCATACAGATAACAGAACGACAGTGAATATCAGAATGAGTGAAATACGGGCAACAGCCCGGATATGCCTCATTGTCGGGCCTGATAGTAGGCGAGAACACTGTCTGAGAGTTCAGAAGCATCAAAGAGAGCGAGGAAGTCGATGGTTTTAAACTCTGTATCTATCGCAGGGGGCCCGCAGATTTTGGCGCCAAACGACAGATAAGAGCGCATCAGTCTCGGGATTCTGGCTTTCTTGGCAGGAAGCACGGGCAGTGGCTCGGAAAAACACGAAAAACCTGACCGGGGTTTTACCAGGAAATCTGTCGAAAGCTGGCCGTTGCCTCCGAGTTGGTCATATACAGACAGCCCCTCTGATGCATCCTGGCTCGTTAAAGAACAACATCCGAAAAGATATCGTTTTGAGTTGTGAGACAGGTAACAACCAATCCCGCGCCAGAGTAGATATAAAACTTTTATGGATCGGTGTTTCGAATGAATACAGGCGCGGCCGATCTCGACGCTCTCGTCTAAAACACGATCCGGTAGCGAGGAAAGATCAAATAATCCATCTGAATAGAAGCCCGCAGCGGAGTCTGCAATTTCCCTTGTTTGCAGCCGGTACGTACCCACGACGTTTCCCGTTCTTTTGTCGCGAACATACAGATGGTGGCACTGAGTGTCGAATTCATCCCGATCCATTTGATCTACTGACGATTCTTCCAGGCCTTCTCCCAGCTCTTCATTGAAAACGTTATATCTCAGGCGGAAAATCGGAGACAAATCGTGTCTCGATCGGGCGAAATGGAGAGAATAGGGGCCGGATTCAAGAACTCGGGCAGGTATCGATTGCTCAGATATCGGATACAGTGCAACCCGAAACGAACTTTGTAATGATATTATTGACATGGAATCTTTAATATCTGTAGTAATCAACAGCTGTTTTTCGTTACGATCCACAAACTCGGACGTTACATTCCGTTTACATTACCTGTTCCTGAACAACGATAATGTCGGGATAGTGTCCCGGCCTTCACCTGATCGACTGCCAGTTGATAACAAACCGGAAATATTGGAAAATATGAGCGAAGTAACAATTTACAAATGGGATGACATGCCGCGCGAGCGGGTTACTGATCTATTTGAACGCAGACTGGTAACTGGAGATCGAATAATGCTGGCACACGTTTATCTGAAAAAAGGCTGTATCGTACCTCGTCATCAACACGATAATGAACAGATGACGTATATCCTTGAAGGTTTGCTGCGGTTCTGGATCGGCGAAGACGGATCTGAGGTTGTCGATGTTCATGCTGGCGAGGTTTTACACATCCGGTCGAATTGCTGGCACAAAGCAGAGGCACTTGAAGACACGCTTGACATGGATATTTTTTCTCCCCCGCGCCAGGACTGGCTGGACAAGACGGACGACTATCTTCGGGGCAACGGGTAAGTCGATCGGCCCAGGGCTTCGTATGGGTTGCTGAAGGTCGCAGGCCGAAGAACCTCTATTTCGTCAGAAACTACTTTGTCGGCATTTTTTTGGACGACTGAGGTCATCAAAACCATCAGTGCATTAAGAACAATCAGGTCGAAGGCGAAAAAAATCCAGAAATTTCCTACGGCCCACGAAAAAAAGAATACAATCATTCGTGTATTCGTGGTCAGTGCATTATAGTATTTGAGGAGTTTTCTGTTTTCTGATCGATACAGCTTCTGAATTTTCTCTGGGATATTGTCTCCGAAGTAGGACGCAGAGCGCGCGAGCATATTTCCAGAGTCGGTTGCAAATCGCTCCTGTCGACGCGAATACCGTATGTAGACACCGAGCAGCAATTTTTCAAGGACATTTCCTTTCCATGGCATCTCGTCACGGTCTTTTTTGAGGCCGTCGGAGCTCTCCAGTTCGGCTGCTCCCGGTTTTTCGACAAAGAACAGATACGAATTGCGATAAAAGTCCGCCAGGGCGCTCTGTCTGGAGTGTGCCAGGCCTGAGGCCACAACAATGGGGAATATCCACCATTCGCCCGTCACCAGATACATTCGGTATCCAACACTGAGGTACAGACTGGCGAATTTTACGCCGTCTGAAATACCGTCAAGCATACGTCCTAGGCGAGAGCGCATGTCGGCCATTCTGGCAAGTTGCCCGTCAGCACCGTCTAAAGCCTGGCCGAGCATCCAGAGAAAAATACCGACGGCATTAATCCACGGATTCAGGGTAATGAACAAAAGGCCCGATGCGATACCCACCACCATACCGACAATGGAGATCTGATTCGGAGTCATTTTTATCTTCTGTGCACCAACAGCGAGGGCATATCCCCACGGTCGGTACAGGTAGATATCGACTATTTCCTCGACATCGGCTGCTTTGTACGTATCTGAAATTTTTCCCATGAAGGGGGATTTCACTGAGCTGAGTGGCATCGAAATATACTCTCGATCACAATTCATTGCGACTGAGATTTGTGATGAGCCCTCGAAATTACGGAAACAAGGCAACTGCCAAGCAGTCTGCCGATCTCAGAGCTCAAAAAAGAGAGAGTGCCTACCGAACAGAAAGCACTGGTTCGGCTGAAAGGTCACGCAAAAATTTTCGAAACGAGTCCGAATTGTAGTTTGCCATTCCTGCGTGTTTCGAAACCAGCTTGCCGTTCGGACTGATTACGTACGTAGTCGGTAGAATACGTGACGAATACGGCTCGGGCAGCGGACCATCCAGCATGTAGATTGGCAGGGTAAACTCGTTTTTCCTGAAATATGCCCGGGCAACCTCGGCAGATTCATCCGTGGAAATCATGACGAAAGCGATGTTTTCCTGTTTCACGTCATCATACAGAGCCTGAATCAACGGCATCTCGGCCAGACACGGCGGACACCACGTAGCCCAGACGTTCATGAATATGGTCTTGCCCCGAAAATCACCGAGCGAAAGACGTTCTCCGTTTGAGAGCGCCGTAAGTCTTAAGTCAAACGAAGCATCTACGCGGTCTTCCTTCGCCAGACTGATGTCCGGCGTGATCAGACCCGTCATCAGAATACCGCGCTGCAGCCAGCTTTGAAGAAGAGTACCGTAACTGGTTTGATTCAGGAAAATGAATACCCCGATAATGAGTCCCCACTCAATAAACTTCCTCTTTTTAGATTTTTGTTTTGACATAAATAATTTTCCGGTCTCCTGTTTCGCATTTATTCTGTCTTTGCCTTGGCCTCGATTCGGGGCAGGTCTCTGTAACACCCTTTACGGATACCGGTTGCGGGCAAACGCACGGGTGGTGCCAGACCCTTTTCTCCGGCCCTCTTTCGTGATCCTTCAGATTGAATTATTACTGATAAAAATAGCGCGGGCCCGGGTGGGCGTAACCGCCGCAGCGTAGACGCCGTAGACGGGGACCGGAGAACGATACCTGAAAAAAGCCACTTATTACATGTCTGTCGTGCCGATTTCCTGGCCTGAGAAAAAGCAGCCGGACATTAAAAGGGCGCGGAGGAAACGAGAACCTGATGTCAGCATCGGAAGTCATCGAAAATCGATTCGTTGGAAACGATGGGTATTCGGCGTGCCGACAGGACTTGTATTGCCGTTTATTCTTCTGGTTCGATTCTCAAGCTGGCTTTATTCAGAGTACCTGATAAACGCATGGTTATCCGTTGTACTGGGTTGCGGCATGGCCATGATTTTACTTGTGGCTGTCTCACTTGTTGTGGCTCGAAAAATTGGAATGCAGCCGGGTAAAAGAAGCGCAAGAACGTTTTTTCTGCTGTTTGCGTCCTATACCTTGTATCTACTCGTATTCATTTCTGCGGGTAACGTCAAAACACCAGATATCCGCGAGACCTATTCGTCTCTACATCCGGTTCTGAGAGTCGCGACGAGCAACTTCATGCTTCTCGACAGTGAGGCTGTTGTGACCGAGAGCCAGCGAAAAGCAGCGGATTATCAAGAGATGGGTCTGTTGTCACCTCGATCTTCTCTGCATTACGTGCAGCATAACGGATTTGTCCACGCCATTGATCTTCGAACAAAAGGTCGGTCAGAACTTAGGAATGTGCTTACCGCGGCCTATTTTCGTCTCATGGGATTCTCGACATTACGTCACAATGGGACGGCTGACCATTTACATGTCTCACTGCGCATTCCCGGCAAGACGTAACAGTTTCTCGGGAATTGTCACTACTTGCTTCACTGCACAGTTTTCTCACGTTGCTTTATCACAAGATCCACATACATTCTGAATCACCAGAATGGGTTGTTTTTATTCATGGTGCGGGCGGAAGCTCGGCAATCTGGTTCAAACAGATTCGGGCTTTCCGAGAAGTCTTCAATGTTTTGCTCCTTGATCTTCGAGGTCACGGTGGCAGTCGTGATCACGTCAGCGTAAAGAAGCCATATTCTCTGCAGTCGGTTTGTGACGATGTCTTTGAAGTAATGGACCATCGAAAAATCGAACGTGCCCATTTCATCGGTGTCTCGCTGGGTACAGTGTTGATGCGGTCGATGTTGAAGGACAGATCGGGCCGAATTCAATCGATGGTGATGGCCGGAGCGATCACTCATCTGAATCCCTGGGCCCGCCTGTTGATTGTGTTGGGAAATGCATTCAAACATATCGTTCCTTTCCGTGCCCTGTATGCTTCCTTTGCGTTCATCATCATGCCGGGTCCAAAGGCAAAAGAATCCCGGGCGATTTTTCGCCGGGAGGCTCGAAAAGTCTCACCGGCCGAATTCAGGCGATGGCTCACATTGACGGCTGAAATTCAGTCGAAAATACCGGGATGGCGTACCGATGCGGGCTTAACGCCCACTCTTTACGCGATGGGGGCACATGACTACATTTTTTTACCGCCGGCAAAGGAACTGGCCGAAACCTTTTCAAACGTATCGATCACAGTGCTCCGCGGGTGTGGCCATGTATGCAACGTGGAGCAACCGGAATTATTCAACGATATCGCGATAGGGTTTATCCAGGGGCAAGGTTTTACCCGGCAAGACGACGCCGACCCCGCAGACGTCCGGTCAGCGCGTTCTGGAGATCACATACGCGGCAAGATCATCGAGTGAATCCCGGGCTTCCGACGCCGGAAACTCAGACATCACCGAGCGGGCTTCATCGGCCAGTTCTTTCATGCATTGTCTCGCGTATACGATGCCCCCGTTTTTAACGGTGAATTCGGACACGTGTCGAAGATCAGAGGCTGATTTTTTCTTCTTCTTGACAATTCGCATGATCGTTCTGCGTTCTGATGACGACGCTTTCTCAAGAGCATGAATAAGCGGGAGGGTCACTTTTTTCTCTTTCAGGTCGATCCCCAAAGGTTTGCCGACGTCTTTGACTCCAAAATCGAACAGGTCATCTCGAATCTGAAAGGCAAGTCCCAGTTTCTCTCCAAAAAGTTTCATTTGTTCAATGGACTCCCTTGGCGCACCGACACTTGCAGCACCACTCGCTGTGCAGGCCGATATTAACGATGCCGTTTTGTCAGAGATGATGCGGAAATAAGTCGATTCGTTGATGTCGAGCTTGCGCGCCTTTTCGATCTGCAGCAGTTCTCCTTCACTCATACGTTTCACCGCTTCCGAAACGATTTGCAGCAATTCATATTCGTGGTGTTCGACCGCGAGAAGCAGGCCACGACTGAGCAAAAAATCCCCGAGTAAAACAGCGACTTTATTCTTCCACAGCGCATTTATCGAAAAAACGCCCCGGCGTCTATCCGCATCATCCACAACATCGTCGTGAACCAGTGTTGCGGTATGCAGCAGTTCTATCAGCGCAGATGCGCGATATGTGGACTCTGAAACAGTACCGCAGCACCTCGCTGACAGGAGCACCAGCAACGGACGAATTCGTTTCCCTTTTTGCCTTAATAAGTACTGGACGACATGGTCCAACAGGGCCACATCCGATCGCATGGACTGCCGGAAATAACGCCGAAACGACTTCAGGTCATCCTGAACCGTTGATCGGATTTCCGAGATCGATCGAACGCGGTCCGAACGTATGAGAGTTTCAGAGACCTGCATGGGTTTTTAGGAGAGGTAGAGCGGTCTGTGATACAAAGTGATGGGTAACAGCATGGACGGGTACGTTACGAAAATTTGTACTGGGTACGCCTCAGAAGTAATAAAAAGAAGGGGACGCCTGCGATGGCGGTAACGATTCCCACCGGTAAATCTTCTCCGGTGAGCAACGTTCTCGCGATCAAATCGGCGACAATCAGAAAGATACCTCCTCCTGCGTACGACAACGGTACAACAAATCGATGATTAATACCGATGATCGAACGCGCCACGTGAGGAATAATCAATCCGATAAATCCAATTGCTCCTGAATTTGCAACAAGAATACCTGTCACGAGTGCGGAGAGCACAATCAGTGTTTTTTTTATCAGCTCAACACGAACGCCGAGTCCCGCCGCCGGTTCTTCTCCCAGTAAAAGGACGTCCAGATGCGGCGAGAGTAAAAGCAGCGTGATGAATCCAAGGAGTGACGTAGTGGCGACCAGCGGCAGCGTCCCCCATGTATTGCGGGCCAACGATCCCAGCAGCCAGAAAAGTATGTCCCTCAACTGGTTAGGATCCGGGGAAAGATACGTGATGAATGATGTGATGGATCCCATCAGCGCTGCCATCGCTACACCCGCCAGCAGAAGCCTGGATACGGAGAGCCCCTCACTTGTGCGGGCCACCAGGTAAACGATGGTAATGGAGAGTAGGGCACCTGAGAAGGCAGCAAGAGGAACGGATAACCAGACGGCCACGAACGGGGGGATGAATCCCAGGAAAAAAAGAGAAGCCCCGGCCGATGCTCCGCTGGATATTCCGAGTATGTATGGATCTGCGAGAGGATTTCGGATGAGCGCCTGCATGGCAACTCCGATGATCGAAAGGCCCCCTCCAATAAAAAATGCTGCCAGAATACGCGGCAGGCGCAGACGGATGATTATTTTAAACTCAGGTGAAGTGATGTCATTTACCTGTTCAAACACAAAATCCAGAAGGACCTGATAAACAGTGCCCACAGGAATGTTTTCGGATCCGAAAGAAACGGCAATGACGATTGCCGGAATCGTGGCGATTGCTGTAAAAGCGAGTACAAGAGGAGCGCGTCTCAAATCAGTCTGTCAGTCTGAGAGTTTCGGCAATGTCCGGGTGCAAAACGGCCAATATTTTCAGTGAGCCCTCGATATTTCGAGGACCCGGTCTAAGCAGAATATCAGGAGGAATTGCAAACACAGATCCGCTGATTATTGCGGGAATTCCAGACCACTCAGGATGAAAAGAGAGGATTTCCGCGACACCTACATGTTCAGGAAACGTGCCCAGAATAACGTCAGGTCTTTGTACCAAAATAAACTCTTCGCTCAGAATCGGCGCATCACGCTCAATCTGAGCGGTGATGCTCTTCCCTCCAGCAAGATCGATCAGGTCATGGATATAGCTGCCGATCCCGAACGAGAACAGTTTTTCTTCGGAAAGAAGTACCAGGACGCGCGGCCTCGAAGAAAGCGTGTCCGTGGCATTACGGAGACGCTCAATGATTCTGCCGAGGGAATCGGCGGTATGAAAAGCGATCTTCTCCGTTCCGACAAGCATTCCTACTGTCCGCACGTTTCTGAGAACGTCATTCAGCGACTGAGTTCGAAGAAAAAATATAGGCACTTCCAGTTCATCCAGCACTTTTGCGTCCCGAGGATTATTAACCTGAGTGGTAGCCAGAACGAGATCGGGTTGCAGGGCCACGATGGCTTCGAAGTTTACAGGGAGGGCCGAAAAAGCCGGAAGACTCGTGACTGAAGGCGGGTAATCGTCTGCCGTAGAGACCCCTACGAGTGTCGACAGACCTCCTGCAGCATATAATATTTCCGTGACGCTCGGAGCGAGCGTCACGACACGGCGCACCGGAAGGCGAACAGAGACAGATCGTCCGAGGTCGTCGACAACTGTTTGCCGTCCGGATTCGTCCGGCCGGGGCCGATCTGCGGCGCAGCCCTGAACGAGCGATACGAGCAGTAGAATACAGGGTATCCAGGGGAAGATGCTGCCGGCACGGAGTATCAAAGGCATACGGAAGCGCACATCAAAGCGAAATAAAGTGGAAAAAGAAGGCTGGATTCGATCGGATGAAAAGAATCAGCTGGACCAATAGGAAGAGCACCCTTGAAAGATAAGACTTTGCCCGTTCAGAGGTCCTAAATTGTGATATGAAGAACCCAGGCTCGGTCAGTTACTGCGCAATTCTGAATCCGGCTTCGCACTCAGGTCGGACAGGGAAACGTCGGACTGAAATCATTGAAGCCATTAAATCGCTTTCTGACGCTGTCACTATTTCGGTTACCGAGGCGCCGGGGGATGCCAGACGATTCGCGTTTGAGGCTGCGGGACGCTACGACGTGGTCATCGCAATTGGAGGAGACGGGACCGTCAACGGGGTTGCCGCAGGCCTCCTCGAAAAACCGTCGAAGACAGCGCTTGCCGTAGTGCCCGCTGGAACCGGCAACGATTTTGCACGGATGATTGGAATGCCGGACACGTTAATCGATGCGGTGGAGGTCATATCGAGCGCCGTGCGTGTGATTATAGATGCCGGTCAGATATCGTGGAACGATGGAGACACCCGCGAATCGGCTTCATTCGTGAATGCAGTTGGAATCGGATTCGACGGATATGCCGCGAGTCTGGCCCCGCGATATAAACATTTGCCGCTCGGATCCGGGTACTTGGTCACTGTATTGAATGCGCTGTTTTCCTGGGATCCATTTCAGGCTATAATTACCGATCCCGTCGCAGATGGAAAGATATTCTATGACGGAGACGTATTCATGCTGACCGTAAGCAATGCGCGTGACTCAGGAGGCGGCTTTCGGATCAACCCGAGGGCGTCTTTGACGGACAACTTATTGGATGCTTGCCTGGTAAAAGGAGTCGGAATGAATCGAGCTATACAGTTGCTACCCAGAGCTGCCCGCGGTTCGCATCTGGGCCTCGACGAGGTGGAGTACTGGCAGCTTCCGGCTGTCCGAATCAAAACCGGGACTCCCGTTCCTGTTCATGCCGATGGTGAAATATTGACTCTCGGGACCACAGACATTACCGTGGAAATTCGTGTCGCAGCTCTTACCGTTCTGGTACCCGGGAAAATGCGATCCGAGCTACTTTCTGAAAGAATCGTGTAATTCGTTCCGCACCGGAAATATTAGTTCAAACGATCTTATTTTGACATGATTTTATTTCGAAGAAATGAACCAGCAAGAAAAAATTGATCTGATCACGCGCCTGGAGGAGCGGTATTCGCGCGGCAGGCCGATCGTTGAGGAAAGGGGAGATTTTGTAGAACAAGCTCTGGACGCTATGGTGAACGCGGGTGCGAGCCGTATCGGCATTTCGATTCAGCCGCCGTTCCGCCCGGGATTTTCAGCCTGCGACCTGGCCCCTCCACTGGCACGCCTGATCGATCACACGGCACTGAAGCCAGATACGACAGAGTCTACAATCCGGGAATTGTCTGAGGAGGCAAGAAAATATTGTTTCGCCTCCGTGTGTATAAACCCTTGCTACGTTCGTCTGGCGGCCGAATTGCTTCGCGGTTCACCCGTAGCTGTTTGTACGGTGATTGGATTTCCACTGGGTGCGACATCCACACCGGTAAAAGCCAGAGAGGCTGAACTGGCCATCCGGGATGGAGCAACCGAGGTAGATATGGTTCTGAACGTTGGTATGTTGAAGAGTGGCAGATTCGAGTACGTAGAGGCCGATATTCGAGCAGTTGTGGCGGAAAGCCGTGCGGCAATGAGTGGCCCGGATCGCAGCGTGATCACCAAAGTCATCCTGGAAACGGCTTTGCTGACAGACGAAGAAAAGGTTATTGCGTCGGTTCTTGCACAAAATGCAGGAGCGGATTTTGTAAAGACTTCGACAGGTTTTTCTACCGGCGGGGCAACGGCGGCGGATATCGCCCTGATGAGGAAGTCAGTGGGTCCTGATATGGGGATTAAGGCTTCCGGGGGTGTGCGCACGAGGGAAGATGCCGAAACCATGATCGCACACGGTGCTACACGGATCGGCGCAAGTGCGTCCGTTGCGATCGTACAGGGCACGAATGGATCTTCAGATTATTGATTATGAGTGGCTTGAATATTAAATCTCAGATACACGGCGCGAGGGTCGCCCTACTGTTGTCGGCCATTTTTATGGGCGGATGTGGATCCAGTTCGAGAGCCGGTAGTGATCCCGGGGTCGGCGACGGAAATCCCACACCCGTCGTTTTTTCAGACTTTGAAGACTTTGATCCAGGCCAGTTTCCGGACGAACTGATTGACGATCGTGGTGAGATTAAGCACGATGTTCCCGCAGCTCTCATGGAAGACCGTGCAGATGCCGGTGTTGCGCAATTCGTATCAGGATTTCGCATTCAGACATTTGCGTCCATCGACCGGGATGCGGCACTGCAGGCCGAAGAAGCCGTCCAGCACTGGTTTGCGAACCTCTCTGATGAAGTCAGGATGGAATATGATATTCCGCAGCGCCTGCCCGTATACAACCAGTTCAAACAGCCGTTGTATCGGGTCCGGGTGGGTGACTTCACGAGCCGCGCCGAAGCGGCTCGGGTCATGACCGCGATGGCGAGATCATTTCAGAGGGTCTTCGTGGTCCCTGACGAAGTGACCGTATACCGGTAGGCGGCCAGCGCGGCTCCGATAATCCCAGCCTCGTTTTCCAATGACTCGACGAGGAGAGCAGCCAGTGGATTCAGGTACGGCAAATATTCGCGTGTTTTATAAGGCCGGGCAATGCCGCCACCGATGATGATAAATGCAGGCGCAAATAAAAATTCAATTCGATCCAGTACAATCTGGAATCGTTCGGCCCATTCTTTCCACGATAACTCATCCTGCTGACGGACTCTGTCTGACGCAAAGTTTTCAGCGATATCTCCCCCTATCATCAGGTGACCAAGTTCAGTATTCGGTACCAGCGTCTTGTCGACGAACAGGGCTGAGCCGATCCCCGTGCCGACGGTCAGCATGATGGTCACGCCATAAGTCCCTCGTCCCACACCGAACTGCATCGACGCGAGACCTGCGGCATCTGCGTCGTTCAGAACGATGACCTGGCAGTTCATCTTAGCGGACAATATTTCATCAATCTGTGTGTCGATCCAACGTTCATGGATATTTGCCGCAGTACGAACCAGCCCATTTTCTACTCTGGCGGGTACCGCACAGCCGACCGGACCGGTCCAATCGTAATGTCGCCGAATTTCATCAACAATTTCTACGACTGCTTCCGGCGTAGCATTTTCCGGTGTCGGAATGCGGAATCTTTCTGTGAGCATTTCGCCCTTCTCCACATCAACAGGCGCCCCCTTTATCCCGGATCCCCCGATATCTACCCCCAAAATAATCATCGTTGAATCTCCAATCGTTTCAGATACG
>JACZYD010000053.1 GCA_022571255.1 Bacteroidota bacterium
AACCCAGCCTGAAGACCTCGGTACTACCCGTATCTCCCCGATCATGTATCAAAGCCTGGACTGTCAGCAGCTTGCCATGGAGGGTTCACGGGTGGCGCGGCGGGAGGCAATTCTTTTCAACTCGCTCGAAAAAACAGCGGATATACTGTCGGCAATGAGTCTCGAGGCGCTGCAGGGAAGTATCATGCCGTTCAGTGAGTGCATTCAAGAAATACGACCTCATCCCGGACAAAAAAGTGTGGCGGCGAACCTGCGTCTTCTGCTCGAGGCGAGTGAAATTCTGGAATCTCACCGCGAATGCGGAAAAGTGCAGGATCCGTATTGCCTCCGATGCGTGCCGCAGGTGCATGGAGCCAGCCGGGACGCGCTGGATTACGCCCGGAATGTCGTAGAAATTGAGCTGAACTCGGTTACCGATAACCCGCTGATCTTCGAACCCGACCGGGTGATTTCAGGTGGAAATTTTCACGGACAGCCGCTTGCGCTGGCCATGGATTTCGCGGCTATTGCGCTGGCCGAACTGGCCAGTATATCAGAGCGCCGAACCTATCTCCTGCTGGAAGGGCACGATGGGCTGCCACGGCTTCTCATGAAAGAAACGGGGCTGAATTCCGGGTTCATGATTCCGCAGTACACGGCCGCTGCGCTCGTGTCCGAAAACAAGATACTCTGCCACCCGGCTTCGGTCGACTCGATTCCAACGAGTCTCGGCCAGGAAGATCATGTCAGCATGGGAAGTATCAGCGCCGTGAAGCTCCTTCAGGTCATGAAAAACGTGGAATATGTACTGGCCATTGAATTGTTGACCGCGGCCCAGGCACTCGATTATCGCGCTCCGCTGCGACCCGGGCGAGGAGTGGAAGTTGCCCACAACTATGTGCGGGAGCGCATCCCCCACCGGGAATCTGATTATATTTTTCAGGATGATTTGAGTCCGTGCATGACAATTATCCGCTCGGCGTCCATGCAGGAGGAAATATCTGCTCAGATTGGAGAACTTGCCTGACAGGCCCATGCCTGTACTTGTCGACATATCGACCCTTTACAAGTGTCTCCCGGATGGTGGACAAGCTGAAGTGCACCCTGTAACCGATGCGGCTGTGGCTTGGAAAGAAGGAAGGATCGAATGGGCAGGACCAGCTTCAGAGCTGCCGGTGACCTTTGAAAAGGAATCCCGCCTGAGTGCCGGTGGAAACGTTGTGATACCGGGTCTTGTGGACTGCCACACGCACCTCGCGTTCGGGGGGTGGCGCGCCGCCGAATTTGAGAAACGCCTGAAGGGTGTTTCGTATCTGGACATCGCCCGCCAAGGTGGCGGCATCCGGAAGACCATGGTACAGACAAGAGAAGCCACGCCCCGCGATTTGCGAAATCACTCGCTCACCGTTTTGCGGAAGATGGTTGCTCTGGGCGTAACGACCGTGGAGTGCAAATCTGGATACGGCTTATCTGCCGATGCGGAGAGGAAACAGCTCGAATTGTATCGGCAATTGCGTGAAATCCAGCCAGTCGATATTGTGTCGACGTTTCTGGGTGCACATATTGTGCCTCCAGAGTTCACGGCGGACAGAATGGCATATGTGGATCTGTTGTGCAACGAGCTGATTCCCGAATTCGCAGGCGCCGGCCTCGCCGAATTCTGCGATGTGTTTGTGGAAGAGACGGCATTTTCCCGGGAAGAAGCCCTTCGAATCCTGGAAACGGGAAAGCAGTACGGGCTCAGGCCTAAATTACACGTGGATCAATTATATGACGGAGACGGTGCGGCGCTCGCCGCCGAAGTGAAGGCGATATCTGCAGATCATTTGGAGTATACAGGGGATGAGGGAATCCGGAGGATGGCAGATGCCGGCGTCGTGGGTGTGTGTCTTCCCATCGCCACGTTGTATTTAGGGCAGCAAAGCATGAAGGTGCGAAAATTTGTGGATGCGGGGATTCCCGTTGCGGTGGCCACGGACTTTAATCCGGGATCTGCGCCCAGCTTTCATCTGCCGCTTGCAATGATGTTGTCCTGCACCATGAACGGTCTCACGCCGGCGGAGGCGTTAAAAGGTGCGACCTGCTACGCAGCGGCAGCGATCGGTCGCGACGGCGAATGTGGTTCGATCGAACCCGGTAAACGAGCTGATCTGGCTGTTTTAGAAGTGCCGGATATAAACCACTGGATGTATCAATTCGAAGCAAATGTATGTACCGAAACGTACATTCGCGGCGTTTCGCAAAAGCCGGTCTCTGCAGCCGGATACCCCGAAATACAGTTATGATCAAGATTTTCACCACCGGAGGTACGATCGACAAAGTTTATTTCGATGTAAAGAGCCTTTTTGCTGTCGGTATGTCTCAAACGAGTGCGCTCCTCGAAAATGCGTCGTTTGAGCCCGAGTTCGAGGTCGAAGAATTATTCAGGAAAGACAGTCTGGATATGACCAAAGAAGATCGAACTTTGATCTGCGAGAGAGTCTCGAGGGACGCCGCGCGCCGGATTCTGATCACGCATGGCACGGACACCATGGTTGAAACAGCGCTTGCACTGGGCTCGATTCCGGACAAAGTGATTGTTCTTGTTGGCTCTCTGAGCCCTGCTCGTTTTAAAGGAAGTGACGCCGAATTCAACATCGGGTTTGCCATGGGAGCATTACAGACATTGGCGCCCGGCGTCTATGTCGCGATGAATGGTTGTGTGTTCCGGCCTGATGACGTGCGCAAAAACAGGGAGGAGAATCGGTTTGAAAGCCTGGACCGATAGGAACACACAACCGGGTCCGACGCATCTTTTTTATCGTCCCGAAAAGCGGACTTACCTCAGTGGAACTTGTGTCGATACAAGACACGACTGCAGGAGAATCGGAG
The DNA here is from genome assembly GCA_022571255.1 of Bacteroidota bacterium. Lineage (GTDB taxonomy): Bacteria > Bacteroidota > Rhodothermia > Rhodothermales > UBA10348 > N075bin62. The sequence continues at coordinate 2,851 of JACZYD010000053.1, forward strand.
GATTTCCCGTCGCGTTTCCTGACAACGCAAGAAGCGAGCAGTGATTCCTCTGGACTCAGGCGTCTTCCCGGTTCTACAATGTGCGCTAAAGTATAACGTACACAACTACTTGCATTTTGTCCCGGAAAAAATTGTACACTCTGCAAATTGGCACGGTACCAGCATGCTTCCATATTCCATCAGAGAGGGGCTGGCCGGACTTAAAAGAGCCCGGTTTTCCTCCATTGCCAGTACCAGCGCAATGTCGATCGCACTGGTTCTTATTGGCATGTTTGCCATTGTCACGTACCAGGCTAACTCGGTATCAGACTGGCTGAGACAGCGCGTCGGAGAACTGGAGTTGTTCCTTGCTGATATCGACGAGGCGTCTGCCATGGCGCTCCATGCTCGCGCGGAAATTACACCGGGTGTTTCCGAAGCCTCTTACATTTCCAAACAGGAGGCGGAAGAAATCTTCAGGATGGAATTCGGAGATGAAGCCGAGATGTTTTTTGATCAGGCTTTTCTTCCGGCATCCATCAAGGTCCGGATTGCTCCGAATTACGCCAACGCCGACAGTCTCGGCGTACTGGCAGCAGAATTTGCAACATGGACAAGGGTAGATGATGTGATCTACAATCAACCACTCCTGGTCAAGGTGCAACAAAATCTCAACATGATTACCGTTCTCGGACTGTCTCTCGGGTTCATGGTACTTTTTGCGTCGGCCTTCCTGGTCGCCAACACCATTCGGCTGACCATTTATGCGAGACGTCTTTTGATCCGCACCATGAAACTTGTGGGTGCCACCGATGGATTCGTGCGAAGTCCATTCGTGGTGGAGGGCGTGGCGCAGGGCATTATCGCAGGTGGAATTGCCTTCGCCTTATTGACCATGATCTACAGTGGAGTGCAGAACTACATCCCGCAGATGACCACTATTTCGACAGGAACGGGATTGATGCTCGGTTTTGGAATCATTCTGTTCGGAGTTGGATTGGGTTGGGCCGGGTCGCACTTTGCGGTCAGACGGTTTATCAAAAAGATCTCGCTCAACTGAGGCCGGTCAACAGGTCTTTCTTAACGCCGGTCAACAGAACGGACCCCGGGAAGCACGGCGACAATTCTGAGTGGTCCCCCGCTGCCATCCCTTATTTTCATCGGCAGAGCGATCACTGTAAAACCCGATTCAGGCAGTTGATCCAAATTTGCCACGTTTTCGAAAGCGGGAATATTGGCCTTGAATAATATCTGATGCGATTCGTACAGGCTTGACTGCCCCCGATCAATACTCGGTGTATCCAGGCCGATAGCGTGAATTTTCCTTTCTTGCACGAGCCATTTTGCTGCTTCAGGGTCAAGTCCAGGAAAATGCAGTTTCTCGACGGCCTCGGCACCCAACTCTGCCGTACCCATATACTTTTCCCGGTCGGGCCAGAATGCTCCGTATCCGGTTCGAAGCAGGACAATGATGCCATCTGGCATTTGACCGTGTGCAGTCTCCCAGCTCTCAAAATCTGAAACACCAATCAGGTAATCACGATCGTCAGCAGCCCGATCACTGACATCTACCGTGATGGCCGGACCGATCAGATGGTCCAGCGGTAACTGATCGTTGGTCAGGGCTCCCTCCGCAAAGTGGATGGGGGCGTCCAGGTGCGTGCCACCGTGTTCCGCAGTGGAGAACGAATAGGCTGAATAATAATAACCGGCGTCCGTGATTCCCTCGAAATCAGTTGTGATTTCAAAACCTGCGGCCGTCGGCCAGAATATGGTTTCTGCATCGAAGGCGTAAGTCAGGTCTATAATCTTGCCTCGCAGTGATGAGACCTGAATCTCCAAAGAGTTTTCCGGATCGGAGGCTGGCTCGACGGTGCACCCTGCAAAAAAAGAGACAATAAAAATGACGACACCTTGGAGTAATACGGTTTTTTTCATTATTGTTTTTGAGTTTTTCATTCCCGTGGAAATAAAACACGCAGTGGTACACATATCCAAACGGGATTTCGATTCCGTTATACTTATTCCCTGTGGTTGAGATGCAGATCGGGATCCTTGACGACTTGATTGAAAATTATCCACGGCGCCAGAGTGGGCCTGCAGATGCCGTCGCACTCGACCGACAGACTGGAATGATGCAGGCACAGACTGGAATGATGCAGGCACAGGATTGGGCCGATAAGCTCGTCGGGCACAGGACTCTCATCTTTCGTTGACCTTCCCGAGATGAATTTGCCGCGACGAGCATGTACATTTCTCGAAAGAAAAGTCCAAAAAAACCCCGGGATTCGAGGGGAAATCCCGGGGCATACGAAGCCGGATGAGGGGAATCGGCCATCGCATGAAGCGTTTAAAAAAAAGTGCAGCAGGTAACAAACCCCGGAGGGTATATGTCAAACCAAGGAGAGGCTTACTCGAGACATCGAGGCTCGTTGACCGACTGCGGATAATCCGATCACAATTCGTATGCCAAAACCATCGAACAAGCCGAATAAACTCAAATTCATACATTACCGTACTGGTTTTGCTCTCTCATCTCATAACGAGAATCACTGCGGGATCAGATTGATTGTGGATAAGTCGTAGCCCATATAGGGACCTGATTGGATTGACTTTACCTGATAATCCCGGTAATTTGTTTTCCCAGAGCATTTCTGTCTCCTCTGGGTCCGATCCGTACCGCGAATGCTTCGCGTCGTCATTATTATTCTCGCGATTGTAGCCATCACCTTGGCGTTTGTCTTAGGCCAGGCATTGTTATATCTGGTCGCCGTCGCCTTGCTGGCAGGAGCCGTATACCTGACGACTCGCAAACTGAAAAAGGAGCATAACGATATCCCGGAGTCGTTTATGAAGGCCCCGATGCCTCCGGAAGTTGATTTAAGTACACTTGGCATCATCGATATTCGCCCGAAGACGGTCGGGCAGAAGAAATTCGCAAAGCTGCAAAGCAGAGCTCCCGGCAGCGCCGGAAGCGAGTTTGCCGCTCGGGAACCCGATTTATTCACCACTGAACTTGCGGTCTCCAAGGATTGGAAAAAAAATGATACACACAAGATCGCGTCAGGGTCGGAAGACGCCTCCGGGCCGGTGACAGAGCAGACGGTGTATTCAGAAACTGATTTGCTCATTGATCCGGATTCTTCTCCTCCCGCGATGGATCCTGTCCTTCCTGTCGCATCGGGCAGTCAGTCAAACGTCGCGTCTGGAGTGGTCGGAAGCGTTCGAAAAAGGAGCACGAGGAACCACATTCTGGTCTCGGAAGCCACATCGCTGCACAAGTCCGATGTGCTGATTCCGGCTCTGATCTCACTCAGAGCAAGTCTGAACGCGACCACTGTGTGCCTGCTTCGCCAGACGGAGAAGCCGTTGAAGTATCACATCGAAGCAATTGTCAGCCTGAATTCATATGCACGTGGTCAGGGATCGTTCTTGACCGGTGAGCCGTTGTTGTCCGATCACCGCTCTACGGTGACGGCTGTGTTCTCACGAGTCGGTGAAGACGGGTTTTCGCCTCAAAAACTGGGTTATTATCATGAACCCATAGCAGTTCGACAGGTAGCGATGGTTCCGGTTACGGCTCGGTACCTTGCGGACGATTTTTTGCTCGTCGCCGACACCATGAACAGCGGTACGCTGGAATCTACACCGGCCCGCCTCGTGCTCGAGCAGTTTGCCCATCTTGTCGGGACGGTGTTGGAAACAGAGAACGAGATCGCCCGGGGACGTGATGTGACATCGAATGATACTCGACCCAGGCGCGAAATCATCAATGATGAAATGGAGCGTGCTCGTGCTCATTCTCATTCGTTAGCGCTGGCGCTGGTGTATCTGAACAGAGGTGAAAAGATGGGCCGCGTTGACAGCCATCAAATAGACATCGTCGAAAATGAGTTTGAACTGCGCCTGAAGGCGGTGGCGAACGACGGTATGGTTGAACATTTCGGAGAACTTACATACGGAGTATTCTATCGCGGGCTGCCTGGATCGGTTGCAGAATGGGCCGGTCACATTCAGGCCAGCCTGGCCCACGAGGATGGTTTACTCGAAGGAGGAGTGAGCGTAGGTGTTGCGATTCTGTGCGACCGCCACGACGGTCCGGATGATCTTCGCGCAGACGCCACGGCTGCACTGAAACAGGCGTTCGAGAGCGGGGAGTGTACCATTGTCGAATAGACCAGGGTCTGAGTCAGTTTCCGGGCGCGCCGGTCGGATGAGGCCGACATGAAATTATTCGTCACGATTGTCATGGACGGTGTCGGCATCGGAGCGGCACCGGACGCCGAACGGTATGGCGATGAAGAGAGTGATACGCTGGGTCATGTCTGCTCTCATGCCCATCCGAACCTGCCAAATCTTGCTGCTCTGGGTCTTGGCAATATCCGACCTCTTTCGGGCGTCGGACCGGTAGAAAAACCAAGCGCCAGTTTTGGTCGCATGCGTGCGGTATCGGCCGGCAAAGACAGTACGACAGGACACTGGGAGTTGGCTGGGATCATAGTCGAAAAACCGTTGCCGACCTATCCGGATGGCTTCCCCGCAGAATTGATAGATAGATTTCTCGCCGAGACCCATGCACCGGGCGTACTTGGAAACAGGCCGGAATCAGGTACCTTGATTATCGATCAACTGGGTGACGAGCACTTGGAAACGGGCAGACCAATTGTTTATACGTCGGCTGACAGCGTATTCCAGATTGCTGCCCACATCGACATCATTTCCTGCGAGCGGCTGTACGAATTGTGTGACATTACGCGCAGGTTCGTCTGTTTCGGAGACCATGCGGTCGGTCGAGTAATCGCCAGGCCATTTGAGGGTCGTTCTGGATCGTATGCGCGTATCTCTCGCAGAAGGCGCGACTATTCACTCCGTCCTCCGATTCCCAGCATTCTGGACTTGCTGCAGAAGCAAAATATTACCACCGTATCCATTGGTAAAATCAATGATCTGTTTGCCGGCCAGGGGTTCTGTGAATCACTCAAAACGACTTCGAATGCAGATGGGACAGATCAGCTGATACGCCGGATTCATATGTCGGCCGACGAAGGCGGGGATACATTTATCTGGGTAAACCTGATTGATTTCGACCAGGAGTTTGGACATCGTAACGATCCGGATGGGTTTTCCTCGTCGCTCGAAGAATTCGATCGCGCTCTCCCTCGCATCACAGAGGCGCTTCCGGCTGATTTCCGGTTCGTAATCACGGCAGATCATGGCAATGATCCTACGACTACCGGTACGGATCACAGCCGTGAGTACGTGCCGCTGCTGTACCTCGGAGCTCCGAGCAATAGAGATCTTTCGATTCGACACTCTTTTTGCGATCATGCTGCTACAGTTGCGGCGTATTTTGATGTACCTTTCGCTCGGTGCGGATCTTCTTCGGGTTTGACCGATGCAGTTTCGTTTGAAAAATTTCAGCACGGATTCAGGTCATCATCATGATTCTCGGGAAAGTTGTGGGAACTGTCTGGGCGACCAGAAAAGACGAACAACTCGTAGGAATGAAATTGCAACTGGTTCGGGAACTCGGGCTGGACGGCAAACTCAAGTCAAAATTCGTGGTGGCCGTCGACAGCGTCGGGGCTGGTGTTGGCGAAACCGTACTTTTTGCTCAGGGATCCAGTGCACGCCAGACTGAATTGACGCGTAATAAACCGGTCGATGCGGTGATTACCGCGATCGTCGATAAGTTTGACACAAAATGAATCTTGGAAAGGTCGTGGGAAAGGTCTGGGCTACACAAAAATGCCCCGGTCTTTACGGAAAGCGTCTTCTGTTCATTCAGCCACTCTCATTTGGTGGACACGTTCTCGGAGATCCGATTGTGTCACTGGATACGGTTGGCGCCGGCACAGGTGATATGGTGATTTACGTATCATCGATGGAAGCAACCATTCCGTTCAAACCTGAACTTGTCCCGACAGATGCGACTATCGTCGGTATCACTGATCGGGTCGATCACGAAGCGATGATACCGAAGCCGTGGTCACGAAGCCGTGATCACGAAGCGGTGATACCGAAGCCGTGATCACGAAGCGGTGATACCGAAGCGATGATTATGAATCGGGGATAAGCGGGACAAATCGGAATCCTTCGGTTTCCTCAGAGTCAAATTCATCTTGACCTTTCCGGGTGATTCGCCACATTTTCTGAGAATCGCGATCCCCAACGGGAATAATGAGTCGTCCTCCGGGCAGTCCGTTATCTGGAGTGCGGAGTTGTGCCAAGAGTTGATCTGGAATCTCAGCGGTTCCCGCCGTCACGATAATTCCGTCAAACGGCGCCACGGCTTCCCATCCCTGGGTCCCGTCGCCGAGGCGGCAGACCGCCCGATATCCCAAACGGGGCAGCAGAGCAGAGCTCCGTTGAAAAAGGGTCTGAAGTCGTTCAATCGTGAAGACGCGGACGCCCATTTCGCACAAAACAGCTGCCTGATATCCGCTGCCCGTACCAATTTCAAGAATCCGTTCGTCCGGCTGCGGATCAAGCAGCATCGTTTGATAGGCGACCGTAAAAGGTTGCGATATGGTCTGATCCAGACCAATCGGGAGAGCCTCATCTTTATAGGCTCGTGGCAGGAAGGCATCGTCGATGAAAGCGTGGCGAGCGACGGCACCGAGTGCCTTCAACACCCGTTCATCAGAAATCCCCTTTCTTCTGAGATCGGTAATCAAATCCGCACGTTGTCTTTTGTACTTCCTGTCTTCAATCATCGAAAACCCAGTGCATGAAAAACGCAAGATGAATTTAAGCCGAGGCCGTAGAAGTCGACGATTTTGGGACGTCGGTACTGGAAGCCATCGCAGGAGAAAGTGCTTCGACTACATAGGTTTGCAGCTGATCGACACTGATCTCGGATACCAGCTCTCCCTGACTCGCCACCGATATTGTACCGGTTTCCTCAGAGACCACAATCACAAAAGCGTCGGAAATTTCCGTCAGCCCCACCGCAGCCCGATGCCGGAGACCAAGATCGGAATTAAGTCGCATATTCGTCGAGAGCGGAAGAATACATTTGGCGGCTTCAATTCGTGCGTTTCGAACGATAACCGCACCGTCATGCAACGGATTCTGGGAAAAGAAAAGAGCAACCAATAACTCGCGGCTGATTTGCGCTCCGAGTTGCGTACCGGTTTCGATGTAACTCCTGAGACCGGTCGAGCGTTCGAAGACGATCAGCGCTCCGATTTTTCGATTGCTCAAATCATCAACCGCCATCACGATTTCTGCAACTCGCTCCAACTGAGCGGGTGACTGCATGAGCCTCCGGATTAATTTATTCTGGCCGAGCAGAAGCAATAACCTTCGAATTTCCGGCTGGAATAAAATAATGACAGTCAGTACGAAGACTTCATTCAGAGAATTGAATACGGCGCTGAAGATGGTCATGTCGGCCGCGGTAACCAGGACCTGAACCAGAAAAAGCGCGAGGATTCCACCAAAAATCTGAACGGCAATGGTGCCTCGCATCCACACATACATCTTATAGAGGACGTATGCTACGATGATGATCTCAAGGAGATCGACAACACGAAATGGTATGACCCAAGGAAAGAGTGTCAATGCCGGGTCTGCGGTACCTCGTTATTTTCAGAATCCATACTGGTTCATACGAATATATCAACCACGGAGTTCATTTCTGTATCGGGAACGTTGATGCTCTGACGGACGCGAAACGTCCAGGACTTTCAGCATGTCAAATGTTGCGCGGACATCGTGTGTCCGGATGATCGTTGCCCCCTCGAGAACGGCGACAGCTGTTGCACCAAGGCTTCCGTAAAGGCGATCCGAGACAGGTACGGGCTCTTCTTCTGACCCGAGGACGCGGCCGATCGAGCTTTTTCGCGAGACGCCCACGAGCACAGGCCAACCGAGCGACACGAATTCTCTGATTGCGGAAATCAGTTTCAGGTTGTCTGCGGTGGATTTGCCGAAACCGAATCCGGGATCCACCACGAGCTGCCTGATTCCGGCCTCGAGCGCGTGGTTTATGGCTTCCTGCAAACTGGTTCGTACCGACTCCACCACATTTTTGCAGGGCCTTGAGTGGGGCATTTCACCCGGGTCTCCTATCGAGTGCATTAAAATGACAGGAACATTCCGTTCGGCAATCAAGGAAGCCATGCCAAGGTCGGAGCGGAGGGCAGTAATGTCGTTAACAATGTGTGCACCGGCGTCTAATGCGTGGCGGGCAACCGATGCCGTAAAGGTATCAACGGATATCATCACTCCTGGCCACTGACTTGAAATCTCCCTGATTACCGGGCCAATTCTTTCACTTTCGACTTCAGGCGCGATTTTCAGGGCTCCTTTACCATACGTCGATCCTGTCGGACGAGAGGATGCGCCACCCACGTCGATGATTGACGCCCCATCACGAATCATTTCTCCGGCGCGTGTAACAGCTTGCATTGTATCCAAAAACAATCCTCCATCGGAGAAGGAATCGGGGGTAACATTCAATACTCCCATTACTGCGGCCCGATTTCCTTTTCCGGGTGCCACATTAAGCTTCAGTGCGCCAGACGTGAGCACAAAGCGGTGTTCAGCTGATAGGACGGATTCAGGAGTTGCCATTCCATTGATCAGGAATATTTGTCAATTCGGAAAGACAATAATACACGTACCGGAACTCTTTCTCCGGAAACTATTTTGCCTACTTGCCAATTTCGTGAATCAAACCGTTATGAATACGCGAAGGGTTGCTTGAAAAATGTAACAAGGGGAACCGAGGGCTGTTTGCAGCGTGATGGAGCACGGCAGTCGAATCCCCGAAACAGGGACTGCAGACGTGTTACTGAACATGGTGCGCTTGGCGCATCGCAGACCAGGGTTGCGTTTAAGGCAACGGACATCACAATCAAGAGTTAAAGAGAAGGGTATATGTACGTCCCACGCCAACAGAGAATGTTGGATCAATATCTGCAGGAAATCGGTCAGATAGCACTACTGACTCCGCAGGAAGAAGTTGATCTGGCTCGCCGGATAAAACAGGGAGAACAAGCCGCCCTGCATCGCCTGACACGCGCAAACCTCCGATTCGTGGTGTCGGTAGCAAAAAAGTATCAAGGTCAGGGGCTGACGCTGGCTGATCTCATCAACGAAGGCAACTACGGTTTGATAAAGGCCGCACAGCGCTTCGATGAGACGCGTGGATTCAAGTTTATCTCTTATGCCGTGTGGTGGATTCGGCAGGCGATTTTGCAGGCTCTCGCCGAGCAGAGCCGCGTCGTTCGATTGCCTTTGAATCGTATTGGTACGATTTCGAAGATTCGAAAAACAAGCGCTCGCCTGTCTCAGACTCACGAGCGTCAGCCGAATATTGAAGAGCTGGCCACGGAACTTGAGGTAGATGTTGAAAAAGTGCGCGAAGCACTTCAGCATACCGGTCGCCATCTTTCGATGGATGCACCGTTCAACGAAGACGACGACAACAGTCTCTTGGATGTACTTCCGGACAATCAAGATGTAGCTCCGGATGATATCCTGATGGATGAGTCGCTTAAGATCGATATAGAGCGTGCGCTGAATCTGTTGCATCCCCGCGAAGCTGAAATCACCCGTTTGTATTTCGGCATTGGCCGCGAACATCCGCTTACACTCGAAGAAATCGGGCAGCGATTCGGCCTGACGCGTGAACGCGTACGCCAGATCAAAGAGAAAGCGCTTCGCAAACTTCGGCAGAAGCACCGCCGCGAAGAACTTCAGATGCATATCGGATAAACGTACCGTTACTGTAGCGTTATCGTCCGCATGGCGGCCTTCAACATGATCGGTCGAATCCGATACCAGTGATTCAAGGACTGCCGCAGCGCCTGTAAATCGTTCTGCCGATAACAATTCGCGTGCCTCTCCGATTCTGTTTTCCAGCCGAGGAACGGTGTCCCTGGACTGCGCGAAGCCCACAGTCGTTTCAGCAGACAGGACCAGGAATAATGTCAGAGAGCGCAGTCTGTTACTCGATTTAAAGTGATTCTATTTCAAGCTGCTCCATGTTAAACGGGCGCGGACGGCCGCACTATCGCCGATCTATCCGGAAATATAATCCTGTACAGTCGGGATGCAACGCAATGCGACGGTCGGTTGATGTAACTTGAGAAACGTCATCGATTATCGACCTGATCAGCATGAATTGGATAAAAAACGTCATTTTAGACATCGCCGTGACCGGCGTCATAACCATCTGGGTATTCACCGGACCAGAATGGGCATACTGGGTTATCCTGATCTATACGCCCCTCTTATTGTTGCTTAAACTCACGACGGTTTCAAGTGGTCTTTCAAAGGTGGCGGCCCTGGCTGGAGACGCAACTCCAAACTGGTTTTATCATCTGATTTATGCTGCGAACCTGATCCTCCTGCTCGTCGGGGAGTGGTGGGTGGTGGCTGGGGGATGGGCCATAATCTGGGTATTATCCGTCGTTCAGGAATCCAAAAAGGCATCGTACAAAACATCCTCGAAAAAACCCGAACGGAAATCTAATAAATCGACCGGGTAGCGACCGGTTTGCGGCTCTGGTTTTGTTTTCATGCTTTCAAATTATTTTACACTCAAAGCCCTTGTAGATGAATGGGCACAGTGGCTTCCCGGAAGTCAGATACAGGAGTGTTATTCACAGTCGAAAGGTGAACTTTCATTTTCGATCCTTTCGTCGGGTGATGAAATTCATACTCTGAGGATCAATACACTGGCGCCTGATCGGAACATGTACTCTTGTAAAGGTCAGAACAGGGCAAAAAAGAACACAGTTTCTATTTTTTCTGATGCGATCGATGGCTCGATCATCACCGGCTTGACGATCGCCGAAAGTGATCGTCAGATCAGCGCAGCTCTCGACAGCGGTTTGAATGTCAGGGTTGATCTCTATGGGTCCCGAGCGAATATCTACCTGTTGGGACCAGATGGCAAGGTTCTGGACCGCTTTCGACAAGTCGGGACAGCTCCCGGAAATCGTCCACCTGAGGCACGTTCGCCGGATTTCCCTTTGTCCGAAACGGATCTGGCGGCAAAAATTTCAAACGCTACGGGGCCGTTGGAAAAGCGGATTCAACGGATAATAAGTGTCTTTGATCGATACCTGGCGACAGAAGTTGTGTTTCGCTGTGATCCCGTCCAAATTGGAAAAGAACCGGAGAAATCACTCGATTATGGGACGCTCTTCAGAACGATCGGTAAGCTGTTGGCGGAATTAGAACAGCCCTCTCCTCATATTTACAATAATTCAGGGGGAGTTATCACTGTCTCGCCCGTCAGTTTATGTTCGCTTGGCGAATCAGAGGCGGAATCGTTTCCGTCGATGAATACGGCCGTTCGATTATACGTTCGGAAAATGCATTCGCGCTCGACGTTCGATAGCCAGTTTCGTCCCCTTGAATCGGCCTTGTCCAGGCAGTTCAAGAAAGAAGTCCTCCGTTTCGAACACATGAGCCAAGAATTATCGCGTCCAAGCAGGGCGGATCAGTATGAAAGATTCGGACATTTACTGATGGCCCTGCAGAACGATGCGCCCGCCGGAGCTGAGCAGGTTACGCTGCCGGATATAATAGATGCATCGGGCTCAATCACCATAAAGCTGGATGCGCGCAAAAATGCAGTTCAGAACGCCGAACGATATTACCAGAAGGCAAAACAGACCCGCGCTGCTCGCCAATCAGCTGCGGCGCGTGTTGATGAAGCGGGGCGACGGGTGGAACGTCTCCAGGATCTGATAAATGTACTGCCGTCTCTCGAGTCAACAGTTGATGTGAAACGTTTCAAGAAGGAGAACGCCGAGGACCTGGACCGGATATTAACCAAGCATCGGAAGGTCCGTCCGTCCGTACCCTACCGTCAGTTTGTGCTCGCCGACAATTACGAGGTCTGGGTGGGCCGGAGTGCAGCTCAGAATGATGAACTGACGATGCGTGTCGCCAGAAAATTTGACTACTGGTTGCACGCGCGGGGCGTGGCCGGGTCCCACGTGGTATTGCGGGTACCAATAAGGGATGTGCGACCACCCCGATCGATTCTTGAGCAGGCAGCGGCAATCGCAGCTTTTTTCAGTAAGGCAAAAACAAGTTCACTGGTACCGGTGATCTGTACACAGAAGAAATTCGTTCGTAAACCCCGAAAAAGTTTACCTGGCGAGGTCGCGGTGGAGCGGGAAGAAGTTTTCATGGTGGAGCCTATCTTACCGGTTCAGCATTCAGAAAGAACAATATGAGCTGGTGGGAAGCAGCAATACTGGGCCTGGTACAGGGACTCACAGAGTTTTTGCCCGTCTCCTCGTCCGGTCATCTGGTACTTGGCAAACATATTCTCGGTGTCGAGACCGATCCGGGATACGGGATCATTTTTGAGGTCCTCGTTCATTTCGGTACTGCGATGAGTATTGTGGTCGTGTACCGGATTGAATTGATCCGTCTGATGGTCGGATTTTTCACTGCTGCCGTCCGACCGTCGCGATATTCGACCTCGTGGGAGGAAAACGATGATTTTCGAACATCGATCTATATCCTGTTCACGATGATTCCGACAGGAATAGTATACGTGTTGTTCAAGGATCGGCTGGAAGCCCTGTTTTCTGACCCCCGGGCAACTGCCACAATGCTGATAGGTACCGGTATACTGTTACTTTTAACGCGTCTGCGAAAGAATCCCGATGGACCGATGAATCCAGTCAAATCGCTGGCGATAGGACTCGCTCAGGCGTTCGCCATGATTCCCGGCATATCAAGGTCCGGTTCGACCATCTGTACGGCGATTTATCTCAACGTGGAACCCCGTCGGGCTGCAGATTTCTCTTTCCTGATGCTTTTGCCAGTAGTGCTGGGGGCAACGATCCTGAAAATCGGCAATTTTCTTTCAGCGACGTCCTCAAACGGGTATTCAGAGGCTTTGGGCCCGCTGATTCTGGGCACCTTCGTTGCTTTTGTTTCTGGTATCCTGGCCATTAAAATCGTTCTCAGATTTATTCGAGAAGGCCGTCTGCATTTTTTTGCTTTTTATTGTTTCGCCGCGGGTGGGGTCGGGCTGATATTATTGTGATGTGGTTTTCGACGCGTGTTGCGCTGCCGGGATGCGTGTGTTGCGCTGCCGGGATGCGTGTGTTGCGCTGCCGGGATGCGTGTGTTGCCCGCCGGGATGCCTGTTGCAGGGAAGCGGTCTGTTCCGGATAAGCCTTGGAGCCTTTAAGATTACGCGGCGATGCCCGATAACCAACCAGATTGTTCCGTCCATAGATACGTGTTCAATCTCCCGGAAGATGTTAGCCCCCTCTGAATGGAATCATCCAGTTTAGAGTTTTAACCATGAAGTATCGCATATTCGTCGTTGATGACGATAAACAGTATGCCCGCATGCTGAGTTATCGCCTGTCAAAAAACACGAATTACGACGTCACCGTATTTAACCGTGGCGAATCTGTTTTAGAAAGGCTTTCCGAAAAGCCCGATGTCATTCTTCTCGATATCATGATGCCGGGAATCGATGGGATCGAGGTACTGCAGCGTGTCGTCAAGGAATTGCCGAACACGTCGGTGATCATGGTCTCGGCCCAGGGCGTGATCGATACGGCCGTAGAGGCTATGAAAATAGGCGCCCACGATTATATCACGAAGGGTCAGGACGATCTCTCGAAACTCGATACTGTCGTGCGCAACGCTACGGAAAAGGTTTCGATGATCCGGGAGATCGAGTCGCTCCGAAATGAAGTATCCTCTCAATGCAAATTGCAGGGTATGATTGGCGACTCTGGACCTATGAACGAGGTATACCGCCTCATTAAAAAGGCCGTCCGTGGAGATTTGACCATCGCGATTCAGGGTGAAAGCGGGACCGGGAAGGAGCTTGTTGCCCGTGCCATACATTACAATTCAAACAGGAGGCGAAAACCATTCGTCGTCGTGAATTGTGCTGCGATTCCCCGCGAACTGATGGAGAGCGAGTTTTTCGGTCATGAAAAAGGCTCTTTTACTGGCGCCCACGTCAGAAAAATCGGAAAATTCGAGGCTGCCGACGAGGGAACGATATTTCTCGACGAAATCGGCGAACTCGATCTTGACCTTCAGGCAAAATTGTTGAGAACATTGCAGGAAGGAGAACTCACAAGAGTCGGTGGCAATCAGATCATCAAAATTGACGCGCGTGTGATTTCAGCCACCAATGCCGACGTGATACAGTTGATCAGGAACGGTAGATTTCGGGAAGATCTTTATTACCGGCTGTACCAGTTCCCGATACCACTGCCACCACTCAGAGACAGGGGGTCGGATATTCTCGTATTGTCCAGGTATTTTTTCCGGGAATACCTGAATGCACATCCGGAGTTCAAGGAAACCCAGATATCGATTGAAGCCCAACAGGCCATCAAGAACTATTCGTGGCCTGGAAATGTGCGCGAGTTGAAAAGCGCCATTGAACGCGCCATTCTTGTTACAGATGACGAACAAATCGGTCCGGATGACCTGATGTTAGGCAATGCCAACCCGGTGACCCCGTGGATCGACAGACCAAGTGTACAGCCCGCTCGGGAACCGAGAATTCCGATGGCGCAACCAACCGTGTCCGAAGCCAGTACACAGCCGCGCGGTGGTGCACCCTTTTCCGATCATTCTTTCCAGGATTCCGATGCGGGAGAAATTGTTTCCCTCGAGGAACTCAAACATCGCGCGGTTCGGCAGGCATATCAGCTCTTCGAGGGCAATGTCGATCGTGCCGCAGTGGAACTGGGTATCGGACGGGCGACGATGTATCGCCTCCTGAGGAAATACAACATGATGAGTTAGGATTTCGCTCGTTTATGATTTGTCCGATTCAGGAGCCGCCGGGTTATATTGGCCCGTTCTTAAATGAACGACTCTTTGAATACGGAAATCGGTTATGCGTCTGTCGAAGTACGAACGAAGTGTACAACGAGAAATCGAAGCCTGGCAACACGGCGATTCTTCTCTCATCACGCAGGCAATGAGCTGGGCCATGGCGCCCATGGACTGGGTGGTCAAGAAGATTACATCCCCGGATTTACTGGATCAGGTCGACTCGGCAATTTCCCAGTTTCTGGGTTTCCTGAATGATGCTTCCAAGTGGACGTTTGAAGATAGAGACTTTCTGCGCCGGGCGAAGGAAATGGATCTCAGTGCAACGGCGGTTGATGACCTCAGGGACTTACCCTTGGAGCACCTCGATCCGCTTGCCCGCAGCTGGTTCGCCGAAAACACTCTTCTCGCAGCAATAGAGGGTGGAGGAACGGGGCTCGGTGGTGCAGTTTTTATCGCGGCGGATATTCCGCTTCTTTTTACGATCAACCTCAGGCTGATTCAGCAGATCGGGGCCTCTTACGGGTTTCCGATGGATAAGCCTGACTATACTCCCGTGATATTGTCCATTTTCAATGTGGCTTCGTCCAGTTCAAAAGAAGCGAAAAACGACGCATTACGAGAAATCTCCGTCGCCGCCGCTGCGCTGGCCGGCGACCTCAACTACCGCGGGCGGGTAAGTGGAACGTACCGGGACCAGACCAGGCATCTTCCACGCGAAATTGCCAAAAATATCCTCGGCCGCAAGATCGCACAGACAATTCCGGTGGCAGGAGCGGCAATTGGTGCAGGAATTAACTATTGGTTCACCACCGAAACAGCAGAAACTGCGTATATGCTGTTTCGTGCGCTGTACATTGAGCGGAAAGAACGCCTTTAGAACCGCGACAGCCTTTCCACATGCCGCTTGTAGCCATTGTCGGCCGCCCGAATGTCGGGAAATCGACGATTTTTAACCGCTTCACCGAAGAACGGCAGTCCATTGTGGATGACATGCCGGGCGTGACGCGTGACCGGATTTACGGGACGGTCGAGTGGGGCGGCCGAGTGTTTTCTATTGTAGACACGGGCGGTTTCGTACTGAATTCTGAAGATCGTTTTGAGGCGGCAGTCAGGGAACAGGTCTACATCGCCCTCACCGAGGCCGATCTGATAGTGATGACGGTCGATGTGACCACCGGTGTTACGGATCTGGACCAGGAGATGGCCTCTGTCATTCGGAAGTCTGAAAAACCTGCACTGGTTCTGGCCAACAAAGCCGATAATGACGAACGCCGTTGGGAGTCATCGGCCTTTTATGAGCTGGGTTTGGGTGAGGTGTATGCGGTAAGCGCGATCAACGGCATGGGGACGGGTGATTTTCTGGATGCGGTATTGGAAAAACTGGGGCCCGAAGACGATTCTGTAGTAGACGGACGATTTCGAATCGCTATCGTCGGTCGACCCAATGTGGGAAAATCTTCAGTGACGAATGCGTTGCTGGGGGAAGAAAGATCCATTGTTACCGAAGTGGAGGGTACCACCCGGGATTCAATCGACTCGGCGCTGTCGTACAACGAGGAAGAAATTGTCCTCGTAGATACCGCCGGCCTGCGAAAACGTCGAAATATTACCGAAAACGTAGAATTTTACGCCTCTCTGCGTACCGAACGAGCCATCGAGTCGTGCGATGTAGCCGTTCTTCTGGTCGATTCCACCGGTGAGATCGAATCTCAGGATATCCGCGTACTCAAACTGGCTGAGCGTTTGAAGAAGGGTCTCGTGATCGGGCTCAATAAATGGGATCTGGTCGAGAAAGAGACGAATACGGTACGGGACACAGAGCGCAAGATACGGGATCGAATAAAGACGCTCGATTATGTGCCCATTATCACGGTCTCTGCGCTCACGAAGCAGCGTCTTTTTAAATTGTTGGATACCGCCTTGCAGGTACATGTAAACAGGCAGAATCGTGTTTCTACCCATGAATTGAATTCGGTACTGCTTCGGGCGATCGACCGGCATCATCCCGCACTGTATCGAGGTCAGCGTCTGAGAATCAAATACATGACGCAGGTAAGGGACAGCCCGCCGGTATTCAATTTTTTCTGTCATCTCTTTAATATCCATTGGTCCCCTCTTATGGACGCGAATGTTTCCGAGGGCATCAACAAATAATGTTTCTGGCATAGAGAATCCCCCAATTGCCTTATAAAAGGAATCTGAGGGATCTAGCAAGAATACCATGGAACCTGTCACCCCAAGGTCGTCAGTGTATGTTCTTGCCGTAGAAAGAGATTCTGCCCGGTTGATGGCAACAATAAGCACATCCTCTCCGAACTCATCTTGCACCTTACCAAACGCAGGAAGTTCCTTTACACAAAATGGACACCACGCAGCCCATGAATTAAGTACTACGGGCCTCCCCTGAGCCAACTCACGTAAATTAACTTCATTCCCCTCGTAATCTTGAAGTATGAGATCTGGAATACCCACACCTCCAGTAGAGGTAGAAGAGCCACCTCCCAGCAAGAATATTCCTCCAACGACGACAACGATTACTACTACTCCAATTCCAATAATCTTTATCATATTTTTATTACTTATACACCTCGGTATCAGGATGAGCTGCAGCCCAGCTAAACCAGAACCCAGATATTGGATTAATTCTCTTTCCGTCTCGAAAGACACGGACCACATCTAACTCTTTCTCATACTTTAGTACAATATCAGTCTGACCTACGGTATCCTCAACTACACCTTTCTTCTTTACTGACTCTATATTATACGCCTTAGCTACGCCATCAAAGATAAGTCCAAATACGAAGGCATCATTCGCCAGTCTACTATCTATATTCTTTACCATCTGCAGAGAAAAGTTTGCGACAGAATAGAAGCTTCCATAAGGATTTACTCCATAGAATCTCCTTGATCCCTCGGGGCGTCCTAGGATTTGACCATCAGGATGTGCCTTCTTCCACGCGCCATAGAGTATCTGATCTGAGGCAAGAACCTTCAACTTCGTCCCCGTTAACTCCCCCACAATTGCCTCCCCCAAGATCTGAGACCATAAGGTATCGGTCTTTCTGTCGTACAGGACTAGATTTGACTGCCAGAGCTTTCCTGATGTTCCAAATTCTACGGCCTCCCCTTTCACTATGGGGTCAAACACAATGCCGGTAAGACATAAAGGACAGTAGGTCACCAATACTCGTTTCCCTCCTATCGTATCGTTTACAATCTCATGCCAGACCAAAATCTGATACGGATAAAAACGATCTACCCCATCACGAGATATCGCAAGACCAGGTTCGTCATCCTTAATCCAGGCATCTGCATCAAGCGACCTGACAAACTTTGGATTATCTATAGAAGGAATACCATCTTTTGGAGGCCCTCCCCCTACAACCTCATCTAAAGGAACCGAATGGCGTACGCCATCAGTCACGAATATCTCTTTCTCTGTTTCTTTTTTTGTTTCTGGGTCTTCAACCATAATGGTTTCTCTTGTAGATTCTCCCCCCTGAGGTAAGTCAAAGTCATCTCCATTGAAAAACCTCAGGGTAAAGAAGATGCCCAATCCAACTATGGAGATAATAAGGATGGGTAAGAATAGACGCATAATTCAGCTGTTACTGACCTACTCCTAATAATCCTGCCACCTGATCCTTGTTGAATCCAACAAGTACCTCTCCATCAATGTCTATGACGGGGACTGCCATTCCACCGGACTTCTCCACCATATCCTTTAATGCTGCTTCGTCCTTGGAAACATCCTTTTCGTCATACTTCACATTATTCTCAGAAAAGAACTCCTTTGCCGCCTTACAATAGACGCAGGTTGGTGTGGTGTAAAGTGTTACTTTTGCCATGTTGTTTTATTAGTTATTTGTATTATCCTCGACCTATCCTATAATCCTCAGTAATTTCTTAATTACCGGATCTCCTTTTTTAATCTTATAGCAAATCATCTTTCCCATTCTCTCTTTTTCCACCAATCCCACCATTTCTAAAATACGAAACTGATAGGAAGCTGCTGGCACAGAAACTCCCAATACCTTAGCTACATCCGTTACACAGATATCTTTCTGTTTTGAGAGTAAGCGAAAAATCTTCAAGCGAGTAGAGTTAGACAACGCCTCAAAGATAAAGGCAAGATGATCTTCACTCACTTTCAACTTCTTTTTGACCTTCCCTATTTCCCGTACCGTTAACATTGAATAGTTAAATGATTTACTAATCGTTTAATGTATTGTACCGACTCACAATGCATCCTGTCAAATGGTGTGGCGAGGGGAGCACGTAACTCCCCTGCGCATACCACTCTCTATCCCCTCGTCTCGTGATGAAGCTTACGCAATATAGCCTCAAGTCTGAATGGCATCATAAAGAGAAAGATACCAATAACAAACAGTACAGCGAAAATTCCAGTTAATATCTTTCCAATTCCCACAAGTTTTAATTGAAGAAGTTGGGAAGGATACTGCTGAAGCCGAACGAGTTGTGAATTGAGTTCAGATCCCGTTGGAGCTGCATCTCTCTCAGCCTTGCTGACAATCCAGTAGTCAGCCTGAAGGGTATTAAACGTCTTTTCTTCTACCGCTACCTTATTCTGCATCTGTACGCCTTGTACAAGGTAGACCAATCCTACGATGACAATAATCATTACTATCATGAGAATAGGCATCATCTGTTTCATGTTCATATAGTTATGTACAATTTAAATTAATATATCCGACCTTTATATTAATTCTTCTCCCAAAGTTCTAATCCATCACGAAAGTTCTTTCTGTCACTACCTAAGCATTTAATACAGCTAGGGAAGTGTTCTCCTTTTTTCAAATATTTCCTGTATCCGCAAGGAACACAGATATAGAACCCCGCTTCTTTGACAACGCTCCCTGTCCCATATGTCTCAAATGATAAGCTTTCTTGTATCATATAGTTAAACGATTAAACAAGTGTTTAAATGTTATACCCTTCTTTCAAGTTTGTCAAGGACATAGTTA
>JACZYD010000054.1 GCA_022571255.1 Bacteroidota bacterium
TTGTTGTTCCTTTAACAACGTCTGAGAATATCAACAAAAACCGTATCAAAGTTGGCTTGGTGGATGGTGAAGAAGCATCTGCCATCGTCTCCCAAATCCGAACCATTGATACAAAGAGATTTCTCAACAGGATTGGTATCGTAGACAAAACAATCTTTGAAAGTATTAGAAAAGCCGTCAGAGATTTACTCTAACGGCGTTCATTTTCTCCCTCCGAAGAGGGCGGACCCGAAGGCACTTGTACCGATATCTTACCCGCCTCTGGTCTGGTGTCAAGTAAAAACGTGGATAGCTTTCGGTACAAGTGTCTCCGTGGGCGAAAGCCCTTATCGGACAAGAAATTCCTACGCCGAACCGGACACACCAAAAAGCCCCCTATTCGGGGTTTTTTATTAAAACCTAGTTTCTTCACGCCCGCTTCAGGACCCGAATCAACTCCTCGTCAAACATCCCCGAACGGAGGCTATGAAGATAGACTTGTGTTGTCTTCGTGTCTTTATGGGATAGCGTCTGCTGAATTCGCTGGATGGGAAGGTTGTTGTCGTCCATGTATGCAGCCCAGGAATGCCTGGCAACATGAGTCGTCAGCCTAATATCGATATCACAAAGCTTCGCAAGTTCTTTCAGATATTTATTTAGAAGCGCTGTCTTGCGTTTTCTCTCCATAAACGCCTCTTCTGTGCCCCTTCGAATATGCTGAGGCATGATTGGGAAAACGTATTCTTCGCGGCTTACGTTTGGCCAGCCGTAAAATCGTAAGATTTCTTCTGCCTTCGGTAGCAGCGGCATCGAAAAAGAGGGGTCGGACGTTTTAGCCATTGTGTATTCTATGCGATAGATTCCTCCGACGAGGCGGATATGATCACCAACGAGCTGAATGACATCGGAAATACGCATACCGGCCGCATAGAACGCGAAGATGAAATAATTCCGGACGTCATTGAGAAGACCAGGCTCGAGGACGAGATCTTCCAGTCTCCAGATTTCTTCGATCGTGAGTCGGCTGCTGCTTGCTCGCTTTGAGTTCAGCCTCAGTTGAAAGAACGGATTTTTCTCTTGGGGAAAGAGTCCCTCTCGAATGGCCGTATAAAGCACCGTTCTGATGTAGCCCAGGTTTTTCGTAATCGTATTCTGGCCATTATCGTGCACCTTTCTGAGATACGTATGAAACCCGCGAAGGAAAGCCACCGTGAGTTCATCAAACGCAAGAGTTGAGCCGTGAGTTGTCCGTTTCGTGTAGTCCCGAAGTTTAGCAAGGACCGGTTTATAGGCGTCCACAGAGCCGTGTTGGCCGCGATCCCGAAATTCCGCGATACGATTCTCGAAATACGAAAGGAAATCGGGAGCCGTTTCCCCGGAGCCCTGTTGCATCGCTTCCTTTACGGCGCGCGTAGTAAGTTTCCCGTCGCGTAAGAGAATATCCAAAACCGCAGACTCTGCCCTTTCGGTAACTCGCCTTAAATGTTCGTTCAGCTTACGGTGCTCGAGGTATGACTTACGTACTTCGTGCCTTTTACCGTTCCAATGCCGGGGGTGAAGACTGAACTCAAGCGCGACTGTGGAACGCTCTTTTTTATTTCGAATAACGAGGTAGAGAGGAACCGTACCATCCGAGCGCTTTCTGGCCTTCAGTTGAACGATTGAGACCTTGGCCATGCAGAAATATGCGACGGTAAAACCGTATTTTGTTGACGCTATAGTTGACGCTTTTATGCCAGGTTATCCAAATGGTTCATTGGGTTTGAAATGAACAACGTCCAGTATGATATGATTACGGGCTAAACCAGACGAAACCACATCGAAACAAGGCTCGTGCTGCAATCCCTCCCTCTCCGCAAGACACAAGAAAGCCCTGCCAGCAAAGCTGGTGGGGCTTTTCAATTGAGACGCGATGCGGGTCTCCCCCCAAGGGCTAAAGCCGAGCGTAGCGAGGCTTTAGCCAAATTCAGGAGAGAGCCCGAGCGCAGCGAGGCTCCATCCCCAAATCGGTCCGTTTGCCGGTCATCATACGTATTTATCAGTTGAATACAGCCTTTTGACCGTTCAGGAGAACAACGGCTTTGAATAAAGAGTATTGATATACATTCCGCTCTGCGTGTATTTTGCGCGATTCTCAGCCCATATTCGACGCCCATGTTCATTCTGAAACGGTTTTCCGGCTTTTTGATGGTTGTCGGAATCTGTTTGCCCGGTATCCGCGCGACCCCGGTAATGGCACAGCAAGCGATATTGAGAGGGTTTGTAACCAACGCGGAGACCGAACAGGCCATGCAGGGTGCGTCAGTAGCTCTTCTTCAGGATGAGGAATTGCTCTATGGTGTGGCCAGTGACGGAGACGGTTTTTTCCAGATCAACAGAATTTCTGCTGGTTCGTATCTGCTGCGCATTTCGTTCGTCGGCTACGGGTCTTACGAAGAATTCTTTGTCGTGGCGGATGGGGACATCATTGAGCGATCTGTTGTTTTAACAGAGAGTGAGGCTGCCATCGATGAACTGATCGTCGAAGCGGATGCCGTGGCTGGAATAGCGGCCGTAATTGCGGGTCTTGAATTGGTTGTACCCGCTGATATAGAGCGCGTGCTGATACCAGGTGTTTCCGGTGATCTGGCCAGTTTTCTGCAAACACTTCCCGGCGTTGTTGTGCAGGGCGACCGAGGTGGACAGTATTTTGTGAGGGGAGGCGCCCCGGATCAAAACCTGGCTTTGATCGACGGATTGCCGGTTTACATGCCTTTTCATATACTCAGTTTTTATTCTGCGTTTCCTGAGGAAATCGTGGATAAGGCTGAATTCTATACCGGAGGATTCGGCGCGCAGTATGGCACGCGCGTTTCTTCTGTAACGGATGTTCATGCGAGGAACGGTAACAAACAAAATTATGCCGGCTCGCTTGCCCTCGCGCCCTTCATGAGCGGTGTGCGGGTTGAAGGTCCCATTATCAGGAACCGGGTCTCTTTTCTTGTCAACATCAGAGAGTCTCTTCTTGAGACGTTGTCTCCAAACTTTTTTGGGCAGGACCTCAGGTATCGTCTTGGTGATCGGTTTGGCAAATTACATGCGCTGATCGGTAACAGTCACTCTATATCCGGAATGATCCTGGACACAGATGATCGCGGAGATATTGCCGGAACAAAGAAATCATTTGACGGAGAAACCATTCCGAAATCGGTTACGGACAGTGCAGAGGTGTCTTGGAAAAATCGTGTTTATGGTGGCACATACAATTTCAGATCAAATCGGCTACCCGTTCTATTCAGTTTGACCGTAGGTCAGTCCGAGATGACCAATGAGTTTGGACCAGCAAACGACCCGGCCCGCGAGTCGAAAATTAAAAGCTTCGATATAAATACAAAACTTACGTGGCTGCTCCGCACCGGAAGCCTCAATGCGGGATACTCCCGGCGAGCGTCTGATTTTGAGTACAGACTGGATGACAACTTTCAGGACCTGGACGCCGATACACTGGCAATGACCGAAACGAACGTTTTTCTGGATGCCAATATCAGTCTGGCAGGTAATCGGATCACACTGAATCCGGGCCTGCATTACTATCATGTAAGCGAGGGCTCACGGTCAACCCTGGATCCCCGGCTGCGTATATCCGTTTTCCCGGATGGACCCCTTGGCCGTCATCAGATCAATCTGGCATTTGGAATCTACCATCAGGCGACCACGGGGTTGAGTGATGAACGAGATCTCGGAAATTTATTTCTGGCCTGGATACCGACACCGGCCGATCTGCCACTTCAGAAATCGATTCATGCCATCCTCGGGTACAATCTGCGTATGATCAAGGGTCTCAGCATGTCCGTTGAAGGGTTTTACAAGGACTACAGCGATCTCTCGGTACCGGTATTCAGTTCGTTTCCAAGTTTTACCACATCGCTTCAGTCGGCGGACGGACGGGCATTTGGTGTTGATTTCAGGCTTGACGTTAAATCCAGGCCACTCTCCGAAGACTGGAGCATAGACGGATATATGAGTTATGGATACTCCAATGTGGAGTACGACACGGGAACGATCACGTATACTCCTTCACATGATCGCCCTCATTCGTTTAACATGTTGGCCCATATTGTACAAAATGAACTGTCGTTTACCGTACTGACAACAATCGGAACGGGTCTCCCGTTTACGAGCTCCGGTGGTTTTGACAAATGGATTCTACTCACACCGGGTGTAGATGTGGCTTCTGAACCCGGTCAGACTCGTATACTCTACAACGAACCCTTCACAGAAAGGCAACCGACGTATGCCCGTACCGATGTCTGGCTGGAGAAAAAAGTCGAAAGCGGGCGACAGGTAACGACCTTGCGGGCCGGCATCATCAACGTGTTCAACCGGAAGAATTTATTTTATTTCGATCTTTTTGAATTTCGTCGGGTCGATCAACTTCCCATCACGCCGTCCCTGGGTGTAAAAATAGAATTCAGATAACAGATGAGGGTTTCGCGTACACTTCTGGGTGTGATGATCATGGTGCTGTTTTCAACATCATGTAACGATACGACCATCGATCCGTTTGATAACGAGGATCGTCTGTTTACGATTTACGGTTTTCTGGATCCACTGAACACCTTGCAGACCATTCGAATCATCCCGATAACACGCCGAAATGAAGAGGTGAACGGTGCCCGCGCGTTACAAAGTACATTTGACGCCGAAGTTTTTTCGATCGATCTGACAGCATCAACTATTGTCGAGTGGATACATTCTCTGAAACAGTTTCCGGACAACACCTGGGGTCACTTTTTCACGGGAAATTTTCGGGTTCGTGCGGGGCATAGATACCGTATGGTCATCACAAGAAAAGACGGTTCAGTGACTACGGCAGAAACTATCGTCCCGTTTAACGCGGAAGGTATAGACCTTAAACGTTCTGAGCCCTATTTCCACCCGGTCCTTGGTTTTGCGCAGGATGTAACCATCCCCGGAGGCCGAAATGTGTGGGATTTTCAGACGGTGTATATCCTGCAGAACGGTGCTGCCACAGGTCGTATTTTAGTTCCGTTTGAAAATCTGGAGCCATTTACGGGGTCCGGACCGTGGACCGTTACGCTGCCTCTGGAACAGGACCAGAATACGGTCGCGCAGGAAATTGCGGGTTCATTACTGGTTGGCGAAGAAACAAATGCCCGCCTGATAGGAATGGGATTGTTGTTCCGGGTCGTAGACGATAACTGGATCACTTACCAGGATCAAACCGACACAGAATTATTGTCCCGCGGAGACAATCTTTCGAATGTGGTGAACGGCGCTGGATTTTTTGGCTCGATGGGGCTGTTGCTGCACGAATGGAACGTGCCCCTGGAATTCTCCCAGGCTCTTGGCTACTCGAATTGAGCTGACCTCTCTCCCATGGTTTCATTGCCGACAGCGCTGCTGCCCGCCGCCGCGTTATTGCGCTGCGCCCCGCTGCCCGCTTCAATCGGGGAAATTCGAAGCGTCGATGCCCGGGATAATACGTATCGCGTTGCGATAATAAATGTGCCTCAGCACGTCATCCGGCAAGTCCAACCCGTATAATTTCCAGTGGGCATGCCGTTTTCGATAATAATCGAAAAACTCGTCAGCGGTCTCGAAGGTCCGGAAATAGACGCGGTATTCGTCTGGAGCCCATGAATCCTTTCCGAACATGACACGATCCTTGTATTTGATGAGGAAAGCACGAGCCGTGCGCGGCTGCCTGCCCAGTTCGGCGAGGACGGCACCCAGCTCGGTATACATGTTGGGAAGTTCGTCCATGAGGTCGGCGAGTCCTCCCAGGTCATTTCCATACCAACCCAGATGCGCGTTGATGAAGTTGGTGCCCGGATGTTTTCGAAACACGTCGTGTTGCTCCGCCATGATCTCAGCCCAGGACGGATTCTCGGCGGGATCGCGGTACCGATTCGGAAATTGTTTCAGTTCAAGCCAGCGTTCATTGAATCGATCACGGTCGGACCAGAACGGAGAGGGATCACCGGTATGAATCAAAACGGGAATACCCAGTTCACCGGCTTTCGCCCAGACAGGATCCAGTCTTGGATCGTTTGTTGACAATCGTTTGCCGGTATTATCTACAATTCTGAGCCCGAGGCTTTTGTAAATTTTCAGACCCTGAGCGCCGTTCGCTACATCCGTTTCCAACTGCTCGACAGCTCGTTCCGTCCAGCCCGGTTCGCCCACTTTATCGAAGTTGACGTTGGCAAAAACGACAAAACGGTCTGGATACCGTCCCTTCATACTTTTGACCATGGAGGCCAGCTTATCGCCGTATCCGCCACTCAGGTTGACGGCAATGCCCATATTCAGGTCGTCCATGTCCTTGATGACCTCGGCCATTCGGGCGTCGTCATAGGTGTCGGCCCTGAAGTGATGGCTGTGCACATCGATGAACGGGTATTTTGCTTTTTCTATGGGGTGTGCCTCGACCACGAGCGTTGAAACGGGCTCGTATTCTTCGTAGAGCAGGGAATCAAGTTTCTCCTGAGCCGCCACGGTGCGCGAGACAAAAGAGAGCAGGAAAACGACGATAAAAAAACGCTTCATATGAAAAATGACGTACGTTACGAGAGGCTGAATCGCCCGAACCAAATGAACCGGATCGGGTTGATAACCGGCCGAAAGATAACGGATACAGCCTGAGATCGTTTCCGGAAGCTGACCAAAGCGTGATATTCCAATCCATGCCAGTGACCAGGTCAATAACAGAGACCCGATTAATTACAGACAGTCCCCCGTTCGAGCTGATTTCAGAATTCACTCCCACGGGAGATCAACCGCGAGCGATAGAGGAAATGACCGCGGGTATTTTACGTGGCGATGAATATCAGACGCTGCTTGGCGCAACAGGTACGGGTAAGACTTTTTCGATCTCCCATCTGATTCAGAATGTCGGAAAACCGACGCTGGTGCTGAGTCACAACAAAACGCTCGCTGCCCAGCTTTATGCCGAATTCAAGCACTTTTTCCCCAATAACGCAGTTGAGTTTTTCATCTCGTATTACGACTATTACCAACCGGAAGCCTATATCGTGCACTCGGATACGTATATCGAGAAGGATATGTCGGTCAACGAGAGGATCGATCGTCTCCGCTTGCATGCCACGAGTTCTCTTGTTTCGGGGCGCAAGGACGTCATTGTGGTGGCGAGCGTATCGTGCATCTACGGATTGGGATCGCCGGAAGAGTATCTGAAACAGGTTGTTCAAGTTCGCGTGGGGGAAGAAGTCCAGCGAAACGACCTTCTACGCCGTCTCATCTCTATTTATTACTCCCGGAACGACGTGGAATTTATTCCTGGCAATTTTCGGGTGAGGGGCGATGTCGTTGAGGTTTTCCCGGCGTATTTGGAGGACCAGGCGTATCGAATCGAATTTTGGGGCGATACGGTGGAGAAGATAACGGTTTTTGATCCGATGACCCGGGCAGTGCTCAGAACCGAACCGTTTCTGACGGTGTATCCGGCAAAAATTTTCGTGACACCAGAGAATCAGATGGAAAAAGCCATTCTCTCCATCGAGGAAGAGCTTCGATGGCGTCTTGCCGTTCTGAGGGAGAATTCGATGATGCTCGAGGCGCACAGATTGGAACAGCGAACATTGTTTGACATCGAAATGATGCGTGAAGTGGGGTATTGTGCCGGTGTAGAGAACTACTCGAGGCATCTTTCGGATCGCAAACCGGGGGAAAGACCGTATTGCCTGATTGATTATTTTCCCGACGATTTTCTGATGGTCATCGACGAGAGTCACGTAATGCTTCCGCAGGTCCGCGCGATGTACAACGGAGACCGGGCACGCAAACTCACACTGGTGGAACACGGTTTTCGGCTTCCGTCTGCGCTTGACAACCGGCCCATGACGTTTGCAGAATTTGAAGCCAAACAAAATCAGGTGATTTTTGTGAGTGCTACACCGGGCGATTACGAAATGGAGCGGTCAGCAGGCGTTTTCGTAGAGCAGGTGATCCGCCCGACCGGCATTCTTGATCCCGAGGTCGAGGTGAGACCCTCCGAGAATCAGATAGACGATCTGCTGGAAGAAATTCGAATCGTATCGGAGCGGAGTGAGCGTACTCTGGTGACCACACTTACAAAACGAATGGCTGAAGACCTGGCCGATTATATGGATTCATACGGGGTCGCCGTACGTTATCTGCATTCGGATATTGCGGCATTGGATCGCGTCGAGATCTTGCGCGGACTTCGACTCGGGGAATTCGATGTGCTGATTGGTGTGAACCTGCTTCGCGAGGGCCTGGATCTGCCGGAAGTCTCTCTGGTGATTATTCTGGATGCAGACAAAGAAGGCTTTCTTCGAAGTGATCGTTCGCTGATTCAGACAGCAGGGCGGGCGGCGCGAAACGTACATTCGAAAATCATCATGTACGCCGACAAAGAGACGGGGTCCATGAAGCGTATGATGGACGAAACAGCGCGACGACGCGTCATACAGCAGGAGTACAATAAAAAACATGGAATCACCCCGCAAACCATCCGGAAATCGATTGCTGAGATTCGAGAGGGGACGATCATTGCGGAAGAGAAACGTGACGGCAGCGGTCCGGCTTCGACTTATTACGCGGGTCCAGATCAGTTGAAAGCAGTAGCCGATCCGGTTTTGAAATATCTTACGCTGGATCAGAAGCGCGACATGATCGAACAACTCAAAAAAGAGATGAAGACGGCGGCGTCCAATCTGAAATACGAAAAGGCCGCCGAAATGAGAGACACCATCGCACAACTGGAGGAGGATTTGAATGGGGCGTGAGGAGACAGATAATCGAACGATGCGTGATCGGACAAACAAAAGACGGAGGCCTCGCGGACATCGTCGCCGTACGAAGTTTGCAATATTTGCGGCGACCGGCTTTTTATTGTTCTCTGGCTGCCAGAATCAATCTGGTCCGGAATTGATCGAGATCATCGAGTTCTCAGAGGTATTTCCATTCGGGACGTTGGGGATCGGGCAAAGGAGCGATTTTACGGAGCCGGTAGAGCTTATGATTTATGACGATGAATCATGGGCGGGCGTTTCGAGTGCATTGCAGCCACACGTTCCTTTTGGCCCGGTGGATTTTTCACAGGTGATGCTTGCGGTTATTGCAACACCATCTCAATCGGGAGGATATATGATTGAAGTCGAGTCGGTGGAGCTTCTCGACAGTGTGCTTACAGTGGCGTACCTGGTCAGTGAACCGGGGATCGATTGTATCACGCCGCAGGTGCTGTCCGTTCCCTTCCAGGTAATCGAAATACGGAAAACCGAAGGGATGGTGCTGTTTGAACGTCGGACAGAACAGTTCAGCTGCGAAGATTTTTGAGTCCAGACCCGGACGAACAGCTGACTGCCTCAGAGCGGAACTTCGCTGGAGGATGTATTCTGAATTTCCTGGCGCGCCAGCGCCGGATCGGCGACGTATTCGTCGGATTCAATCAAGCCGTCTCTGAGCCGAATGATTCGACGCGCGTGACGCGCAATATATTCTTCGTGAGTCACGACAAGCAGCGTATTGCCTTTTCGATTCAATTCCTCGAAGAGACGCATGATTTCCTCTCCGGTTTTTGTATCCAGGTTTCCCGTGGGTTCGTCGGCCAGCAGTATGGAAGGCTTGTTTACAAGCGCACGTGCGATCGCCACGCGCTGACGTTCTCCTCCTGAGAGTTCGGTTGGTTTATGATCCGTTCTGTGTCCCAGTCCCACATTTTGCAGGGCCTCATTGGCCAACTCCCGTCGCCTTGAGCGGGGAATACCCGAATAAATCAGAGGTAATTCAACATTATGGAGACAATTTATGCGCGGAAGCAGGTTGAACGTCTGAAATATGAAGCCAATTTCCTTGTTCCGGGCCGCCGCCAGCTCGTCATCGTCCATCTCGCTGACGAGATTTGAATTCAGGAAATAGGTGCCTTCGCTCGGGATATCAAGACAACCGACAATATTCATCATCGTTGATTTGCCCGATCCCGACGGCCCCATGATGGCTACGTATTCACCGGGATCGATCGATACCGTGACACCATCGAGAGCGCGTACTTCCTCGGTACCCATCCGGTAAATCTTTTTGACGTCCTTCAGGACGATGATGGGATCGTTACCCCTGGTATTCATAATCAATCCCGCCTTTCCAGTGAGTTCTGACATGGACAGGCCCTAAGATCCAGATTTACCATATCGAAAATCATCCTTCTTCTCCTCAACAAGGTCCTTATCTCTCAGTGTCCGGCTAATAGCCCTGTACGGTCCCGTAATGACGTGTTCGCCCTCGCTTACGCCCGAGAGTATGACGATGTGCGTATCGTTTGTAATACCTGTCTCGACTTCTACCATTTTCGCCTTTCCATCCACCATCAGGAACACAACCCGGCGAATGTCTTCCTCATCCAGGTTCAGCGAAGACGAAACCATCACATCAGGTGTTTCGCGCTTTCCACTTTTTCTGCGTTTCGCTTCTTCTTCCTTTTTTATTTTGTTGAAATCGCGAACGGTTACGGACTGGATAGGAACGGCGATCGCCGCGGCGATGGTCTTCGTGAATACGTCCACCGTTCCGCTCATACCCGGTCGGAAATTGGGCGCCAATGAGCGCTCGACCGGTACCTCCGTGTTCATCACGATATCATCTGCACCCGACGTGGCATGGGTAATGTTGTGGGCATCCAGGATCCGGATCTTGACGGGGAAATTGGTGACCTGTTCAGAACTGCCCTGGCCCGTAACACGTGCAGAGTTGGCAATCTCAGTCACGATCCCTCTAAACGTGCGCTCCGGGTAGGCATCGACTTCTACAGTCGCTGAGTCGCCGACCGAAATGTTGACAACGTCATTTTCATTGACATCGACTTCGAGTTCCATGCGATCCAGCTTAGCGACTCGCATCATTTCGGTACCCTCAAATTGCGTCGTACCCACGACGCGTTCGCCGAGTTCGACGTTCAGCATCGATATGGTACCGTTCATCGGGGCATACAATGCCGTTTTCGACAAAGTCTCTTCAGCTTCAGACAGGCGGGCCTCACTGATTTTTACGGCATACTCGGCAGCCTCATGACTTGCCTCGGCGACTTCGCGGCGAGTCAGGGATGTCAGATATACGCTTTCGGCGATGGCACCCGTATCGAAGAGTTTCTTCTGCCTTTTCTCTTCATATTCGGCGTTTCTGAGATCGGCTCGGCGCTGAGCCAGGGTTGCTTTCGATTGCAGCACAGACGCATCGGCCTGTTCGACTTGGGCTTGGTAAAAATCGGGTTTTATCCTGGCCAGGAGTTGACCTCTGGCTACGGCGTCTCCTTCGGCGATCGGAAGGGAGATAATCTCTCCCGATACGTCCGGGCTTATTTTCACCTCTATTTCAGGTTGAATCTTTCCGGAAGCGGTGACGACCTGCGTTATCGTGTGTATTCCAACTACTTCAAATGCGACATTCGTAGTTCTTGTGCCGTCTCCGAGTAATCCGGCCATTTGCGCCCCGATTCCAGCCAGAATTACTACTGCAACCAGAATACCGAGTAAAATGTAAATGCGCTTCGTGGCGTTCTTCTTCTTTTTGGCCATTTGTGTCTCTCAATCAAGCAGGTCTCTTTATAAAAATAAAAACGGACGATTACTCAAACAATGTGCCTGCAGGGTACAGAGTGCCCTCATAATACTCGATCAGTCTTTGCTGGAAATAAAAATCAAAAAGTGCCTGAATCCGTTGGCTCGAAGACTGCGTAAATCGGGCCTGGGAAATGGTCAGATCAACCAGTGTAGACGCTCCCACATCATATCGTTCCTGTTCAACCTGTAAAGCCTGGGTGGCCGAGCGCAGGCCAGTCTCGGTTACATTGAGAGCTTTCAGGGCAGTCTGATAGTTGTTGTAGGCCTGACGGACGTCCAGCGCAACGGACTGTTGCAGCTCCTCGAGCGCCAGAATTTCATTACTGTGTGCGATACGACTGCGCTGCACGCTTGTTTTGGTGTTCAGACGGTTGAAAATCGGGACATTCAGACTGAGTGAAAATCTTCCCGAGCGATTATCCTCTATCTGGTCCCGGAAGGGTATGTCCTCAAAGATCGGAATCCCTTCGTCGTCCACTTCGCTGCTTAACCGTCTGGAAAGGCTCGTCCATGCCGTGCTGGCTCCTGCGGAAAAATTCAACGTCGGGTAATAGCCTCCTCTCGCGATTCGCACCGCCTGCCAGGCCGCCTCGATGGCATCTTCCTGGGCGCGAAGGTCTGATCGGCTTTCATAAGCACTCCGGATCAAATCATTTTCGACGTACGGGATCGGCGAAAGATCGATACTCTCCGGGTCGGGTGAGGTGAAGTGATAATCCACGAGGGGGTCGATCTGGAGGACCTGAATCAACCGTGTTTTGGCATTCGAGAAACTGTTTTCCGAAGCCAGAAGGCTGGATTCGCTGCTTGCGAGCGTTGCTTCTTGAGTGTACTGATCTGAGATGGCTCTCGAACCTGCGTTGACAAACTCCCGGATCTGATTGAGAAGCGTTTGTTGTGCTTCTACGTCGTCCTGCCTGATTTTGATATCTTCTTCGGCCCGGATGACGATCAGAAAATTGGTAATAACATTAAAAACAACGGTTTGCCGGGTTCTTTCGTAGTCGAACTGGAGGCTGGAAAGAACCAACTGTGCCTGCTCAAGGGTCGCTACATCGCGGAAACCGTTGAAGAGATTCAGGTTCGTGGTAATCCCGATGTTGAAACTGTTGTTGGCGATCGAGCTGAGGCGATTCGTTGTGGGGTCATTGGTCAACCCTATATTTCGAGCTCCACCCGAATTTGCGTTCAAGTTGGGCAAGAAGTTTGCCTTTGCAGACCGTACGGAGTATTCCTGGGCTTGCAGATTGTTTGCTCCGCGTCTGATGGCGATACTGTTCTGCATCGCGATGTCAACGGCACCCTGGAATGAGATCTCTTGAATCTGCTGTGCAGTCGCTGCCGACGCGCCGGCTATCAAAAACAGTACCAGCGCAGTCAATGTGGTGATGAGGTGCATACAGACGACACTCATCTTCTTGAGCGGATAAAAACTGTCAGTCATGGTGTGAATACTTGTTGGTTTACTCATCGAGATGTAATTCAGGAAACGGGCAGGAATAATCGTCTTGTATGGTCACGCAGAGCACCGCACCCCACTCTTTGACGCCAAATTCTGCCTGCTCATTCCCTGTCAAAACAAGTCGCCCCCGCAATAAGACTCATCACATCTTGATCCATGCGTCTTTTCGATGAACCCGGGGATGAAATGGCTGCGTCCTCTACGGGGAGCGGAAGAAGGGGTTGCGACCGGGTCGCCCGGTATGTACCGGATTGAGCAGACTTGACAGAAAACGAACAATGGAGGGTATATTGAGAAAACTCAAGGATGGGAGGAGTATGACGGAAGACAAACAATTTGATCATGCCAGATGGTTCATCCTGCTGCGGTGGATTGCCATCGGAATCGCCGGGTCGCTTACCATTCTGGCCGTACAAGTTCTGAAGATACTCCCAGCGGAAGTCTTGTTGCCGCTTTCGGGAACTATAGCGGTTCTTGCCGGCCTGAATCTCCTGTATACGCGGCTGCTTCATCGGAGAAACGTGTCGATCGCGCTGATTGTTTTTCAGGTATTCGCGGACGTAATACTTCTTACGTTTCTGGTCCATTTTTCAGGAGGTGTTGAAAGTCCGCTTGTGCTGCTGATGATCTTTCATGTGATCATCGCCGGGATAACCCTCACGAGAGAACAGTGCGTAGCTATTGCAATTCTTGCCACCGTCATGATCGCTCTGCTCTCGTGGTTGGAATTGACCGGAACGGTGTCGCACTATACGCTCACCATGATTCCCCACATTGGCGAACACGCCGAAATCGTTCACGCAGCTTTCGATCCAGCGTATGTGGCGGCTGTTGTCGGAATACATGGGACCATTTTCATTCTTACGGCTTTTTTTGTGTCGTCTGTTTCAGCCAGACTCTCGTCCAAGGAGGAAGAACTGGAGGCGGCGGTGACACAATCCCTGAGGCAGCATCAGCTGCTGGAAAGGGCACTCGATACGGCCGGCACGGCACTATACGTTTGCGACGTAAATCTTCAACCGGTCCTTTCCAACAGTCGCTGGGAGATGTGGTTTTCCGGACTCGGCTCGGCCGAAGAACTTCGTTTGCGCCTGCTCGGTGAAGGATCTCCTCTTCAACAGACTCTTGGCGACGGGAAAGTCCGATCTGTGGAGATCCATCTCGGCGAGGACTCACCGTCAGACAAATCGAATATCGGTCAAGACACACGCGTATTCCAGTCTATCACGGCTCCCCTGGTCGATAAAGAGGGTGTCATATCGCATGTCGTGCAACTCGTATATGATATTTCTGAGCAAAAAGCTGCTCAGGTCCAGTTGCTTCGTGCCGGGAAATTCGCCGCGGTTGGAGAGTTGGCCGGAAACCTGGCACATGAGATCAACAATCCCATCGCGATTATCAATTCCAAAGCTCGGATCCTGCTGGATGATTACAGCGATCAGATGAAGGACAGGACCAAACGTGAACTGGAGAAGATTGTTCAGCTTTCTGACCGGGTTGCACGGATTGCTCACGGGTTGCTTTCTTATTGTCGACCATCTGCAGCGTCTCAGAAACCGATTGAGTTGGGTTTTCCCATTCGTCGGGCGCTCGCAATGATCGAGCAGCAGGCGGAGAAGGTCAATATCAGAATTGACGCACAGCTTGCAGATCGCCTGCCACGGGTAATGGCCAACGAGGCCGAAGTCGAACAGATATTCCTGAATCTTTTTCTCAATGCACTCTCCGCCATGGAACAGGGTGGCGAACTTGTTATTCGGGCGAAAGTCAAACCTGCACAGATTGATTCATCTTCCGATATGATACTCATCGAGGTGCTCGACACGGGTCCTGGCATTCCTGAAAGTCTTCGGGAAAGAATATTTGAACCATTTTTTACGACCAAAGCTGACGGGATGGGGACAGGCTTGGGTCTGTCTGTCTGTCAGGGTCTTGTTCATGGTTTCGGCGGGACCATCAGTGCCGATAATTCTACTCCGAACGGTGCGGTTATCAGTATCAAGCTACCCGTACATACTGAAGACACTGGAAGTACATGACGAAGCAGCGCATACTTGTAGTGGATGACGAAACGGGCATGCTGGAGGTGTGCGGCGATATCCTGAAAAAACTCGACCGTGTCGAGGTCGTGCTTGAACAGCACAGTCTGCGTGCTGCCGAAATGCTGAAGGACGGGGGTTGGGATCTGTTGATATCGGACATCAAAATGCCTCATATGAGCGGGATCGATTTAATCCGACTGGCCATCGAGAAAGACCCGACGATCTCTTCCATAATTATCACGGCGTTTCCGAAAGTTGAAACGGCTGTGGAGAGTATGAAGCTTGGAGCGGCTGACTATCTCACAAAGCCGTTTCTCCCCGACGACCTGCTGGCAACGGCGCGTCGATTGTTGGAGACAAAACGTCTCCGGGAAGAACGCAACCTGCTCCAACGTCAGGTCGAGCGGCGGCATTCGTTCGGTGAAATGATCGGTCAGAGTTCGGTGATGCAGAACATTTTTGAATTGATCCAGCGTGTTGCCGAAAAAGACGTCGACGTGCTTATTACCGGCGAGACAGGCACGGGGAAAGAGCTTGTTGCCAGAGCATTACACGAGTACAGCACTCGCAAAGGGCAACGTTTTGTTCCGGTTGATTGCGGATCCATTCCCGATGATCTTCTGGAGAGTGAATTTTTTGGCCATGAACGAGGTGCATTTACGGGTGCGTACGCTCGCAGCCTCGGACTGATGGAATATGCAAGCGGCGGAACCTTTTTTCTCGATGAAATAGCCGAGCTTCCGATTCGACTTCAGGCAAAACTACTTCGAGCACTTCAGGAACGCCGGATCAGGAGAATCGGTGGAGATGCGGAAAGAGATGTCGATATCAGGGTTGTGGCCGCGACCGCCAGAGATCTCGAAGAAGAGATAAAACAGGGTCGTTTCAGACAAGATCTCTTCTATCGAATTAACGTCGTGCATCTCAAAATTCCCCCACTCCGTGAACGGGACGGGGATATAAAGCTGCTGACAGATTATTTCATCACCCGCTTCGCGAAAGAGATGGGAAGTGACGATGTTCGCATCGATCAGGAAGTCCATGAAGTCTTTGCCCGTTATTCCTGGCCAGGAAATGTGCGCGAGCTGCAGAATGTGGTAAAGAGAGTTCTGGCGATCACGCGAAAACGCCTGATCATGGTCAACGATCTGCCGGACGGAATCGTTGCAAAAGCCGGCAATCTCCCCGGCGGACGCGATACTGGTTTTTTCGAGCAGCGAAACCTTCATACCGCGGCATTTGAGAAGGATTACCTGGACAAGCTCCTGAACGAACATAACGGGGACGTTACAAAAGCAGCGGCTGTTGCGGACTTACCAAGGGGCACGTTATATCGACTACTGGGCAACCACGGTCTGGACCCCGCCACGTACAGGAACTGATATCAGTTCTACCGCCTTCGTGTATGTCACATTCTTGTGACTCGGCCGAATATGTGTCACGTCCGTGTGATACCCCCCAAAAACACCTCCATGTGGGCCAGCTCATCGGTACACTGCGCCCGTTTTTTCGTCATCCGTCAATTCCAAGGCGCTGAGCGTCACGCACGCGTGACAGAGTCGGATGATATTCGATCTGGCTGTTTTGAATATCATCCAGGTAAGTCGTTGCACATGAATGATTTAACTATATCTATCCGGTTGAATCTCAGAGATTGGCACAGGCTTTGTATCCGGTAAAGCAGCACGGACTCGCAACATGAATGCGAGCTGCTGAAGCACTGAACTTACACGGACTGAACAGAAATGAGATACTCGAAACCAGCCTACCCAGTAATTGCGGGATTCCTACTCGCGGTTGCGATCCTTATTGCACTTCCGATGCGCGCAGTCGCACAGACCGGAGACAGAGATCCTGTAACCATCATCATCAAAATGGTTGACAAATCGACTGCCCAGTGGCGCTTCGAACCTTCCAGCATCACGGTGATGCGAGGAGATACCGTTCGATTCGTTCAAGAAGATATTGTCCCCCACAATGTTGAAATCACGAAGGCACCTGAGGGAAGTCAAATCGACAATGTAAAAATGGGACCGTTTCTCCTGAGCCTGGGTCAAGTCTATGATCTGGTGATCACGGACGCTTTTGCCCTGGGCACCATTGAGTATGTGTGTACTCCCCACGTCGGACTGGGAATGAAAGGGAAAATTGTAGTGGTCGAGCGGGTCTTACTCCATGCCACTCTCTGAACAATAACATCATTAAAGGAGAAAAATCATGAAAACATCAGCCCTTTTCCTGACAATGTTTGTTCTGGTCGTTCTAACCGGGTGTTCAGAAAATCCGGTGATCCACGACGATGGTGAAGAGGAGGCGGTAACCGTTGCGTTTCAGGTATCTGCAGAACACATGGATACGCTGGAAGACGTCACGTTTACAGCCGCAGTAACCACGCATCACGGAGATCCGGTTACAGACTTTGAAGAAGTGAGCATGCAGTACCGACACGAAGATTCCTCCGAGTGGGAAGATCTGGTCTTGGCGTTGTCGGGGACGGACTATATCGGGACGATGATGTTCACGTCAAGCGGTGATTTTGAAGTACGCGTCATGGGTCGCCATCATGGACATGATCATTTGGAGACCCTTCACGAAGTGGTCGAACATCTGCACGTTGGCCGCGCTCATCTCGATATCGGTGGATTCCGGGTAGAATACGAGAGTTTCCCTGGAGATCTCCACGAGGGTGATACGGCGATCATACAGTACTGGGTCATGGAGGATACGGTACTGCAAGCACCGGTCACAGGACTTCAGGCGGAAATTCATTGTGAAAACCCGGATGGAACCGAGGCATCATACGTTGCCGTTGAAATCGAAGCGGGTGTCTACACAACCAGCCATACGTTTGAGGGCGACGGTGAAGCGCATGTATCTCTTCACTTCCCGGGTGCGGGTGCTGCCGAGTTCGAAGCCGAGTTTCACTTCCCGATTTCTCATGGTCATTAGAGACCAGATCACCGTAGATTGTTCAAGCACGCACGAAACGAGGATAAGGAGGGAATCATGAACAGAGATCACACAAAAAGCCTGCTCGTAATACTTGCTGTGTCAGTCAGCACGGTCCTGGCAGCACTGCCGACAAAAGCGCAAACGGGTGTCAGATCACCACTGGCAAATACAGTATTGGCCGGATACGGATCGACCACGTTCAGCGCGATAAACAATGACAAATTCGTAAGTAACTTTACGGCATCGGTTTCGCCCGTAATTCTCTACAGTATGGGGAGTGACTTTCTTTTCGAAACCGAGCTCGAATTTGGTTTAAGCGGTCAGGTAACCACAACCTCTCTCGAATACGCCCAGATTGACTATCTGGGATTTGAGAGAGTGGTTGTTATTGCAGGAAAGTTTCTGCTGCCATTCGGCGTTTTCAGTGAGCGACTGCACCCGACCTGGATTAACAAAATGCCCAACGCACCGGTGTTGTACGGACACGCACACGGGGGCGTCGCCGAAGGATCATTGATGCCCGTTCTTTCCGATGCGGGTGTTCTGGTTCGGTATAACCTGCCAATGAACAATGAGTGGACTCTTGACCTGTCCGGATGGGTGAGTCAAGGTCCGGTGCTCGTTTCTCACGACGATGAAGGTGATGGGCATGACGATGAAGGTGATGGGCATGACGATGAACACGCTGGAAAGACGGGCGCGTCCGTCGAAACAAACAGTGTGGCCGAAATCGAGATTCCCCAGATCGGATTCGGGATTGCCTTCGACGATAACAATAAAAACAAGATGCTGGGCGGGCGGATCGGTTTTGTGCACGGCCCGACTTTCGAGATGTACGTTTCGGGATTTCATGCGATGTACGATCCGGAAAATTTTCTTGACCTGATCGGTGGAAATCTGGCCATGGAACTGAGACGTGGGCCAATGGAATTACGTGGAGAGGCTATTCTGCTCAAGCAGGAGATTCAGACCGAGAATGGATTTGAGTTCATGAATAGCGTTGGTTATTACCTGCAGGCCGCCAGGCGTTTCAAGGCATTCGAACCCGTTGTGCGTTGGGGACACCTTCTTGAATCTACGATTATGGACGAAGTAGTTCGGAGCGAGAAGAAGCTGCTGGCCCTGGGTCTTAACTATTGGATAGACGCTACGATTCCTATTAAAGTGATGTACGAAATTGACTTCGACGGAACGGACCGATTCATGGTTCAGTGGGCCTTCGGTTTCTGAGATCAAGAACGAGACAACTTCAAACCAATCACCTTGGAGAAATAAAATGAAACGAATTACCTCGCTGTTGATCGTCATGTTGACACTCTCAATCTCCGGACTGGCTTACGGACAGGATCCTGCTGAGATTGCCGAAGGCGCAAAGGCATGGGCAAAGAACTGTACCCGGTGCCATAATGCACGTTCGCCGATGGAGCGCAACGACCGCGACTGGGCTACTATTGCAGCGCACATGCGAGCCCGCGCAAATCTTACCAAGACGGAAACAAGAATGATCGTCGCTTACCTGCAAATGATGAATGGTACTGAGCCTGCAGCCGGTGCGCGTGCCGACAATGATTCGACCCAGAGCAACATTGCGGCCGTTCTGGAAGCAGGGAATGCAAATAAAAGAACCGATATCCGACGGTCGGCAGTATCATCCCATTACAGATAACGGGAGGGTGGCTCTCGTAAAAATCGCAGACAGGCTTACTCAACACGCCCACTGATTACTTCGATTCGCCCTCATGAGCTGAGCGTCTTTCTGTACCACGCCATTGGGCAATTTGCAGCGCTGGCGGCCGTCGCCGGGTCATTGGGTGCCGGGCGATGACCACCTCGTCCTTTCGTTGATAGCCCAAATTAGGATATCAAAGATTTCTACTCGGAGGCTGTGAGTTGAAACATAAAATCATCTGGAAAACGATCGATAGTGCGTTTCACGTTTCGAATTAAGATGCGAGTTTCGACGTCATAGAGCTTTGCGAGATCCTGATCGAGCATGACTTTGAATCCGCGGATGAACAATACTTTCGAGGTGATATGTTCATCGGAGAGTCGTACCGGTTCCGCGAACACTTCAAACGCGCAGCAAAGAATCCCGGCGTTGAACGGGAATAATAGTTGTCGCCGAACGGCTACGTGGTACACTTTTCAATTCCCACCTTCACAAATAATCAGCCAAGTGGTCTACTTTTCAATTCCCGAACGGTACACTTTTCGATTGACGTTAACAGTCGGTTGATATGGCGACGAACCTGGGGCAGATGGCTGAAGCAATTAGTACGGATTTGTACCTATTAGTCGAAATAGGGTGATTTTCGTACTAATTGGTTGAGATAGGTCGATTTACTTGCAATTTGGTCGAAACTGTCCGGGAACGAGAGTTCAGCTGTCTGCGCGTGTCGCTGGATGCAGCGTATTCCAGCAATTCCCCAAAGACGGTCGCTTTAAGGAAGTGTGCCGGAGTCATATAGGACCTTGAGCGGCGGCGCGACGGAGAATGGGTTCCGTTCGACACCCCATTCTCTTGTACGCATGGCAGTTTTAATTTGCCTCTAACCATCCTGCCGGGTTGCCAAGATTAAAACGCCTGTGCCTGGTTGCATGAGCAGGCAAGCAGTCGTTTTTCGCGTTTTGACACGGGGCGTTGTCCTCAGCCAATTGTCGACGGAAACGAGGCAAACCCTTCAAGGGCAACCAGTATCGGGGAATATTTCCCATTGAAAAACGGGAGAATTTCCTATTATGAATTCGTTTATTGTAGCTGATCTCATTGTTATTCACCGCATAACGCTCTCGTTATGCTTGACTGAAAAATGAAGAAGCATGAATACAGATTATCAACATTCTGCGACGAAGCCATCTGAAAATACCTATTCGATTCAGTCGATTTCCGAGGATGCGATTGTCATCGCCGTCGGAGATCATCTCGATTTTCGAAACACAACTGACTTCAAGAACATGCTGAAAGATCAATTCGATGCGGGCACTCGGACTTTCATTCTGGATTTTTCAAAGACCATCTCATTCGATTCGAACGGATTAGGCACTTTATTTACCCTTTACCGAAGGCTCGCGAAGGTGAGCGGCGTGATCTATTTCGCCTCTACGTCGAAGGTTGTGAAAAACGCCGTTGACTTGACCGGTACATATAAGGTATTCCGACAATTTGCCTCCATAGAGGACGCACAGTGTGCCGCCGGTATTTAACGGCAAACGACGAACTCGTATTGATCAATGAGGTCCGAGCAGGAAATATGGCCCGATATACTCCCTCGGGGTTGCGACATAACAATAAAAAAAATTCAAAGGGTTTTTCGAAAGAGAAAGTGTCTCCTGTAGAGTCGATAGTCGAAGAAATGTAAAGGCGTAAACTCTATGTGTATTGACTATACGGTTTACGCCGCGCGGAGGAGGTGGGATTGCAACATGAGCCCTGTTTCAATATGGTTTCGTCTGGTTTCACCCCTAATCATACCATACTGGGCGTTTTTCATTTTAAACCGCATGAACCATTTGGATAACCTGGTATAAAATCGTCAACTATAGCGTCAACAAAATATTGTTTTACAAACGCATATTTCAACGTGGCCAAGGTGTCCATCGTTCAATTGAAGGCGAGAAAGCGCTCTGATGGTACCGCTCCTCTCTACCTCATTATTCGAAATTAAAAAGAGTGTTCTACAGTCGCGATTGATGTCAGTCTTCACCCTCGACATTGGAATGATAAAAGGCGTAAAGTACGCAAGTCATACCACGAGCACCGTAAGCTGAACGAGCATTTGAAGCAGATTACTGAAAGAGCAGAGTTGGCCGCATTGGATGTTCTCTTGCGAGATGGAAAACTAACGACGCGTACTGTAAAAGATGCGATGCAGCAAGGCTCCCGGGAAACGACACCGGATTTCCTCACGTATTTCGAGAAGTGCATCCATGAGTCACGAGACCTCGGCCAACACGGTTCCGTCGCGCAACGACTTGTGCCATCCAGAGACTCAGGCCGAGTACCATAACGACTGTGAACAAAGCCATTCCAATTGCTGTGCCCGGTTTACCACTCGTGTAAGGGACGGTCACGAGCAGTATCAGACATGCGCAAACTGTTAGGAAAGAGAAAACAAGCCGGACCCAGTCTGTGACGTTGCTTTGCCAGCGGTTGAAGGGAAGCCAGTTAAAAATACTCCAACCCAACTAATTCGGGTAAGAATACGCCCTGTTCGAATACAGTCGTAAATAACACATCAGCCTCTGATATCACGTCTGAAAGATGTTCAATCGAGTAGGCCTGAGCATTCCATTTTGCTGAAAGAAATTGTGCATTCTCGAGAGTTCGATTCACAAGAGATACTTGCTTGGCACCAGTTTGAACCAGATGTTCAAGTACCGTAAGTGAGAGCTCCCCAGCTCCGAGAATAGCGAAATGAACTGATCGCTTGTCCGGGAAAAGTCGCGTTGCACATGCTGCCGCGACGGATCCGACCGTTGATGATTTTCGGTTGATTCCTGTTTCATGACGTGCTCTGCGCCCGGCTTTAACTGCACTATCACAAGGT
>JACZYD010000055.1 GCA_022571255.1 Bacteroidota bacterium
CGGAACTGATCTACAATACCCTGAATGAAAGTGGCATCGAGATCCCGTTCCCAACACGCACGGTGCATATGATACAGCAGCAAGCACCCTCCGACAAATTGAAGTGGCCCGGATAGTCCGGACCATTTCTCTCCTCGAAAGCGATTGAGAGCCAATTCCCCAACCCTCACCGTACAACTTTGGCGGAATTCTCTTCGGTCAATTAGTAAGGAAATCACCCTATTCGTACCAATTAGTAACGAAATCACCCTATTCGTACCAGTTAGTAAGGAAATCACCCTATTCATACCAATTAGTAAGGAAATCACCCTATTCTTACGAGACGGTAAGAATTTGTACTCATTGTCTCTCCGCCAAAAAATAGAAAAACACCACACGTCGCATAGAACTCAGAATCGCTGTTAATCAGCAGCAACTTCGATAAGCCGAAAGCTTGGTGTAAAACTCGCATTATCTGATACTCTCCCCGAAAGAATTCCGCTGAGATCCCTGACCAGGGCCTGTGGGCTTGCATCATACTGTAAATAGACACTCAGACCTGCGCGGTAGGTGCCACTCACATCTTCGGTACCCCACCGATCTCCGGCGAGTGTCGTTGCGAACGAACTTCCGATATTCCACTCAAATTCGAGCGCCTCGCCCGGTGCTACAATTACGGGTTTACTACATCCACCACAAGCCAGGCCGGTTTGTCCTGTCTGAATGTATTCCCATTTTTCTCCATTCATACGCTGGAAACTGTACAGTACGTTTCCGTCATTCGCACTCAAATAGACTGATTGTTGGGATTTATTAAGAAACACAGCCCGGATCCGAACAGCCACCGTTTTGTGGTCGAAACGCTGAACGTCGAAATTCCCTTCCAGCGATCGGAGTGAGAGATCGCTTTCGTCGAGCGGACCATTGAGATCACATCCGGACGAGGCGAAACACAGGATGACAAGAATCAGCGCAGCAGGTGGATACGGGAGACGTGAGGTTCTTAATTTCATTTTCACAGTTTCTGATTAGCGACCGCAGCATAG
The DNA here is from genome assembly GCA_022571255.1 of Bacteroidota bacterium. Taxonomy (GTDB): domain Bacteria; phylum Bacteroidota; class Rhodothermia; order Rhodothermales; family UBA10348; genus N075bin62. The sequence goes on from JACZYD010000055.1 coordinate 1,026, forward strand.
TTTATAACACAAAGAATAACAATAACAATCAGTCTCAGATCCCAACGCAGACCCTGGTACTAAAAACGGGGTCATTCCAAACGCTCGCCATTGGACGATCGAAGACTCTTCTTTCGAGACAATGCGGATTCAGTCATTCTTGAGGCAGGCTGCGTATAGAATTTAGAAAGCAGCTGGTTGTCCGACGTCAGAAAAGATCCGAGTGACTGCCAGTTCGAACCAGTACGAGTTCTTCGTCAGAAATTTCGTACAAAAGTATCCAGTCGGTTTCAATATGCAGATCGCGCGTGCCCTTCCATTGTCCCGTTAGATCATGATCGCGTAAAGATTTTGGCAATTCGTGATCAGACATAAGAAGCTCAATCACGATCTTGAGTTTACCGATGTCTTTGCCCCGTCGTTTCATGAGGCGTACTTCCCTTTTGAATCTGGAAGATCACCGAAGTCGCCTCATCTAAATACCCAAGTCCTCGTAAAGCTCGGCTACGGTATCAAATGTTTTGCCTTTGCCAGAACGTGCTTCCAAGATTGCTGCCCGGGTTGTTTCATTGGGTAGCTCAACGGCAAACGGTATTCCCCTTCGAAGATGCACTTGCTTGTAGAATAAAGAGATGGCCTGAGATGCCGTAATCCCAAGTTTAGCGAAGATTGCTTCCGCATTCTTCTTGTCGCTCGTGTTTATGCGAGCAGATATGGTGCTGGTCTTGGCCATAGTTTTATTGTAATACAATGAATATACGATGTGTTACATTTAGTATCGGCCAGTTGTTTCCGCATCAAAGTCGGATAATGGCTGACTGATCTTGAGATTGCAAAAACTGATGGACGTTGTCCAACAGTTCCCGTCGCCGAGCCCCTACGGTACGATTCTCAGTGAGTCAATGCGCCTCGCAGGTAAAGCCACGGAATGACGGCTTCCACCCATCCGCTTTTGCGCAGGTATGAAGGAATGATCGAACTCGTAAATAGATTTTGTCTTCTTCGCTTTGCAACCGATCGCGTGTGCGCGGCACCTTGACCGAGACCTCTCCGATTCCGGTCAGAATTTTCCTGTCTGGCAAATATCCGTTGCGCACAATGCGGCGGTGGCCGGCATCATCACGCAAAAACGGGTACTGATCGCAGAAAGCCTGGACTTCGGCCTCGACTACGGTTCGGAGCAACTTTGCGGCTCCGTTTTGAAGGACCTCTGTCAAAGCATCGTGCAGGGTATTGTGATTGTCGTTTTTGTGAGCGTTATTCTTGTTCATGGGCGGTGTATCCTCCAATCTTCGGATTGATAATGACAAAAGCATCATCAGGATACGCCGCCTATACCTTTTTCACGCATACACAACTTTCGGGGTTAACTCATGGACGCTCTTGCCGACATACTAAGTTTCTTTCTTGAAAACCCTTGGAGTCAGTCGTTGGGGATCTTCATCCTTTCACTGGTGCTGACTCTCGTCGCGCGCCTGATCCTACGATATGTCTTACTCGGGCTGGTCCAAAAGACCAAGACCGAAATCGATGATATCGTTTTCCGAGCGGTCAAGAACTTAGTAACCTATTCGATTCCGGTTATCGGTCTGATGGTGGCCCTCACGCCTCTGGCTCTGCAGACCCCCATTGCCGACCGGATTCTGTTCTCCATACTTGCTGTGCTGATAATACGCAGTGTAGTCAGCCTGGTTAACGACATATCAAAATGGCTGGAAAAGACGTGGCTGGAACGAACCACCTCTACCCTGGACAAAGGCCTGCTGCCTCTCCTTCGAAAGGCCGTAAAGATGAGCGTTGTCATCCTTGGTGTTATGATCATCCTTGGACACTGGGATATCCAAATCGGCCCCTTATTGGGCGCCCTCGGTATTGGCGGTCTGGCGGTCGCCTTGGCGTTGAACACCAGCCTATCCAACATCTTTTCAGGCATTCAGCTCATATTGGATAGTTCTGTCAATGTGGGTGACAAGGTCCAACTCGAGAGCGGTGAACTGGGAGTACTGCTGGAAATTGGTCTTCGCACTACCTCGATGCTCACCTACGACAATGAAGTGGTCTCCATTCCGAATTCGCAACTAGCCAATGCACGGATCAAGAACTACACCAAACCCGATGCGTCGATCCGGGTCAACGTGAATTTCTCGGTGGCCTACGGCAGTGACATGGCCGAGGTCAAACGGATCATTTTGAATGTGATCAGCCAGCAGGACAACATTTTGCAGGAGCCTGAACCCCAGGTGCTCTTCTTGAATATGGGCGATTTCTCCCTCGACATGACTGCCCGGGTGTGGGTGGACAATTATGGGAAGCAATTTGCCAGGAAGTTGGAAATGACGGAACTGATCTACAATACCCTGAATGAAAGTGGCATCGAGATCCCGTTCCCAACACGCACGGTGCATATGATACAGCAGCAAGCACCCTCCGACAAATCTCCATTTACTACAATTTCCGATCAGGAGGAAAGTGCTTAGATCAGGTTTTATGGATCAAGCGCTTGAAACGAATGCACTATCGCCCCCACCATGTTGGCTGAGCATGTTAGAAGAGCCACTAAAATGATAATCCTTTCGCTGATCAACGTCAACAAAAAATACTGCTCATCCGCATTGCCTCGTTAAAGATGCTCCCGAAGAATTTGTATGGAGTGTGGTTACCGAGGTGGGCAGAGTCTATACTTGTCTCACAGTCTGTGACCTGTATTTGAGATGGAAGCCGCCGAAAAACCTAACGGAGTGACAAAATGAACCCTGTCAAGTTTGTTCGTCCACTTGTTCTAAACATTGCGATGTGCGCAGTTGTGGCGATGTGCGTGGTCGCGGTCGGCTGCGGTTCGCCCGACCAGTATGACGTCGTGCTTCGTAACGGAATGATTTACGATGGAAGTGGCGGAGAGCCTTACGTAGGTGACGTGGCGTTCAGTGGCGACGTGATTGCAGCACTTGGCAATATTGGCGAGGCAACAGGTCGTACCGAGATCGACGTTTCCGGCCTCGCAGTGTCTCCCGGGTTCGTGAACATGATGTCCTGGGCCAACGAGTCATTGATTGAAGACGGTCACTCGCAAAGTGATATCCGGCAGGGTGTTACGCTCGAAATCATGGGAGAGGGCAGCTCAATGGGACCTCTCAATGATGCCATGAAGGCGGGCATGTTGGAGAGCCAGGGCGATATTCACTATGGCGTCGAATGGACGACGCTCGCCCAATATTTGGAATATCTGGAGAGGCGTGGCATTTCTCCCAACGTGGCGTCCTTCATAGGCGCCGCGACGCCGCGCGAATACGTGATCGGTCAGGACGACCGCCCGCCCACGCCCGAAGAGCTCGACCAGATGAAAACACTGGTGCGGCAGGCGATGGAAGACGGGGCGCTGGGCGTTGCGTCATCCTTGATTTACCCACCCGGAAGTTTTGCAGATACCGATGAGTTGATCGCTCTCGCCGAAGTAGCCGCCGAATATGACGGCATGTACATATCACACATGCGGGACGAGGGCGCAAACATGTTGGGCGCCGTTGACGAACTTCTGACGATCGCTCGTGAGGCCGGAATCCGGGCGGAGATATACCACCTGAAGTCTTCCGGCCGATCCAACTGGCATTTGTTTGATGAGGCAATCGCGATGGTCGAGCGAGCCCAGGCTGAGGGTCTTGAGATCACAGCCGATGTGTACACCTATCCCGCGGGCTCGACCGGGCTCAATGCGGCCATTCCGCCATGGGTGCAGGAGGGTGGTTTCGAAGCCTCATTAGAGCGAATGAAAGACCCGGACTTGCGCGAACAAATTGCGAATGAAATGCTGGAGGAGTCGGGCGAATGGGAAAATCTATATCTCGGTGCCGGGTCGCCGGAAAACATCCTGCTGGTGGGATTCAGGAGCGAAGACCTCAAGCCGCTGACTGGCAAGACGCTTGGCGAGATTGCCGAAATGCGCGGTACGGATCCCAGATATACCGCCATGGACTTGATCATAGAAGATGATAGTCGAATATCAACGGTGTATTTCACGCAGTCGGAGGATGTGGTTCGCAAAGCCGTTGGCCTGCCATGGGTGAGTTTTAATTCCGATGCCGCCTCACTGGCCCCCGAGGGCGTATTTCTCGAGAGCAGCCCCCACCCACGGGCCTACGGTAGTTTTGCCCGAGTGCTCGGGAAGTATGTTCGCGACGAGAAGGTGCTCTCGCTTCAGGAGGCGATTCGCAAACTGGCAGCTCTACCCGCCCAGACGCTCAGGATTGATCGCCGGGGTGAATTGAAGGTGGGGTTCTTCGCCGACGTGGTCGTCTTCGATCCGGAAAAGATCCAGGATCACGCGACATTTGTCGAACCACACCAGTACGCAACCGGAATGATTCACGTTTTTGTCAACGGGGAGCAGGTCCTGAAGAACGGCGATCACACGGGCGCTACGCCGGGTCGGGCGGTATTTGGACCGGGACGGACAGACCGGTAATCTTTTGATCTGAGGTCGGTATTTTTACCGGATAATCATGAGCTTCCGGGATTTGACAAATGAACCGGCATAAATCCGAACGAAATAGACGCCGGAGACAAGGTTGCCGGCATCCACGGAAAGGCTGTGGAGTCCCGCAGCCCGATATCCACTGAAAAGCGTATTTACACTCTGTCCCAACATATTATAGAGCACGATACGAACGTCGGAGGCAGTTGGAATTTCATATTCAAGCGTAGTCTCAGACCTGAAAGGATTTGGGTACGCGTTGAAAACCGATAAATCGTCAAGGCCCGTCAATTGTCGTTCGTTGGCTACGGATACCGCGGTCAAATCGAGCTTCCAGAGCTCGCGCCCATAGTCAGCATGTTCGGCGGAGAAGTAGAGGAAGTCACCGATCTGCAACATATCTGTAGGCATTGAGTCATCTGCGCCTGGATTAAGATCGGCAATCATTGCGGTCTTGCTCGGTGCTCCAGCCGTCATCCAGAGCTCTCGACCATGTATACCATCCTCAGCACGGAATACGATCCTGTCGTCAACAACAACCAAATTACTTACCCCGGAGCCGTCAGGCCCAGGATTTATATCTCTGAACAGCCATGTACCCTCAGAAGTACCATCCGTAATCCAGAGTTCCGATCCAAATTCATCATTGGAAGTCGCGAAGAAAAAACGATCTTCGTACGCGATTCCATCCCAGACCACAGAGCGGGCACTGCCGGGATTGATATCTTTCAGGAGGAGGGTACCCTCTGGAGTCCCGTCGGAAACCCAAGGCTCCCTTCCGTGCACACCGTCGTCAGCTAAAAAAAAGAATTCGTCCCCATTAGAGCCGATGATTCGAGCGTCCGACGGTTTCGTCCCTCCTGTAAATTCAGCTACAAATTGCGTTCCATCGGTGGTCCCGTCGGAAACCCAGAGCGTGAGGACAAACTGGCTTTGAGCACCGAGTATATATAACTGATTTGATCCAGCATGTATAGAGAGTGGGTGCGTCAGTTCATCTGATATGACCTTTTCCGGTATCATATTCGACGGGCTGATCTTCCAAAGAGCGCCTTTGTTATCCGAAAGAAGAGTGGTGAAATAGAGTGAGCCGCGAAACACGGCCACGTCGCCAACTTGGCCAAAGATTTGGCGTCCGATTCCAATACCGTTGACTCCAACCGGATGGGTACCTGCACTCGTTCCATCCGTATACCACAGCTGGGACCCGTTTGTTGGGTGATACGTGAAAAAGACCAGGCCACCCAGGACCCAGGCTTGCCGGGCAAAGCCGCTACCGAATTCAGCCAGCTTTAACGTTCCAGCCTCTGTCCCGTTGGTTCTCCAGATCGCCGCTGGCTCTACCGTGTTAAAAAATAGCGTGTTAAAAATGGTTACCAGAGGCTCCGCTCTCGACGACGCTTCACCGGGTGCGATATCGAGCACCATTCTCGTTCCTGCCGAGGAACCGTCAGACACCCACAATTCAGTTCCGAATTCTGGGGTTTTAGCCTGAAAGAAGAATCTATTATTTACCTGAACCAAAGCTCTCGGAAAAGAACCATTTGGGCCAGGTCGAATGTCCTTCACCAGTTCCTGCGCGTGAATCGAGGGTACGATCGCCAGTAGAACGATCAGCCGAATCGAAAAAATTGTCCTTGTCATTTCAACCGCGCCATTTTTCGCAGACGAGGATCGGTCGATTCCAATTGTGCGGAATTAACCGCATTTCGTCCGCACGTCCATTACTGCATCTGTCCACAGACACCGAGTATACTCAATTGTGTGTCATGGCCGAAAGGTATTTCAGCATGTACTGATCATTACCTGCTGAACCGCTGGTTTACAAATTGGTCAGTCCGGATCTTCAAAATATTCCCGAACCAGTCGTCGCGATTGACCCACCATATATAATGGCAGAGAAAGGAGATCAAACTCGATTGACGTCCTGTCGGTCAATGTGACTGAGTTTCTTGTTAAACTTGGTAAACCGGCATTAAATCGAACTCCAAAATCAAGGTTTTTTTCCTTGATAAATTGATGCAGTGATCGGAGTGTGCCTGTGGTGCCGGCCTTTATTTCGACAGGAATTACATGCTGTCCCGTGCTTATCACATAGTCTAATTCGGCTGCGGCGCTTTTTGCCTCACGAACCCAATAAAAAAGCGATGGCGATTCATAATAAGGGCGACTGTAGAGCAAATGTTGGCCGATAAACTGTTCAGCAACCGCTCCGCTGTTTATGAGAGTCAGGTCCTGCTTCGCCAGATCTATAATATTAAGATGAAGCGCCGAAGACACTAAGCCTACGTCTAAAAAAAGCGTTTTAAAATACCGATTGTTTGCCTCGGCACCCAGCGGAACGCCGTTTGCCGATGTATGATGGACCCGGTGAGCCACCAACGCCAGACATAACTGATCCAGAGCAGCGGCCAGTTCTGCCGATACATGGTCGCGGCTGACATGTGTATACTTGAACTTCTTCCCGACCATAGTGGGCAATTTGTCGAATACCAACTGCACGCTGCCCTTTAAACGACCGTGGCTGTATTTATTAAAGTCATCCCGATAGGTAGCAAGAACACTTTGTTGAACTCGTGAGACTTGCGTAAAGTCACGCGCCTCTGCGTAACGGGCGATCGCTTCGGGAAGCCCACCCACAACCCAATATTGGCGAAGTAGACCCAGTAATTTTTCATGGACGGGCCGCGGTATGCCCGCCGTGGCCAGATCGGTCAATGACCAATCGCGAATGAGGTCAGCCAGTTCTGGATGCCCCATGGCTTCCAGGAAATCTTCGAATTGCATGGGCCCCAGATGCAGATACTCCACCCGACCTACAGGCATGGAAAACTGTGCTTCTGCAAGGGTGAACTCCAACAGTGAACCTGCCGCTACGACGTGCAGATCCGGCATCTCTTCATAGAAATAACGAAGCGCTACCAATGCCTCCGGCGCAGACTGTATTTCATCCAGAAACAGTAAAGCTGATCCAGCTTCAATGGTCTGCCCGGTTAACAGTTTGAGTGTCGAAAGAATCAGTACCGGGTCCGGATTTGCAAAAACCTCTCGGTACTCGGGATTCCGTTCGAAGTTGATCTCGACCAGTGAAAAAGAACATTTCTTTGCGAACTCGCGAACCAGCGTAGACTTCCCGATCTGCCTTGCGCCTCTTATTACGAGAGGTTTACGCGAGGTTTCTGTTGACCAAGACTCTAAATAAGCTATTTCTCGTCGATTTAAGATCATCTGGATAAATATGAGCGTCTCCTACGTCATTGAAGTATCGACAATATATTCCCGAGTATTATATTATACAACCATATAATATATATATCAATGATATTATACAATCATATTATTTATCATAGTCTAATGATATGCAGTCATATGGAGGCGGCAAAGGCAAAAACACGAGCTTGAACTCTGGAAAAAAAGTGTCCCGAAGTTGTTGGCATATTCCGGGGCCGATATTTTTAACTACATCGAGTGCTTTTATAATCCGATGAAACATCGTAAGCTGAAGGCCTCGAATCCGGACAAAACGTCCTTAACTCGACTGTCCACCGAAATAGGGTAGAACCCGCCTGCATGACGAAACACCCGCGTAATCAGATGCACCACAGCGAAGCGTTTGCTGCGCTCAAGTGGTTCATCGAGGGAAAAATCGAATGAAAGCCGCCCAGCTCCGCGACGAACCGCCGGACTCTCAGCAGATAATGGCGTTGCTCCGGCAGCTTCAAGCGGATTCTCTACAAGTTCTCAACCAGGTGCGACCTGGGCTGGACCAGGCGGAAACCGTCGGTGTGAATGCCAAGGGCGACGACCAGAAGTCCTTTGATATCGCTGCTGACGAATGGATTCGACGGTGGCTTTCAGAACACTTCGAAAGCGGCGTAGTGGAGTCTGAGGAGCAGACGGGCGTGTTCGAGTTCGGGAGCGGCAGGCAAGGCTACCGCTTCATCGTCGACCCGATTGATGGTTCCGACAACTTCGCGCGTGGCCTGCCACTGTCCGCCATCTCAATAGCCATGCTTCCGCGACAAACATCGCTCTCCACGGACGCAGTCATCTACGCGTTGGTGGGCGACACATCGGGACCCGGAGCCGTCATCGCAGCGCGCGGAAATGGAGCCTACTCAGACGGCCAGCGCTTGTGCACATCGGAGACGCGCCGTCTTCGCGACGCATTTGTTTCCTGTGAGTTGAATCATTGGGCGCCGGACGCTTCTCTGGCAGAACTAATGTGCACCTGTTCGGGTATACGTTCCTACGGTTGTGCTTCACGTGCCCTATGCCTGGTGGCGAAGGGTGCGCTGGATGCCCATGTTGATGTAAGAAGCCGATTAACACCTGAGAGTTTTCTCGCGGCCTCCCTTCCCGTCACTGAGGCCGGTGGTCACGTCTGTCGTCTCGACGGCGGGCCCCTTGGTCCATTTCAATCGCTACAGGATCGCACGACCCTCGTCGCCGCCTCAACGAAAGAGCTTGCTATGGAGATCATTAATGCCCTTGCTAAATAGAGTTCCACAGGCAGAAACGGCCACCCCACTGGCCGTGATCCTCGCCGCTGGCGAGGGGAGCCGCTTCCGGAGTTCTCGTTCGGCCGTACCCAAACCGCTTGTCCGCTTGCGAGGCCTGTCGATCGCCGAGAGATCGATAGCACAACTGCTCACAGTTGGTGTGGAGCGTTTTGTCGTCGTTCTTGGGCGTGATGCAGCGCTCGTCCAGCACGAATTCGAGCGCGTTGCGAAACGACGTCGCTGCCATATCTCTTTTGTTGAGGCTGAGAACTGGGAAAAAGGCAACGGCTGTTCCGCGGTCGCAGCCGCTCCATTGGTCGGCGACAGCCAGTTTCTCCTGACTACGATCGATCGCCTGCTACCCCCGGAGATGATCCGGAATGTGCTGGCTGATCCGCCGGCACAGGACGAGGTCACGCTCGCCGTCGATCATGACACTGAAAACGTGTTCGGCCTTCCCCATCTCGCAACAGTGGAGGTGTCCGGAGGGCGCATCGCAGCGATTGGGAAAGACCTCGCGACTTGGAACGCAGTAGACACAGGACTGCTCTACTGTTCATCAAGGCTATTCGAGGGGCTGGCGAGAGCGCACAAGCTGGGCAAGTTCTCGCTGTCGGACGGGATCCAAGAATGCGCTTCTCAAGGAGGGGTTCGTGCGATCGATGTGACCGGTGGGTTTTGGCTCGATGTGGACACCCCGCAAGCCTTTCAGGAAGCGACGCGCTGGATTGACACGGCCATGGAGAAGGGTGAAGAAGATGGCTTCATTTCCAAATACATTAACCGCCCGGTCTCCCGTCGCCTTTCGGTGGCTCTGTCGAGAACGCCCCTGACACCCAATCACATCACACTGCTATCCTTCTTCATGGTGCTGCTTGGCGCTATCGGTTTGGCCACCATGGACCCGCGGTTTTGGATCGCCGGAGGGATCCTCATTCAAATCGCCTCTATCGTGGATGGGTGTGACGGCGAGATCGCGCGGCTCAAGTTGCTTCAAAGTCCACAAGGTGCCTGGCTAGATACGGTGCTGGATCGGTATTCTGACCTGGCGGTCGGGCTTGCCGTGACATTCGCTGCTTCACAACTGTACGACGCTGCCTGGATTTGGCCAGCCGGCTTCGCTGCAACGGCCAGCTTCCTTATGGGGAGCTACGTCACCAAGGAATACCAGATTCGTTTTCGACGTCCCTATCCTAATACTCTCGCAAACAAGCTCAAGCGCCGCGATCTTCGAATCCTCGTCATTGCAGTCGGTGCTGTAATGGGGCACCCGCTTGTGGCGCTGCTGGCCATCGGGTCATTGACTCACCTTGCCGTGTTCAAAATTCTCGGGTCTTTCTTCTGGCAGAACACTCTCCATCAATCGCAAGTGCCGACTCCACGCACGAAGCGAGGAGAAATGCGCAAACCTTTTCCGCTGGGCATTAGCGCCAGCGCCGCGGCTCGCCATGGGAACGGAGCTGTAGCTGTGGCTGTACCTGTGGTTTCCCCGACCAAGTGATTCTTGTCTGCGCAGACTGGTGCGGCTGCTTTCTCTGCGTCGTAGAAATAAGCGTAGGGCAATGGATTCAAGTCTTAACCAAGCGGGACGGGTCAATTCTAAACCGGTGTTGATACGCCGGAACACACAGACACGGCCAAACGCCACCGTTTGTCATAACAATTCACTTGACAAACAAAATGCCAAATAGTACCGTCTATTTTGCACAAGCAATGGCGAATGAAATCCGACTACCCCCATCTGCAGTTCAGGCGACACTGGAGAATTGCTTCGCAGTCTATGTTTGAACTGGGTCAGTGCGACTCGCTGATTTTAGCGATCAGAGAAACTCCGATAAAACCTAAGTACCATCAGTACCTGTTAAAGGTCTCGCTCACGAAAGGGGCCATGGCGACCACCGCAATCGAAGGAAATACGCTGAGCCTGGCAGAGGTCGAGAACGTATTCAAGGGTCAGAAACTTCCACCCAGCAAAGAGTACCAGGAAATTGAGGTACGCAATATCCTTACGGCGATGAACATTTTGCTGAAGGAAGTAACCATCGACAGGCGTGGACACCTGATCGATCCGGCACTCATTCAAAGACTCCACAAAATAGTCGGTAAGAATCTTGGAGATCATTTCGACGCTATTCCCGGTCGGTATCGAGAAGATCAAAGAACTGTGGGTCCGTACCGGTGCCCCGACTACCGGGATGTCCCGGAATTAGTAAATAGGCTCTGCGACTGGCTTCCGGACGAATTCAATTACGGAAGTCGGAAACAGTCTTTTGTAGATGCGGTGATTCAGGCAATTGTTACCCATGTTTACATCGAGTGGATTCATCCTTTTGGCGACGGGAATGGAAGAACTGGTCGAATGTTGGAATTTTACATACTTCTGAGGGCCGGGGTACCGGACATTTCGTCCCACATCCTCTCCAATCATTACAACCTTACGAGGCCAGAGTACTATCGCCAAATTCATCTGGCGTGCAAAACCCGAAACCTGAGTCAGTTTATTAAATATGCCGTTGAAGGATTACGGGATGGGCTGGTGAAAACGCTGGAGCTGATTCAATACAGTCAGTTTGAGACGGCATGGGAAGGATTCATTTACGAAAAATTTGCCGCTCGGAGCTACAACAAAAAAACGGTTTTCAAGCGCAGACGTGACCTTATGCTGGCCATGCCCATCGGAGTATCTCAATCCCTGGATGAGATGGCTTTGCTCACTCCGAGTCTCGCTCGACGATATGCAAAATTGACAGAGCGAACGCTTCAGAGGGACATCGAAGTGTTGCTCGAAATGGAATTAATTGAGCGTCGGAAAGAAAAATATCTGGCTTTCTCAAATTCCTTAAAGTTGCTGATGGCAAGGCGCCTTGACCGGGAACCATAGATCGCTATTCCACGCTGCGATCAACGTCAGGCATTATGTCAATTTCCATGTTGCCATGCGGCTCATCTTGTACCGGGAGTTCTACCAAACCGGGCGTCCTCTCGAATTCCTGGAGAATCGCAGAAAAGGACAACGCCTGTGTCGCAACGCTCTGACCCCAGCCGATTCCGGAATGGACGGCTGCAATCAACCCAAAATTAGAATTGTCGCCAATCACTCTTCTTTCGAGACCGTTATTCGTCACTGATATATTGAGCCAGGTTGCTGAGGCCTCGGACGTCTTTGTGCGCTCGGGGAAAGTGAATGCCGGCCTACATCTGTTGATCTTTCCCCATCAGGCTGGCCGGGAGTCGCGGATCAGTCACAGCCAAGATCTACACGGGCAGCAGGATCGTTTGCCGGAATGCAGTTGCCGGACGGCACCGAGTCGGGCACATATCGTTTCAAATCCGCATCGTAAAGAGATTCTGTGAGAAAGTGCACCAGGTCGTCGATCTCGGTCTGTGTCAGGTCAAGAGGGGCAAACGTATTCTTGATACGCCCTTCCGGGAGGTTTCGCGCCGGCACAGCATCATTGTAGTATTCGACGACGTCCCGAATAGAGTTGAACGTTCCACCATGACCGTAATAAGGCGAATCTTTCAGGTTATACATTTGTGGGATCTTGAACCGGTAATATTGCTCCGGGTCTTCGAGGAATCCTCCTCTGCCCAGCGTTTCGGGGACATCGCCATAAACACCAGGCCCCTGCATATCGGGCATACCCAGTGCATAAAAGTTCACTGAATTCAGCGGGCCACCGGTGTGGCACATTCTCTCGCAACCGGTGTCGCCAAAAAAAACGAGTGCGCCTCGCTTCTCTGCCGCAGACATGGCGCGGGAATCGCCTTTCAACCAGCGTTGGAATGGAGCCCTGTTGGCAAAGATGGTTCGTTCGTAGGCGGCAATGGCCAACCCCGCTTTTTCTACTGAGACGGCTTGCCCTGGAAAAACCCGTTCCCAAAGTCCGGTGTACGCAGGGTGTGTGGAAACGATCGACGATTCGATGTTGCCCATCCGGTGTGCGACCAGTCCACGAATCGCCTGTGTTTCCAGCGCCTCGTATCCCAGATGGTTGAGATCGGCATCCGTTCCCGCAAGCCAGTGTGCTTCGGTTCCTGTGTTGAGTCCGTAGGCGCCTAAATTTCCCGCCCACATGGTTATACGATGGAAGGCCGTATTCAGGATGGACGGAGAGCGAACCGTCTGGACATCCAATTCTTCAATGGCATAATGAAGGCTTCTGGTTCTGCCTTCCCCTTTTAGACCCCAGCCGGAGCCACCATCGCCGATAGCCTGCTGACGGCCAGCCTGAAAACCTGCCGCGGCGTGGTGACAGGTCGAACAAGCGTACGTGCCCGCTCCGGTTTCGTGTATCGGATTTGTCGCAAGGGCAGACTCGTGGAAAAGGAGTTTCCCCAACTCGACTTTATCGCGGGAGAGGGGATTAGCCGGGTCCTGAGGAATGGATGGATAATCATCGCTGTCCGGCAGAATAAAATTGGCCAGCGTTCGCTCTCCATTCTTCGTCAGCAGACGAACCAACTCTTCATCGAGAGAGGAATGCACCACGTTTTGCTGGCTCGAATCGGAACCCGAGCCCGAGCCCGAGCTATCGCAACCTGCCAGGATGAGTCCACATACAAATCCTCCTATTAGTAACGATTTCATGGTATTTCGCTATTTAGTAACGATTTCATGGTTATTCGGCAATGACGACAAATCGTGTAGGCGACCACAGTCCGTATCCGACCGCGTTTTGCGCCCGCACCCGCCAGAAATAGGTATAATCCACAATCAGCGCCGATACGGATTGCGATGTGTCGGACTCGATGATCATATCGGCCTCCCGGCTGAAAAAATCCTGTTCCAGTGATGCCTGGATGTGATAGAATCTCGCGCCGTCTGTTGCGCTCCATCCGAACGTAACCGTCGTCCCCTGGTCCACAGCCCCATCTGGAGGATATGCGAGCACAGGAGTCGAAGGACGGTTTGCCACTCTTACAGCAGTAAATGACCATATCTCAGACCAGTCGCTCATGCTCATATCATTGTGCGCCCGCACGCGCCAGAAATAAGATGAACCCAGAATCAATTCGTTCACGGGAGTGATCGCGCTCACAATATTCGGTCTGTCGAAAGTCACCTCGGCAAAATCCGATCGAGTGGAGACCTGCACATGATAACTGACCGCATCGGGCAACTCGGCCCATTCCAGGTAGAGTGCATTGGGCCCATCTGCCGATCCATCGAGAGGCGCCGTCAGTTTGGGCGCGACAGTAAGGTTCGAACCCGCTTCGGGACCGGAGTCGCAGCTCGAGAGCATGATTGAACAGATCAGAGCTCCAACCGCCAGGCCGGATATGGTGGTGTTCATCCTTCGCTCTTTTCGAAGCCGAAACACATTATTTATTTGACACTGGAAAACCATACTTTCCGTACCGGACTTTTGGCGCGGGTAACGCTCGGGCGCGACGTGCGCCGGATCAACAGCTCATGAACCATACATACTCGTCCGTGGCGATACAAGAGGATGTAGGGGAATACCTGAAATTATTGACTGGTTCTCCGTTTCCATGAGTGTCACACGCCGATTCGTGAAGGAAGAGTATTCCGGCTTGACCGGCCGCCTATTCTGATTGATGTCGGCCACCTGATCCGGAGTGTGTATTCCGGCGTGACCGGCCGCCTATTCTGATTGATGTCGGCCACCCATTCCGATCCAAACTGGCCGGGGGGTGGGTCAATTTAAACCTGTCGACCCGGGTCATGTTTAACCCGGCGTTGACATCCTGATTCGGTTGCCAATTCACGAATGAGCCATGCCATCCATTGCTACCCCCCAAGTCAACCCCGCAAGTCACCCCGCAAGTCAACCCCGCAAGTCACCCCGCAAGTCCAGAAACTACTACGGGTGTGCGACGGTGAGTTGAAAAGAGAAGGGCTGCTTTTTCCGATCCAAACTGGACGGTGAATCCGATCCAAACTGGACAGCTTGGAGCGTGAGTTTGCAGGCTGGTTAATTATATTTTCTTCCGTCCGGTTTCATGTAACATGGCGCCCGTTTTCTCATCAATTCACCGCGTAGTTCGATGCGGCAGGCGTTGCGGGTGAGGCGGTCGAGCTGTTGTCGAGGATTTCCAGCTGGCGTGTATACACGAACAATCGATCCCTTTTCTTTCCCGTGACCTCTTTGACGATTCCGACTTTCACCATCCTTTCCAAAGACGACAAAGCAGTTGGCCACGTTAGTTGTGTCTGATCTGCTGCCAGTGTGGGGCTGACGAATATCCGCCTTTTCAGGAGATCGAAAACCTTTAATGCTGAACTGGATGCCCGGCCGAATGCTTCCACTTTTTTCCGGTCGGTCGAGAAGAGATCGAAAAGAGCATCGGCAGTTGTTGTGGCCTCAATGGCAACGGATTCAACTGCGATAAAAAAGAATCGCAACCATCCTTCCCAATCACCTTCAGTTCTTACTCTTTGTAGCGCGTCGTAATAATCCGACCGATTTTGTTTGAAGTAGAGACTGATGTAGAAGAATGGTTGTGCCAACATCCCTTCAACGACGAGAATCAGGCTGATAAGCATTCGACCAACTCTTCCGTTCCCGTCCAGGAAGGGATGGATCGTCTCGAATTGAGCGTGAATCAACCCTGCTTTTACTAAAATCGGTGTTGATCCATATTCGTCGTGTAGAAACTTTTCAAGGTTATCCAGCGCGGGCAAAATTTCATGTGTGGGGGGTGGGACAAAGATCGCATTTCCAGGTTTATTGCCTCCCAGCCAGTTTTGAGAGCGTCTGAATTCACCGGGTGTTCGCCTGCTTCTCCTTCCGTCTTCAAGTAGGACCCGGTGGATGTTTCTGATGAGTCTCAACGATAGTGGCAGGGAGCCGTCCTCAATTTCTCTGATAGCGTATAACAGCGCTTTTACGGTTCTCGATACCTCCTCTACGTCATCTACTGGAGTTCCCGGAATTGCCGAGTTTTCGTACTTCAAAAGGTCCGATAGAGTTGACTGTGTTCCTTCTATTTGACTGGACAGCACCGCTTCTTTTCGAATGTACATATACAGGAGGCGTGCGGGATCCAGTCTTTCAGACGCACCTTGCAATCTTCCAACGGCGTATGCTGCGGACTCGTGTTGTTTTGAGAGCTCACCATCCAGTCTTATTGGAGGCGAGGGAGGCAATGGCGCAGGTACAAATGCGGAGAATCCATCTGGTCCGCTTTGTTGTCTGATAAATTCTCCGGCTCTTTTGCTCACGACGTACTCTAAACTTTTGATAAGCATTTCCGTTATCAAAGGAAAAGTACTCATATTTTGATAAGATGATCCTGATCGAATCAAACTTTGATAAGAACGAAGCTTATCAAAACATAGACTCCCATACTTTGATAATAACTTGATCCTGGGTGATCCACTCCCAAGTTGGTTCATCTTGTTCCATGAACACGACCCGCTCATGGTCTTCCATCTCCAATAGTTCGACCAATCCGGACGTCTGCTCGGATTCCCGGAGGTCCGTGGAAAAGGATGTTGAAAAAGTGTCTTGAAGCCGATTTTCCAGTTGCGTGAGTTTCCGTGACCGCTGTTTTACCGCTCGCACAGAGGCGCCACTGACATTTCGGAAAGCTCGGACCAGCCAACTGAGTCCGGGCAAAACGCGGTGCATGGGCAAACCCCTGACAGGTGTCATATACATTTCGGATTATCTTACCGCTGAGATCTCGGTGAATTGAGGTGAGCTGAGGTCTCGCTGAATTGGGCTGAATCGAAATGCAAAGGGTGCTGTCTTCTTTATGACTGCGTCTCTTTAATCGGTGCAGTTGGCTCGACGGAATCCGAATATTGACGCAGGAAATAAATTCGAATGCAAAAATCGCCTGCAAATAATCACGGCACAGGAAGAGGGGAAGTCAAGGCAACCATTATTCTGGTTTGCCTCGTCTTCCTGAATGCCGAGGCTTCGCAGGCGCAACGGGTGGGTAATTGTGAGGCAGCTGCGGCGACTTCCATTCTGGATGCCAATAATGTGTTCACGACAGTTCATCCCGGCGGCGCTGTGGTAGCTTTTCTCCGGGCCACGAATTACCAGGTACCCAGGTTCACGAACCTGTCGACCGTATTTGCCGGTACTTTCTCTGTGTTTGGGAAGTCGGGCGAGACACTACGAGGCGCCGGCGCAACATACGGGAATTTTGAATTCTGGCCCGGACCGCTGGAAGACGATGGCGCTTCCCCGACGGACTGCGTCGAGTATGATCGAATTTACAAGGTCACGCAAAGCGATATCGATACGTATGAGTCGGTCGGTTTAGCGTCCGTGGACCTCAGATCGTGGCCGACGGGCCTGGGCGCACCCACTGTTGATGCTTCCGGCAACCTCGTACGTGTTCTTCATCTGCCGCTGGATCAGCGCAGAGACCGGGTCATCGACCTTCAAAGCGGAGAACGTCCTTCCATCGCAGGTACACAGAGTCTCTGGTGGATTATGCAGGACATGGGAAACGAACATGATCGAACGAAACTTCAGCCACTGGGAATAGAGGTACACGTCCGGGTCTCTGCTGCCCCGAGTCTGAATGAATCCATAGGCAACAGCTCCCTCTGGGAGTACCGGATTATCAATAAAAGCTCGTTCAGGATCGACAGCACGTATATAGGCCTCTGGTTCGATATGGACCTCGGTTTTCCATGGGATGATTTTGTCGGGTCAGATTCTCTGCGAAACCTCGGTTATGTTTATAATGCGGACAACCAGGACGACGACGATTCGCGTTATGGATATCTGGACAAACCACCGGCCGTCGGTATCCGAATTCTGCAGAGCCCACTTGCCGACTCCGACGGCCTTGACAATAATTATGATGGCAGGATCGACGAAACGGACGAGCGTCTGGGTATGACCAGTTTCATGCCGATCTACAAAAATGATTTCGTCCGGGCAGATCCGCGTGAAGGCGAGGATTATTTTCTGAACTTCCAGAGTCGCTGGCACGATGGCAGGCCGCTGAGGGAAGGCGGGAACGGCTATGACTCTGACGGTAAACGTGTAAAGTTTGGATTCCCGGGTGATCCGGTTAAGGGAGAATTCTGGACGGAAGAAAACACGGATGGTTCGGGAGGCAGAGGCGGAGATAGAGATCGTCGTTTTATGATGTCGACCGGCCCGTTTACGCTCGAACCCGGAGCAGAAACAGAGTTTGCTTTTGCCATCGTTTGGGCGCTTGGTACCGACCGGCTCGACTCAATCACAAAAATGAAACAGGCGTCAGACGATGTTCGGGACGCGTTCACACTGGGTTTTACTGGATTCCCCAATGGGCCATTGCCCGAAGACACGGTTGAGCTTTTTTCGCCAGCCTCAGGTGCTGCTGGTCTACCGGTTGAACTGGATTTGAGATGGGCAGAAGTGTCCAATGTGACTGGTTATCAGATAGCTCTGACGCATTTGGGGGTTACGACGTATAGACAAACCCAGGCAATCCGTTTAGAGATAAGGGATCTTACGTTTGGTGGAGAATATTCGTGGAAGGTTCGGCCCGTTAATCAGTACGGCTCGGGACCATGGTCAGAGGAAAACATCTTTTCAACCGGGTTCGTAGAGTTTGATATTGCCCGTCCGTTCATTTCTGAAATATCGACTGTGAATAATGCCGCCGGCCGTCTATCTCCGGTCGACCTGGCCTCGAGCATGTACGTCGGTCGCTGCCCGTTGAATCCAGACGAAGAATGTCTACTACCCACACCGAATTACCAACAGTCAACGAGTGGTCTGACGTGGCTTTTGGAATTCGGATCGGAGTACAAATCAATGGGTCCGATTACCGATCGGAATTCACGCCTCGGAAGCCTGACCAACGCTGGAAATAATCTTGAGGCATTCACCGGATACGATTTTCAGATACGATTTACATCAAATGGGGGGAAGGCGTCCATTCTGGATGATCCGAATACGTTGATCGACGTTCCGTTTGAACTTTGGAACGTGGGGCGATCGGATGTAACAGACACCTCGGACGATTTTCGTCTGATTCCTGTGATCTGCGAATCAGCGTGTGGGGCTGGCTCGCTCGACGGCCGATTTGAGATCAGTGACGATAAAAGCGATCGAATCTTCTGGTATGAACCGCTTGATGTGTCGCCGGGTACGACAGGATACTGGACGTTTGTGAATGGCGATCGTCGGCTTGGTCGTGAAGTGCTGGCAGACACGTATCTCAAGCGTATTCAGGTGCAGGCTCCAAACCAGCGTTTTGACAACAGTAGTTCTCCCGAGCCGGGGACCGTCATTAGAATTAAAAGTTCGCCCGGCTTCACTCCGATCCTTTCTTCACCGGCGAACGGTGCAATATTCGGTCCCGGGCCTCGTGGATTGTACTGGGAGGGATCGGATCGTGACGTTTACAGTGTCCAGATATCCTCAGACGGTAATTTTGATCATATTTCCGTGGAGACCATACGTACTTCAGACGGCTTCACGACGGTAGACCTTGCGCGTGGTCGATACTTTTGGAGAGTCGTGGGGTACTCTCCTGCAATTTCCGAAGTACGGACCTTCGAAATTACGAGTGTGGCAGACGAGACCGACACCGCTGGCTCGTTCCAACTCTTTGGAAATTATCCGAATCCATTTTCCGGCATAACGACCATTGGATACGATGTCGGGAAATCGACAATACTTTCACTTTTCGTATACGATATTCTCGGGCGGCTCGTTGATCAGAAACGTCTGTCTTCTCCAGCAACCGGATATCAAACGGTGCAGTTCGATGCCTCCGGACTTGCTGCCGGCACCTATCTCTACCGAATTACAGACGGTACGCGGGCTGAATCAAAAATGATGATCGTTGTACGGTAGCCGCTCGATTATAACTGCTTGATGCGAACACCAAGTAGTAAGTAAATCACCCTGTTCATACCAAGTAGTAAGTAAATCACCCTGTTCGTACCAAGTAGTAAGTAAATCACCCTGTTCGTACCAATAGGTAAGAATTTGTACTAATTGTGTCTGTGCCAAAAAATCGAAAAACACCACACGTCGCCTGACACTCAGAAACGCCGTTCATCAGCAGCGACTTCGATAAGTTGAAAGCTTGGTGTAAAACTCGCATTTCCAGATATTCTCCCCGAAAGAATTCCACTGAGATCGCATCCAGACGAGGCGAAACCCAGCATGACAAGAATCAGCGCACCCTGCAGAGACGGGTAAAAGCATGGCGTATAGAGCAATTGAAAGGGCCCAGACACGAGTTGAGCGCGGGCGATTCACTACCCAGCAACAGACGCCATAGAAATCGTTGTACATGGTGAAAGTCAATCCGGAAACGAGAGCCGTCGGTAACATTTTTAACGAGGCAATGCGGCGCGCCCCGTAACGCGGACGATGTGGGCGTCAGACAGCGCAAACAAGATTACCGAGCTTTTCGGTCAGTTTCATGTTCTCCGAATAATCCACGGGTACGTCAACTATCACGACGGTATTCTGGGCGAAGGCTTTTTCCAATGTGGGCAGCAGGTCCTGTGCTTTCTCGACGCGGTACCCCTTCGCTCCGAATGACTCGGCGTATTTCACGAAATCGGGATTGTTGAAACTGACATATTCCGAATGACCAAAACGGCGTTCCTGATGCCACTTGATCAATCCATACGCGTCATCATTCCAGATCATAATCACGATGGCTATCTCATGACGTAGAGCCGTTTCGATTTCCTGAGAGTTCATCATAAAGCCGGCATCGCCGGTAATGGTCATTACATTTTTTTCCGGGAAGGCCATTTTTGCGGCAATCGCTCCGGGTACACCAATACCCATCGATGCAAAACCGTTGGAAATAATGCACGTGTTGGGACGCTCACAACGATAGAGGCGAGCGATCCACATTTTATGGGCGCCCACATCGGAGATGAGAATATCCTCATCTCCCATCACCTTCCGCGTATCACAGAGGATTTTTTGCGGCTTTATCGGGAAATGCTCGTCCCGGGCAAAACCATCAAGCTCGTCCATGATAATGGATTTCAGGTTTTCAGTCCTGTCCTCATGGACCTTACGGGCGCACTCCGAGATGCGCCTCAGAGAATCCGAGATATCTCCCAGAATGCCTGCTTCGAGTATATAGTGCGCATCGACTTCAGCGTACACCTGGTCGATATGGATGATTTTTTTATCCTTATCCGGATGCCACAGTTGGGGCGGGTATTCGACCATATCGTAGCCGACGCAGATGATGACATCCGCTCGATCAAATCCACAGGCAACGTAATCATGGGCCTGCAATCCGACGCTGCCCAGTGACAACGGATTAGAAAACGGGATGACCCCCTTGGCCATGAAGGTCTGCGCGACAGGAATATTCAACTTTTCCGCAAATGCGACGAGTGCATCGCTCGCGCGGCCGCGAATCACTC
>JACZYD010000056.1 GCA_022571255.1 Bacteroidota bacterium
TGACTGATCACGGCGATGTCGAGGGCATTGAGCGCGGCAAAGAGCGTCGTCGTGCCATGACGTTTGTAGTCATGGGTCATCGTCGCGGCGCGTCCTTTCTTTAGCGGCAAACCCGGTTGCGAGCGGTCGAGCGCTTGTACCTGGCTCTTCTCGTCGCAGCACAGCACGAGTGCATGCTCGGGTGGATTCAGATACAGACCCACGATGTCCCCCTAGTTTCTCTGTAAACAGCGGATCGCGAGACACCTTGAACGTTTTGACGAGGTGCGGCTTCAAACCGTGAGCATGCCAAATGCGGCGCACGGTGGTGGCGCTCACGCCGGCGCGCCTGGCGAGCGTTCGCGTACTCCAGTGGGTCGCATTTTCGGGCTTCGTCTGCGTCGTCAGGCGTACCAATTCCTGAACGTCTACGAAGCCCTTGCGGCCCCCGCGAGGCAGATCCTGCCGGATTCCTGCGATCCCGTACTCGAGAAAGCGATCGCGCCAGCGCGAAACCTGAATGCGCCCGACGCCCAGTTTCTCGGCAATGTGCAGGTTATCGTATCCTTCTGCTGCAAGAAGAACGATCTGAGCACGGCGGGCAAAGCGGACGCTCGCCGTATTTGATCGGGCAACTTTTTTCAAAGCGCGCTCCTGCTCTTGATCGAGCGTAACAGGCGGGGCAACTCTCATGGGAATCCTCTCTTTTTGTGAGTGATTCCTTACACAGATCAGATTACTATATGTTCCCACAAATACGGTGCACTACACTAGCCTATGGGATTTGGAGAGAGGTGCCTTGAGGTACTTGTTGAAAGGATCGATCTAATCCTTCAAATGGACGAGACGTCAATTACGAGACAGTGATTGCGCCTAGTTCTGATCCCGACACTATTCACTCCTCGGAACCAGCCTGTTCAGCTCTTCGAACCAGTTGTTCACGACCCAGATTTTCTGTGATACGGTGGTCGAGCGGGGAACGTGAGCGATATAGAGGGTCCCGTCATCAGAGACATCATAGTGGAGTGAACCGGGGATATCGACCGGCCGAACCATGCCCGCAGTAAAAGTGTAGATGACCTGTGGCACTCCGAGAATCTCAAAAACCGGGGCAGTACTAACCGGGATGCGGCTGACCGATCGCTGGTCCTGATAATAGACAAACGCCCCGTCAGCCGACCATACTGGGAGACATCCATTCGACGCGATTTCGATGGGCTCACTGGCCGACCGTACGGCCGACACCTGGATTGACCCGCACTGATCATCTCCCGCCTGAGCATATGCGACATAGTTTCCGTCGGGTGATACCGTCGGTTTCACTTGCATAAGGTCATCGACTACAATAGGAAAAATGGAATCGGCCACGGTATCATACCCCCAGATGTCGTTGGCCCGGAAATCCCGGTAGACCAGGATACTGCCGTCAGGAGTAAAATCAGGATCGGACCCTTCCTGATTCCCGGGAAGAACCGGTTCGTTGGTGCCGGATCCGTCGGCGCGTCGCCGCATGATCACCCAGTCAGTGTTGGATGAATCCGGTGCGTTATAATCGAAATACACAAATTCATTCCCCGCTCCCCACGTCGATTCGTCATAATATCCGTCACGGGTAAGGCGGGTGGCGACACCGTTAGAAACGTTGACCCGGTACATGTCCGTATCGGTGCCAGACGTCTCGCTCGCACTTACCAGGAGCATTGATCCATCGCCCGAAATCGCAAAATTTGTGGACGATTCGCCCGGCAGGGTAAACAAAAGCTCCGCTGCTCCCGAGGAGGTCACCCTGTACAGTTCACTTCGTTGATTCAGGTCCTGCCCCGACAGATCCTCGAATACAAGCAGTCCCGAAGGCGACACGGCGTATGAGCGTACCCCAAGGGCCACTTCTTCCCCAAGCACCGCACCGGACTCCAGGTCGATGGGGATGGCGACGGTCTGCTGAGGCTGGAAGACATTTCCGCGGATGAACAACGCATGCCCGCTTGACGTAATCGAGTAAATCAGAGCGCCGTTCAGTAATATTTCAGGCTCGGAACCGCCGGGCCGCTGCATCCACGACTGGACAGGTATTAAGTTGGCCACATCACTGAAGGTTATGAATGTACCCGAAGGAGACGCGACGGGTACGACGAGGATCGGGGCCGCATCGCCCGACTCTCTTGCCGCAAGGATCCGCGACGAACCCGTCCTATCTACAGCTCTTATGGACCAAGATGTATCCGCAAAAATAAAGTCTCCGTTCGGTGCATAGCTTCCGTTTACGGCGGCTACTGATTGTGCACCGGGAATCTCCATCGGGGTTCCTCCCGAAGTGGATATCCTCCACCACTGAAGTGAGTTCGTATTAATAAACGCGATCCATCGGCCATCTGGAGACGAAACAGGTCTCGCTGCGTCATTGGTTCCTGGAAGTACAGTCTGTTCTCCCGACTCAAAATCATACTTGGCGAGGCGCTGGCGACCATTTTTGGGATCGACTATTACAAAGAAAAGTGCTCTGTCATCCGGCGTAATCGTTGCTTGCAAGGGAGACAGGGCATCGGGAAGATTAAGGTGAGCCCTGACGACTGGCCTCGCATCGGGCTCCTCTTCGAAAACGACCTTGCCGAGGAAAACCCCCAATGCGAGTATTACGGCCGCGGCGACCGCGATAGGCATCCACGGGAGATTATAACCTGGTACCGGCGTTTGCACGGGATCGGGTGCGGGCACCTGAGCGGAGGACGCTGCTGCCACCCCGATTTGCGTCTTGATGCCCGTGGTTCGCACGGCTGAACTCGCTTCGATCCGTTTTAAATCAACAATCAGGGCTTCTGCCGACGGATATCTGTACTCCGGATCCTTTGCAAGACATTTGCTGACGACAGCTTCGAGGTCCATCGGAACGCCCGTGCGTACGGCTGTCAGCGGCTCCGGGTCTTGGTTGAGAATCTCATAGACCACTGCTTGCTCGTAATCTCCGGGAAACGGTGATCTTCCTGCGATCATTTCGTAGAGCACGGCGCCGAGCGACCACAGATCTGTTTTTAGATCAACTTCCTCGCCCCGAGCCTGCTCAGGACTCATGTAGGCAACCGTTCCCAGCGTCGAGCCCATCCGCGTCAGCTTTGTGGATTGGGCCGTCTGAGCCAGCCCGAAATCCAACACCTTTGCCGAACCTTTGGCCGTCAACATCACATTCGCAGCTTTGATGTCTCGATGAACGATACCTTTTTCATGTGCCGCTTCAAGAGCGCTGGCGATCTCACGCCCGATCCGAACAGCCTCTTTGATTTTTAGCGGGCCTTGCTGAATGCGGTCATGTAGCGTTTCGCCCTCGATGAACTCCATAGCGATGAACGGCCGGAGATCATCATCCTTAGACCCCTCAGGAACCGCCTCATCGATCTCGAAGACACTCGCAATGTGCGGGTGGTGCAGCTGGGCAGCAGCCTTTGCCTCGCGGTAGAAGCGAGCACGGTCATCTTCGCTCGATAGAGCAGCAGACGGCAAGACCTTTATGGCCACCGTTCTATCGAGTTTCGTGTCCTCGGCTTTGTACACGATTCCCATGCCGCCGCGGCCAAGCTCGGCGGTGATTTTATAGTGAGAAAGTGATTTGCCGACCATTACGTTGCAGAACAAGTTGGCCTAAAGAAACGGGACGCAGAGCGGAAGTGCAATTACCAACTGTGTCGACAGGTTAAGGAGCGTCCAGTATTAGAACCATGGATAGTTCGGCGTCCGGGGCGGACGGACTTTCGATTTCTTTCCTTTGCCTGATTCACGAATGTCGGGCCCTCAATGTGATGACGCAAATGACGCAATCGATAATCTCTTTCCGTCATCTTGAATCAACTCAGGTTGAATCAAATAGTCGATTTAAGAGAGTTATGACGCTATGACACAATATTCTCTTTAAAAATAAATAGAAAGAAAAGAGAGTAATAAAAGGAAAAGAATTAGGGTAAAAATTGTGTCATTTCCGTCATAGCGTCACCCTTCTTCAACGTCACTACGGTACATCCGAGCGAAAAAAGGGAGGTATTGTCAATTCTGATTGTTTGTTTCGTGATATGTGTGTATTCCGGCGTGATATGTTGAACGGTACTCTGTGGACGAACCAGATTAGTCAGATATGCATCTCAACCGAGAAGTGAGTTTTGTGACTCTAGTTTTCCCGATACGTAATTTGCAGAGACCAGCATGTGGGTAGGGGAACCCTTTTTGAGCTTCTTTTTGTGACCAAACAAGAACAATTTCTTGAGTTGATTGGTCAATCTGAGCAGGAGGTATTGTATGCTTGTAAGAACTGGGTCACGAGCAATTGATCCTGGATCAATTGCGACGGACACTCAGTCTCCAATCACCATCGGGATATCCCAATGGAAATGGTTGTCTTCTTTGTAAATCACTCCGTCTCGCATTACAAAGTGAACACCTCGAACGGACGTGATGTCTTCAAGCGGATTCTCGTTTACTGCCACGATGTCAGCGGCAAGACCGACCCGCAAGACGCCGCGTTCGTCCGCAATTCCCAGTAAGTCAGCCGCATTCACGGTCATCATTTTCAATATGTAAGATGACGGTACTCCGGCTTCGAGATAACTGTCTATATATTCCAGTGACAACGATCCGCGCGTCGTGCCGTCGCGGTACCAGGTTTCGTCCGTGCCGTACGCCATGGGCGTCCCGATGCGATATGCGCGGGCAATTCTATCGATTCTGGCGTCGTATTCTCTTGGAGAACGTTCGCGCGGAAAGTCCGTACCGACGAGATACACGTTTCGATCTTTCATGAGCTGTAGAATCTCGTCCGAGAGATTAGTCCCGTGCTCGATCGATACAACTCCTCCCATGATGGCGTTCTTTGCCGTTTCGTCCCAGTACGCATGTGCAGCTACCCGAATTCCCATTCGGGCCGCTTCATCCACGGCAGCGGCCATATCTTCTTCCGAATAAACGTACGGCTGATTATCGACGATGATTTTTATCACCGTCGCCCCATAGTGCACGTTTTGCCGGACTGCTTTGCGGAGTTCTTCCTGTGTATCTGCGAAGAAATATTCCGGCTCAGCGAGGTCTTTTCTCTCCGGTTGCAAATGAAACTGGCCACCATAAGGTGCTATGAGGCGACCGGAATTGATGATCTTGGGGCCAGGGATCCAGCCTTCCTCAACCGCGCGTCTCAGATCTGAATCCGCGTAGTTGCCTGCATTGCCCACATCCCTGATTGTGGTGAACCCCGTCTCCAACATGGATCTCAAATTTGTAACGCCCACAATGGCAC
This sequence comes from Bacteroidota bacterium, assembly GCA_022571255.1. Taxonomy (GTDB): domain Bacteria; phylum Bacteroidota; class Rhodothermia; order Rhodothermales; family UBA10348; genus N075bin62. Next base: position 5,252 of record JACZYD010000056.1, read on the forward strand.
GATAAGCAGTGGATTCGAGTAGCGTAGTGAAGTAATATGCGCCGAAATCTCGCCTGGCCTGTCTCGTCAACCCCATGTGAGTATGGGCGTCAATAAGACCCGGAAGCACGTATGAATCGCTGAGGTCAACGATTCGTGCTCCGCTTGGTATGTCAATATCTGTTCCAATTGCTGTGATGATTCCGTCCGAAACAAGAATCATCTGATCATCTTGGACGGTACTCAACTCGACGTCTACTACGTGGCCAGCGCGGATGATCACGTCTTGAGCATTTACAAGAGATACCGACAGGAAAAGTGCAAGTAGAGAGAGACTATGTTTCATCAGATTCACCAGTCTGTTTATCGTGTCGTCTGCCGTGAAAGAAGTGGGACAGATCGGGGTGTGCATATAGTACAGGTTACAGAAAATAAATGAAACTGTTTGGCGAGAGGGAAACATCGAAAATTGACAAATATCTGAAACCGTTAGATGGTTTGTCGTTGGTCGACCACGGGATTCATTACAACGAAATTCAAAACTCAGGGAGCTAATAATGGGTCAATATCTCTGGGCTCTGATTGGCAAATATTTCGGTGATCCTCCTATCTCCGCCAGGTATTTAACTTCTGATTCGCGGTCACCCGAAGCGAGCAGCACACGGTCAAATATGGCGCCTCGGCATTCAAGTTACCTCTATTGACCTTTCGCAGGTTTTCAATTAGAATAAAGCTGCCCCGAACCCTGTCCGCAGATCCACCAGCCGTTATAAGTCGGGATTTGAATTCAGATAGGTTGGTCGGACTTTTGTAATTAGCGGTACAATACCGTTTCTTGTCAATGACCATTTGACAATCTAGAACCCGTATTCGAGATCGCGGACCTTCACTCACCCACGTTCATTATGCGCGCTTACATTCAACAGCTTTCCATTCTCGTCCTCTTCCTAACAGCACCGCTTCAGGCCGTGGGGCAATCCGGCTCTTTTGGCAACGCGGTTGTTCTTGACCAGGACGAATTGATCATCGGCGAACCCAATACCACGTTCCGTGAAGGCTCGGTCTACATCTACCGCCAAACCGAGGGAGCGTGGACGCTGGAACAGCGCCTGGTCGCCCCCGATGCCCATCGGGCCGATGGGTTTGGCACTGTGTTGGCAAAAACGGGCGTTACGCTTTTCATTGGCCAACGAAATGGGCCCGTGCACGTCTATGAGAGGGGTGACAGTGGATGGCGCCCCGCTGCCACAGTCGCTGGAAACGGCACGTCAGGCGTCGATCCGGGCTGTAACCAATACGGATACTGTAACACGGATTTCGGCATTTCGCTCGCCGCCAATGGCGATTGGCTCCTGGTAGGAGCGCCGGGTGCCGCACCCTCCCGTCGTCAAGAAGAGGCCGAATCCTCCAAACCTGCTGGAGTTGTGTTTGCCTATCGCCGAGGAGCCAACGGTCAGTGGACAGAGCAAGCTCGTCTTCAGCCAGAAGGCGGAACTGATGGAGACCGGTTTGGCGCTACAATCCACCTCGAGAATGGGCGCGCTTTGATCGGAGCACCCCTCTGGGATGACAATGAAGCCGGTCTGGATGCAGTCGGCCGGGTGACCAGTTTCGTATTCCACGACGGAGTGTGGTCGGAAATGGCATCTCTTGCCTTCTTTTCCGAATCAGCTTCGAATTTTGGTAGCGCCATTGCAGTGCAGGGCAATCAGGTCCTCGTGGGCGCTCCCGGCTCGAAAGAGAGTCGTGGCGCCGTGTTCACATTTAAACGAGCGAGCGAAGATGCAGACTGGGCGCCAGAAGTAGTAATGAGTCTGAGCAGTGGCGAAACCGGAGACCGGTTTGGAAGCAGCGTTGGATTCTCAGGAGCGGACGTATGGGTTGGCGCACCCACCGTACAAGGAAATCTTACCGGCTCAGCCTACGTGTACGAAGCTGGTCCAAATGGCTCGTTGCCCGACGTACCAAGAAGAATTCAGTTAGAGAACACGGTTGAGCGGGACGCTTTCGGGCAGCACATCGTCGCCAATGGCAGCGTGGTTGCCGTGGCGGCGCCCGGTATGCATCACCAATCAGGTGCGATATATGTCTACTCGGAGGATGCCCCCGACGGAGAGATGCTTGTGAGCCCGCCCGATGCTTTGGGTGCCCTGCTGGGTGAGGAGAGAGTGTGCGAGGATGGAAAAATCGGGCCATTCGATTGCGACAAGGTCGAGCTCCTGTCCTTTATACCGAACTCCATTCTGAGGGCGCCGGAGAATGCCCGCGGGGTTAGGACGAACGACAACTGGGGATGGACAGACCCCGACACAGGGCGCGAATACGCGCTGGTGGGCAGAAACGATGGGACATCTTTCATCGATATCACAGATCCCGTCAACCCGGTACTGATAGGTGACCTGCCGAAGCCTTGGGGAACTCCTCCCTCCCAGCTCTGGCGGGACATCAAGACCTACCGAAACTATGCCTTCATCGTTGCGGACGGAGCGGGTGACCACGGAATGCAGGTTTTCGATCTGACTCGACTCCGAGACGTCTCAGACGCACCTGCACTTTTTGAACCTGATTTTCACTACCGCGGCATTGCAAGCTCCCACAACATTATCATCAATGAGGACACGGGATTCGCCTATATGGTTGACCGCCAAACATGTGGTGGCGGCCTGTATATGATGGACATTCAGGACCCTCTGAATCCCACTTTCGTGGGATGCGCCACAGGAGAACGCGGAACACACGACTCCCAATGCATCACCTATCACGGGCCGGACCTGCGTTATAGTGGGAAGGAGATCTGCCTAAATTCCAATGGGACCGTTTTCGAGATCATGGACGTGACCGACAAGGCGAATCCTGTGGTATTGTCAACCGCCTCTTCACCCAATGCCGCCTACATCCACCAGGGCTGGCTGACAGATGATCACAGGTACTTCTATCAGGATGACGAATCTGATGTCGTACGCGGCAATGTCGAAACCACCCGCACGTTGGTCTGGGACTTAGCAGACCTAGAAGACCCGGTACTGATCAATGAATTTATGGGGTCATTGCCAGCCAGTGCGCACAATCTCTACTTGAAAGACGGCTTTGCCTACCAGGCCAACTATCGTTACGGCCTGCATGTTCTGGACATTACTGACCCCGTAAATCCGGTCGAGGTAGGCTTCTTTGACACGTCTCCATATAAGGAAGGACCGGGCTTCAGCGGGGCGTGGAGCACATACCCGTTCTTTGCAAGCGGTACTGTCCTTGTGACCAGCGTTCAGGAAGGGCTCTTTGTTCTCCGAAAGCGGAAAGACGCATTCTAACACTTGCCCGCCTGCCCAAGACGGGGCCTGTTCATGGTGAAGAATTAGCCATATTGCCCGATGCGTCCCAGAGACCCGACTTATAGTATGGTTCTGCGGTTCGGCTACGCAGATCCGCCAGCCGTTATACGCCCAACGACAAATTTCCACAACCTGTGATGGACAAACAATCTTTAGAGTCTCTCATAGAAAGAAACGAAGAGGAATCATTTCGGCTTGAATTTAAAGCTGATCTTCGATCGGAAAGAGGAGAGCTCAATGCATGGTACGGGGTGGAAAGCTTGAACGTCCGGTAAAGAAGGCCATTTTGAAGGAGGTCGGTGGATTCGCAAACGCTGACGATGGACTTCTCCTTCTCGGTATGGCAGAAGATGGTGCAACGCCCCCAAAAGCGCAGAGCCTGAACCCTATTCCAAGATGTCAGGAATTAAAGTCGCGGATCACAGATTTAATTAGGAGCGCCTTCGAACCATCAGTTCCGAAAGTCGACATTGAGGCAATTGAAATTGATGGTGATAGCGGTGTCGTGGCGATCGAGGTTCTTCCTTCAATTTATACGCCAATTCGCGATACTCTGAACAAGGAATGTTACTCTCGAATCGGGGACACAAATTATCCGATGTCTATGGCCCAAATACGAGATTCTATAATTCAATCATTGACGCGTGGCTCTGAAATCGACCAGAAGCTCAGAACTGCCTCAGAAAGATTCGATTCGGTCCTTAGAACTGCATGGGTTCCCGACAAGGGAGAATGTCCGGCAGGTGTTCGAGGTGGGCGATTTCGCGTTCCTTGTTTCGAAGCCAATTGTTTTAGCCAAAACCGTGGCGCCGTTCTTGAGAAACTTTGCCTTCCAGTTGGAGACACCGGATGCACGCCATGTCACCGGGCAATCTCGACTTCCGTTCGCTCGCCCATGAGGGCCTCGCGAAGAACGTCGAACTTCAATGTTGCGCTGAAGCGCTGTCTGTTCCCCATAATATCCCTTTCGTGTATTATGGGAAGATACCGGTCCTGATCCTGAGGTCAGGTTAGATTCTCAGTCCTGTCTCTGCTACGAAAAAAGGGGCACGCGCCCGGAGAAGTGAGGCAATGCGAATGGGCCGGGAATCAGGAAAGTCGTCGTTTGAATCTGCAATAATTGCTGCGCCGGCAGGGCCTTTTCGATCAGTCAGTAAGGAAATCACCGTGTCGGTACCAATTAGTAAGGAATTCAACCTATCTGACCATTTAGTAAGGAATTCACCCTGTCTGTACCATTTAGTAAGGAATTCAACCTATCTGACCATTTAGTAAGGAAATCACCCTATTCGTGCCATACAGCATGAATTGCTTACTGATACGCCGCATACAATTCATCGACCACCCGAGCTCGGATCAGGCATCTAATCTTCGCTGGTCATGATAAACAGCGGTTGTTGCAGAAACGTATCATACTTGGGGCGCAAGCGATTCAGATCGAAATACTTCTGCACGTCGACTACTTTCTTTCTTCCCATGATGGATTCAATGGGAATGTTGTTGTAACAACCGTTGCGCAGACAAACGAGCCGCCCGGAAGTACCCGCCAGAATCAAATCCAGGGCCAGATTGCCAAAAGCCATGGGCACGATGGAGTCTATGGCGTCCGGCTCACCGCTTCGTGCCAGATAACCGAGCCGCTGATTGATGACATTCACCGGCCTTCCGTTGTTGAACCTGGGGGATAACTCCTTCAGCTCGGCCGACACCCGATCACCGATCCCTCCCAGTTTTCGATGACCATATTGATCGACCGTTGCGTCTCTATACGACATTTCATCCTGGTGCGACATCTGAGCACCCTCTGAAACCAGCACGGCAGCATAATTGCTGGTATGACGCTTCCGGTCATAGCTGAGGAGCTCTGCCAAATGCTCCATCTCGAAGCTGGATTCCGGTATCACGCAGCGGTCGACGGCACCGGCCATGGTCGGCAGCAAAGCAGTAAATCCAGCATACCTTCCAAACACCTCGATCACCAGGAACCGTTCGTGTGAGCCGGCCGAGGTTCGAAGTCTGTGGGCCAGGTGGATCGTGCGCGTCACGCACGTGCTGAAGCCGATGCAATAGTCCGTTCCGGGCACATCGTTGTCCATCGTCTTGGGAATGGCGACGACCTTGACACCTTCTTCGTGAAGCCGATGCGCATAACTGAGTGTGTCGTCGCCTCCGATTGGAATCAGATAATCAATATTCAGGAATTCCAGATTCTTCAGTACATCCGGTGTTACGTCGTTGATTTCAGATGTGTAGGCGTCTTTCAGATGGTCGGGCAAGGAGGCTTTGGGCAGGTGGCTGGGGCGCGTACGAGAAGAGTGTAGAAACGTGCCACCCGTCCGTCCGGCGTGGTCCACGCGGCTCTCCGTCAACACCTGTACGCAGTCTGAATTGTCCGCTTTTTCGTCGCGAACCAGGTCGACCAATCCGGCCCAGCCGCGCCGAATGCCCAGAACCTGATAGCCTTCTCGTATCGCCCGCAGGGTCACGGCACGAATGGCAGGGTTCAGTCCGGGAACGTCGCCACCTCCGGTGAGAATACCAATTACGCCTTTCGTTTTGTTCATGATATCAGGACTCGTGATTCACAAGAACCTGTGATCTGATGATGAACAGCTGCAGCATCCAGTAGGCTATGGCGGCCATCAACAGAATCACGCCATAAATCGCGGACGGCATTGCTGAAAAGTTGTTTTCACCCATCCACCCGGTTGCGAACGGGATGAGTGATAACCAGAACAGGAGATGAAGGTTCGACCACAGTATCGGTCCGGTCACTCGGTGAAACGTGTGAAACATGTGATGGTGGTTGTTCCAGTAAATGCCGAGATAAATAAAACTCAGCACGTAGCTTAAAAATACCGGTATCAACGGTTTCAGATCCGAAATCGACTCGCCGTGAGGAACCTTGATTTCGAGGACCATGATGGTAATGATGATGGCCAGTACACCATCACTGAAAACTTCAAGCCGGTTCCTGCCCATCCCTGTGCTCCGTTCTCGATTGATGTTCCTTGCGGCCCGTAGAAATTATTGCGGGCAGCAAAACCTTGCCCCCATAGAAACATAACAACTTACGGATTCACCGTCGCACCTCGACACGAAAGAATCGAGCATTCCGCCGAATTGCCGAACTGCCGAACTGCCGAACTGCCGAACGACCGAAATGCCGAACGACCGAACTGCCTGTAATGTCGTATTTTCGTTTAAAATAAAAAACTCATTCCTGACTTCGTGATCTCGGTCGTAACGGCAACATACAATCGTTCGAACGTTCTTTTTTATGCGATAAGCAGCCTTATTCGATCAACCTTTGAAGATTGGGAATTGATTATCGTCGGGGACGCATGCACGGATGACACCCGAGAGGTCGTGGCGGGATTCGCTGATTCGCGTATCCGGTTTTACAATCTTGCTGAGAATTTCGGCGACCAGTCCGGGCCGGATAATTCAGGCCGAACAGTCCTGGCCCGATGATGCACGGGTCAACCCGCGAAAACTACAGGACGTTTCCAGAACGTATCAATGGGCCTGATATTCAAATCCGTGGCCATTGTTTGACAGGGTCTCCTCGTCCTCCTCATCCTCGTCGTCATCGGGTCTTTCGGGCCATCCGACGCGGAGGTCGTTCCAGTGCAGCATCGTGTTGAAGACGAGGGCATGGCTGCCCTGTGTGTTCCATCTTCGGAACGGGCGGATCGCAAACAGGACGACGTGGCCCTCACCCACCGGAACGTCCACGACCGAAGGTTTCCCGGTAAGCGCATCCTCGCCCGTCAACATTCCGCTCATGCTGATGTCGTCTTCCGCAAACTGCATTACGACGCGCGGCATTTCCTCCTCCCAGATCGCGTCTTTAACCCATTCGGGTGTCGTGGTCCCGCCAAGCCGTTTATTGATCTGAAACACCGGCGCCTGATTGAAATAGGCAGGCAGTTCAACGCCGTACCCATAGACGATCGGGCTCAGACTGTCGGCGACCACCGTTCTGACAACAGTCCCGCGCGCCTGCAAATCGGGGGTTCGGCTGATCGATATACGACGCGTAATGGCCATATCAATAGGAAATGCGCTTGTGTTTCCTTCCGTGATGAATACCCCTCCTCGCTCCACAAATTCTTTCAGCGCAGCCACACCGTAATATCCCATTCCGGTTCTTGTATCAGTCGTCTGATCGATATGGCCGATACTGGGGTAATCCGAGGAAGGCATCCACGGAATTGGCGGCCCCACTCTTGAATTCCCGGCGACAAGCTGCTGCGAAGAAGCACCGTTTCGAGGCAGAATCAACACGTCAAACAGCGACAGATCTTCCGTTGCCAGATCCTGCTCTCCGAGATAGGTGTACGGGATACCGATTCGATCGAATGCAAGCCGCCACCAGCCCCCGTCCTGCGGCGTGCTCACCCAGGTGTGAATCAGACCGATGCGGGGTACCTCGACCGAGTGTGTCGCCACGTCCGGCATCTCATCAAGCGAATGAACGATGAGTCCGAGCGCCTCCGCCTCCCGCTCGATCCGTTTCCTCAGATCGGCGGGATTCCCATCCTTTTCGATCAGAAATGAGCCGGCGTTGAACGGCTTGTCGCGAGCAGTGAAAGGAGCCTCGGCGGCTTGAAACTCGATATCCGGCAACCGGAAGCGGATGGCGGCAAAATTGTCGTCCGTAGTATGGTTGATGGCAAAGACGTCGTCGCCGCCGCTGCCGCGAATGCCCCCCTCTTTGTTCAGAGGTTCGTCGATCCGGCGCATGGGCGCCTGTAGAATCTCCGGGTCGGAAACTTTGTATGCCGTTACGTTATGCATGAACGGCAACGTCCAGCCCGTATCGTCGTAAGGCGGCTTCGCCCCCTTGGGAAACACCTGTTTGTCAAGCAAAACAAGGGCGAGCGTCCTGTATGGCTGATCCATACGCACGACGTAGGATCCCGCCGGCACGCCGAGTGAATCCTCGTCCTCCGTCCACATCAGCGAATCCATTGCGATATGCACTTCGAGGCCGTGCCTCATCAGCAAATTGATGAGATTCGACGTGCCCGATACCCGAAGCTGCTCTCTCGGAATGACCCAGGCATACGGCGCTCGCGTCTTCCCGGCTTCCACCGACTTCCTGGATTTGATATAAAAATTCTCGACGAACTCGGTGGCGTTTTCCGCCACATAATTCAGCGCAACCAGAACACCGCTCTGCATATAATTGGTATTGTTGCGAAGCGACCAGTCCGTTTTTTCGAGTGGCGGATTGGGCCGGTACCACTCACGTGACGTGGCCTTCTTATTCAGTTTTCTCTCATACGTACCCGGTTTCGAGTTTCCCAGCGTTTCGTAGAATCGTCCGATACTGTTGCGCGTGTTCGCGATCCAGATCAGATAGTTTGCCGCCCACCCGTTGTAAAACGCGTGCGTCCAGACGCCGGGCATATCGCGCCTCGTCAGCTCAGCGACCTCTTCATACGCCATTTTGTGCCACTCGTCGATCGTGATCGCGTCGATGTGTTCATTGTATGGACCAAGTCCCGTCGATGTATAGAGATAGTTCGCCGACTCGTGCAGGTCGTGCATCACCTGGGGTTTCCAGTGCAGGAAAGTATCGAGGATGTTTCGCGTCAGAGCCAGCGACAACCCGAACCCGTCTCTGTTATTGTCGTGCGCAACGTATGCACCCCAATACGTAAGATTCGGACCGATGCTGTCGTTCGCCGCTGCATATTTATAGATATCCACCACGCGGTCTCGACCGTCCGGCTCCGCAACGGGCGTAAAAATGAGAACCACATTTTCCCGAATCGACCGAACGAGTTCCGATTCACCCACAGCCAGCCGGTAAGCCAGTTCCATGACCATTTCCGGACTGCCCGTTTCCGGTGAATGAAGCCCGGCGGTGATATAATAAATTGGCGTGGTATCACGAATAAGCCGGGCAGCCTCCTCTTCTGAAACCGTCCTCGGATCTGCAAGACGATTCAAGCGCCGACGATTCTCCTCCAGATCAGCCATATTCGCCTCCGACGAAATGATCACCTCGATCATTTCGCGATCCTCTTCTGTTCGGCCGATGGATCGAACGTGGACCCGCGGAGAGGCTTCGGCCACCGCACGAAGGTAGGCGTAGATTTCAGTTGTGGAGTGCAGTACGCCGGGGTCGCCGATAATCGTTCCGAAGTATTCCAGCGGCGACGGCACAGTATCGGATGCAGGCAGATGATCGACCATGTGATTCGAAAACCGGGTGTCAGTCGTAAACTCTTCGATGAGATCACCATACTCGGTATCGAGTCGATCCTGCGCGGTCGCGGTAACAGAACCGGCCGCAGCGATTGAACTGCAAAGAATGATGGCGATAACCGGGAAGCGCGTCACTTTCATGTTCGTCGGGACTTGGTGATTGGGAGGGCCGCAATATCCCTATCTCAAGGCGTCGATGCAAAAGGCGTGCGCGCGGTATGGGATCTCTCCCGTCTCGGCGCAAATGTTCGTTCACGTTCTTGAGAAACACCGTTCGGCGCTCGGCCGATGGATCGCGCGAAGCCGGGAAGTCTGTACCATCCAAGGCGTTCGAGCCCCTTCTTCAGCGACGCACTGGCCCGTGAATACCATCTCTCTCGTAGCAGTTTCCTCTTCAATGAGTCCGAAATCTGTATTCTGACTGGCGGATCGTCCGCGTGCTCGCGCTCGGGCTCAATCGATTCCAGCGCGGGACCCATTCGTTCATAGAAATGTGTACGCGTAAACGTGCGGCGATTCCTCAATGCGAGCTTTGCCTCTGACCTTTTTTTGTTTCCCATACCGCCCATTGCCGGTGCCGTATTGATCTCCCACAGCTGGGGTCGTCCGTCAAGAACCCCGTAATCGACTCGTCCATACTCTATCCCGGCAATGGAAAACACGCGGCGCAACCAGTTTTCATGAGGATTGCTTCTCATGTACTGCATCTCCTCCTCGATCCGCTCCGAATGCGGCTCGAGTGTCCCCGAATACCGATAGCCGGTGTCGTCCTGTTTCGTAATCCACCCGTCGCTGAAATTCAGACACCGCGTCAGTATGTTATCTCCCACCCGCTGGGCAGAATATTTTCGATGAAATCCGCACGCATCCGATGTGTCGCAGAATTCAACGATGATGAGGTTATCCATCTGATTCCGGCCCAGGCGAGTCAGCCTGGATATCTCGCGTTCCAACGTGATTTCATCATGGATCAGATCCGTCCTGCTTCCGGCGTGATCATCCTTGTCTCTTACAAAAACCGGAAAAGAAAGGGTACAGGCGCGCCACTCTCTGGCCCTGTAAACCTGAAAATCATTGATGCCGTCGGCGGCCATTTTTTTCAGTAACTCGAATCTGTCGAGCACCCTGCGAGGATGATTCAGCACGCGAAAACCAGGACCCGCATCCGTCAGGGCGTCCGCCAATTCAAGGGAATACGTCTGATAGGCACGGGAGAGAAGGCCAAAATTTCCAAATATGTACGTCCCCGGACCAAAATCTGGCAGCAGCGGAAGATCGTCATAGATCAGACACTTGATGCGCGCCCCGAGATCTGTGCCAACACGCTTTTCAAGCGTCTCGACAGATCCCCGCTCAAAAGCTTCTATCAGGAAAAATATCATCTATTCCGGTCCTGCAAATCTCGCGACGACGGTGGTAAGTGTCAGGTCTTCCGTCACGTTGATCAAGGTCTTGAAGATGTCGGGAATCGCGTCCACAGCTTTCAACAAGATGACCCCTTCCACCGGGACACCCGCCGCCAGATAGATCGGTAGAGTGGTAAATTTTCCACCACTGGGTATTCCCGGAATAGCAAAACTCAATATCATCGCGGTGAACACCAGACTGGCCGCGAGCGCCGGGTCAAGTTCGATTCCGTATAAATACGTCAGGAAAAACATATTCATCGGTGTCGAAACCATTCGGTTCAACTTGAAGCTCGACACAGAGAGTGGCAACACAATTCCCGTAACCCTTTCGGGCAGCGCCAGTCCTTTGTTGGCGGCTTCGAGTAATTTTGGTAGACAAACAAGAGATGAGCGACTCGCGAACGCGAGAATCTGAACCGGCAACATCGCACGAGCGAATCGGCCCGGCGATACCTTCCCTGCCCAGAACGACACAAGATACAGCGCAAGGGTAACAATCAGCAGCAGCGAAGACAACAGAATCACCCAGAACCCCATCGTTCCTGCGAAACGGCCGCCCATCCTGGCGACCACATCGTACGTCACGACGAGCACAACGAGGGGCATGACCAATAAAAGTCCCTCCACTGCATACAACGAGTACTTGCTCAGCATCCGAAAAAAAAGCAGCACCGGATCTCGATATCCTTCTCGCACACGGCCGAGCGCTAAAGCGAAAACAACGGAAAAAATCAAAACGATCACAATGTTGACAGACAGCAGCGTCTCATAAAGCCTCTCCAGAAATGAAAGACCCTTTTGAGCCGCGGCCCGATCCAACGCCGCGGCGTTCGGCGCAGTATCATCCATTTCCAGGGAATTCAGGGCGTGATCCCGAAAGGCCTGCACAGATTCCGAAGAGAGTGGATCCGTATTCAAGATGGCAGGCCCGACGGTAACCGTAAATGCGGTCACGATAAAAAGCAGCACAACGTGCGTGCCCAGCGCCCACGCTCCTATTTTACCGGCAACCTTTGTTTCAGCCGCGGCTGCGACAGCTAGTACAAGAAAGGAGACGATGAGTGGATAGACAATGATCCGAAGCAGGTCGATCCAGAACATCTCGATCGGACGAAGGACGGACATCGGGCCGTCCATGAAAGCCGCGCCACCATCGTATACCGCATAGCCGGCAACAAAACCTGCGAACAGTCCGATCAAGGACCCGAAAGTGATGAACTTGTACCTGCGCGGCATGTGGTTACGGTTTACAAAGCCCTGCGGCGGACAATTCAGATACGATGTTGTAACGTGTCAAGGATTTGTCGGCCAATGTGATGCCGATTCGTTCGCCACATCCTGTAATCGTTATCTTGCATAAATCCGGATCTTATCGAAACAAGCCCTTTGCAAGAGTAAGATATGATCACACACGTGGTAATGATCAAATTGAAAGACCCAACGCCGGAAAACGTAGACAAAGCGGTCCGAAAAATTCGCGAGCTGGACGGACAGATCGAAGTATTGAAGTCTTTGAAAGTCGGTGCAGATATCGTTCGTTCAGAGCGGTCATACGATCTGGCCCTGATTGCTCGATTCGAAAATCTGGCAGATCTGAAGACGTACAACAAACACCCGATTCATATACCGGTCCTTGAGTTCATAGGCGGATTAGCCAGTTCGATTGCGGCAGTCGATTTTGAATCAGACTGAAGAGGAGTAGCGATGTGTTTGCACGATTCGTATATCACCCGTTCCGTAATCAAGTAAAATGGCCGATCGATCATTGACAGGACGACAGGGCGAATTCTGATTAACGGGTTGCAGAAGCGCTTACGGATGGAAACAATAACGTAAGTCTGAATCTCCTTCGATTTGAATCCAAGGGGACGGGTCGCCGGGCACAGTGAAGTTACCCCACCGCAAAAAGCCTGACTCCGCATCGCAGGTCGAAACATACCAGAGTAGCGATTCGACCCACCCCGGCAAAACAGACAGCCGCAAAACCCCCAGTGGCCGAATCACACATTCTGTGATGATCCAGAGGCTGAGAAGGATTCGTCAGCAATGATAAAAGCGCGGCGCACGTCCTTTCGAACGTTTCCTACAGATGCCTCGCCATAGCCATGGTTACTACGGAAACAATAAGAAGGAATGCTACAGAATGTGCAAAACCCCGTGAGCGTTTTTTCAGAGAGTCGATTTGTGCCGTAATTCCGTCGCGCTCGTCATCGTCAGTCACGTCGTCCAGGCCGGCCGCGAGTTTCCCGATTCTCAACGCGGCAGGACGCATGAAAAACACTCCAATGACAAAAGCCATCAGTGCGGCCACGGCGCCAGTGCTCAGTGCCTGACCGTACGCAGTCCCCATCCACGCGCTCGACATACCGCCCGAGACGCGCCAGTACAGGTCTGCCCCGGACAATATCGTGATTGCCGCGGCGACGGGAACAACAGTGAGAAATCTTCTCTTGATCAATGCCTGCATGATTTTACCGCCATCCGATCCGAGCGAACGAATGCTGGGTTCAAGAAGAAATACATAGAAGAATATTGTACCGGCCCAGAAAACTCCAAAACCGATGTGTATGATTCGACCTATAATCTGAGAAATTTCCATGGCATGTTGGGATCAGGGCCTTTTGACAGGCCTTCGTTTGATGAGCCTCTGATGATGAGCCTGTGAATGCGCCACACCTGCTAAGTTTAATCAATGCTGGACAAGGAATCCAGAATCTGAAAGAAAGACTTCTTATTCGTACAACGGAAGACGTTATCTTTCCCGGCACCGCATGCCACGCCATGAAATGACAGGAAGCTCCAGACTGTTCCCCTCCACGGAAACCAGTCAGTGAAAAAGGAATCGAAGCTTATAAGCAGGAAAAAGTCCATTTTCCCGGTGGGCGATTCTCTTCGCGCGTACCTGAAAAGATATGATCGCCTGAGGAACGCAGGCATCCGGTTCGAGAACCTTGCCCGATATGCCAATGCGGTTCCTCTGTATGATGAACATCACCAGGATACGCACTGGTCGACGCTGGTTTTTCAGGGCCTTGAACATCAGGAAGTGTGTAATGCGCTGCTCAATTCGTACGCCATCCTGAAGTCAGATGGGGATATGTCGGCCGTGGCCGATCTGTATGTGGATCGAATTGATCTGTGCCTGTATGGGAATACTCTTCCATACCGCGTGAGAATTGTGAATGCTCTGAACGAGAACTTCGATTATTATTATGTCAAGCGCACGGATGCCAACCGCGTGTATGGCCTCGAACTCGAACATATTCTCTCGCCCAGCCGAATCAATTATTTTATCAACGGCGACACCCTTGTTGAAGAGCATATCATCGGTATGCCTGCGGAAGATTTTATTGACCGGGCAATGCCGAATTCCCGCTTCAACCTTGTACGGCTGGGCAAAGAGTTCGTCAAATTCAACGAACGCTGTTTCGTGCGACTGCTGGGTGATATGCACGCCGGAAATTTTGTGGTTGAGATCCGCCGCGATTTTGAACGGTCACATTTCATGCTTCGAGCAATTGATTTCGACCAGCAGACTCATCACTGGAGAATGAAAGCCTATATGCCGCAGTTCTGGATTCAGAACAACACGTTCGTGGACTTGAGCATGAAGTATCTCACACTCGAAAATCGTATCCAGTATCAGAAAGAAGAGCGGGCTCTGATCGCTAATCGACTGCGCGTTTCGCACGGACGTTTCGACGCGCTGATCAACGTCATGCGCGCGGATTGCATCTCAAGCAAAGAAAATGTGCAGAAACTCGGTGCCCAACTGGCCAGACATCATGGCGAATCAGTTTTCATCGACTGCAAAAGCATGGGAGATCTTGTGCACGCATCTACGCATTTACTGCTCGGTTCCTGATCATCCCATTCCAGGCGGAAGTTTTGGTTTCCTCTTTCCTGCGCCCGGTGGCATGGTAACCTTTTTCGCGCCGTCGCGTGCGCCCGGAGGACGTTTCCCAGCGCCACTTCGCGCTGCGCCCGATTCGGCGGCTGCCGTTGCGCCCGATCCTCCCAGCAGACCGGCCAATTCCTGTAAAATATGCCAGTTCGCCAGACGATCGGCCTGACCCGCAAGCAGGGTCTTGGACGGATTTCCGTCCTTGTCAAATTGTTTTGCAAACCGTCCTTCGGTCCTCGCAAAACTGATAAAATCAATCTTCTCGTTCGTCTTCGGGACCGTATACCAGTCCTCTCTTTGCGCCGGATTGCCCTGAAGACTGAGTCGCTCCCGGATCGTATCTCCTTTTCTGGGGTCAAAAATAAACGTCGGGAAAGTGCGTGACTCCACGGCGAGTTTTGCCTGATGCCGGGCCATATCATCACCCACGCCATGTTCGGGTTGACATGTATTGAATGTATTCACGATCGCCGGCCCGTCGAAACTGGCCGCATCCAGAATTGATTTGTAAAAATGATTCGGGATTGATGCAACAGTCTGGGCCACAAATGTGTTCGGATGCATCATGGCAATGCGTCCCAGTTCCTTACGCTGCTCCTGTTTGCCGGAGATAGCGGTACCGAACTGGCTCATCTTGGTTTCCTGACCGGTGAACGTAGCGGTCGATGACTGTCCGCCCGTGTTGGAATATACCTGTGTATCAAGCACCAGAATTTTGATATTCAAATTGGAGGTCAGAACACGGCTCAAGCTCTGAAAACCGATGTCGAGCATGGCTCCGTCTCCTCCAATCACCCAGAGCTGCTTGTCCTGCCAGCCGAGCTGATCCCACCGGAGTCGAATTCCTATCGCATCCGCAGGTCCGTTTTCGAAGAGGCTGTTGGTCCACGGCACCAGGTATGGATTAAAAGGATACGTGCTTCCATATACGGTATTACACCCTGTTGAGGCAACGATACCGATATTTTCGGCTCTGTATACATAACCGAGCGCGGCCAGCCACATCCGAAGGACCGTAGCCTCACCGCATCCCGCGCAGGAGCCGGCGCCACCCACGTACAACATGCTGTCTTCCGCAAGCATCATGTCGACGGGAAGTTTATCGCTGATATATTCCTTTGGCGTAGCCGGCAGACTGCGGAAAAAATCGAACCCCATCTGATATGCGGGCACCGTATCGTCTTCTTTCTCGATCATCTTGAGGGCGTTGTATCCAAGATCCTCACACGCCTCAACACACTCGCGACATCCTTTGCACTTCGTCGGGTCGATGAAGATGCCGAACAGCCCGGGATCGTTGCCTTTTTTCTTCGGAGCATCAAAGAATTTTTTGGTCTCGGTGAACTGGGATTGCAGATACGAGGCGTTGCCGTTCTTAAGACGTTCGGTCTGAGAATTCAGTGTATGCTGTTTGACCACTTTCCCGAGGATAGCGGTATCGGGACACTGAATGACACAGCTCATGCAGCCCACACAGTTGTCGTGTATGAATTCCGGAATCTCCGGGGCGATATAACTGAAATCCCGGAACGCACCTGTTCCTGGGAAAGTCCGGCCTGTTTTGCGAACGGCGTAACCTTCATGAATATTCCAAGCAGAACGACCCCCTGCATTCGAACTTCGAGGTCTGCAGAAGGCGCTTCTTCACGGGCGATCTTTGCCGAATCAAGTGCCATCACACGGATGCCGTCTTCCCGGATTCTGGATTTAGCCGCCGATGGTACACGGGCCCATACGTCCTCGGGTGATGTCTTGGATGTCTGGATAAACAGAGTTCCACCCGGCTGCAATCCGCTCAGGGGATTCCCGTACATGAAAGCGTTCATGTCGTTAAGCGGGACAAAATCAACATGGCGCAACTCGGAGTGCGAACGTATCGGTTCGTCGGCGACGGTGAGATAATACGTGGTCGGAAGGCCTTTCTTTTCTGAGCCATATTTCGGGTAGGCCTGAACCTTTTTACCGAATACGTCGCCCGCAATGGTCGCAATAATTTTGTTGGTGGTGACCGATCCAAATCCACCTACAGAGTGACCACGCATGGAAAAAGCACCCGCTGGACGAATATCAGGATCTTCCTCAACACCAAGCGCGAGGGCATGATCGATACCCATCACGAAATACGATCGGCCAGTACCGTTCATCATATTCCTGGCGACCGAAACAAAGTGACCTGCCCG